>DUAN01000129.1 GCA_012960845.1 Planctomycetota bacterium | reverse complement strand
TTGCGGATTCGATTCCACTGCGGATTCTCTCGGCTGCCTGTCCTATCCAGGCTGCCCCTGAGCCACTGCCGCTGATCTACAGCCGCTTGATTCACCGCAGCAGATCCACAGAAGTGTGGATCCACGCCCGCGCCGATCTACATCCACCCTTGAACCCTTGAACCCCTGCGACGCTTGGCCGCTTCTGCCCCCGCTGTTTCTTCTCGACCAGGCTCATGGGCGGGGTACTTCCTCGTCTTCGTCCGACGTTTCTAGCTGTTGTTGAAAGGGATGGGCAGTTGTCGAATGGCAGGGGTCGGTGTAGCGTATTCCTTGTAGATTTCGTCGGATGAAGTCACTCGAAGACGGCGATCAAGGATCTGGAGGAACGATGGATGCTCCGAGATATGAGCGATACTCGTCGGTACCCCTGTTCGAAGGGTTGCAGCCCGAGGAGATCGGCGCATTGCTGGGGTTTTCGCAGGAGGTGATCGTCGAGCCGGGGGACGTGGTGATCAGCGAGGGGGATATCCCTGGACACTTTTTTATCATCGCCGAAGGAACTCTCGATGTGATCAAGTCGGATGGGAAGAATCCAAAGGTACTGGCGAGGCTTTCAGATCTGAGTAGTTTCGCTGAGATGGGACTGGTTTGTGATCATCGTCATACCGCCAGTGTGGTGGCAGTTTCTCGTTCGCGGCTGCGCTCCTTCTCGATCGCCAAGTTCAAGGAACTGCTGGAGATGCAGGATCGAACCGTCTATCGGATGGTGCTGGGGTTGGCGCGGCTGATCGCCATGCGGCTCCAGTCGAGTGACCATCGAAGGGTGAATTGATCCGTGAGGCTTCAGTTATTGCCTTCCACCATCGGTGGCGTGGGTCCAGCCCAATTGCTCAGTTCCTACCTGATCGATCAGCACATCTGTATCGATGCCGGTAGTATTGGCTTTCATGCAGATCTCTCCCAGCAGCTGGCCATCCAGCATCTCTTCATCACTCACTCCCATAGCGATCACGTTGCCAGCTTGCCGACCTTTCTCGATGCCCACTTTGGTGTCGGCGGAGATTCCGATGTTCCAGTGACCATCTATGGCACTGAAACCACCATCGCCTCATTGCGCCAGGATATGCTCAACGATCGACACTGGCCCGACTTCATCCGCATCTGCGAGGAATCGGGCCGAGATCTGGTCCGGCTTCATGTCATCGAAGAAGGCGTTGCGGTTCAGGTCGAAGGAATCACCATCACGGCGATTCCAGTCGATCACATCGTCGAGACGGTTGCCTACATCATCGAGGACGACCAGTGCGCCTGCGCCATCGTGACCGATACCGCGCCGACGGATCAGATCTGGAATCGATGCCACCAGGTCAAGGGGCTGACCACCGTGGTGCTGGAGTGCGCCTTTCCCGAGCGATTGCAATGGCTCGCAGATGCGTCGAAGCACCTGACTCCGAGCACATTCAAGGCGGACCGAGCCAAGGCCCCGGATCCCGATCAGTTACGATTTCTCGCAGTCCACCTCAAGTTGAATCAGTACAACGAGATCGTCGAGGAACTGGCAGCATTGTCGCTTCCTGGAGTCGAGGTGATGGAGAGCGGAATCGATTATCAGGTCTGAATCTGGCGGGTTCAGTCCACGCGGGCTCGACCACGCCCTTGCTTCAGGAACAACTCTGAGGCACGGTTCAGAAGCGAAACTGAAACCAGATACGATTTTCCATGGAAGCGAGAGGAGTCCGAGATGACCATCGACCGACGAGATTTCCTGACCAGCGCAGCGGCATTCGCTGCAGTCAGCGCTACCGGAGTTGCAGGCGCATCTCCGGTACAAGGCGATGATGGATTCATAGCTCTACCCTGGGGAAAGACACGATTTGCAGTCAACATCGAGATGTGGGGATTCGGTGGTGGGCCCCATCAAGATCGGATTCGTGCGGCAGCGAAGTTGGGATACCCCGCTGTCGAGATGTGGCCGTGGCGCGGCAAGAACATCGCAGAGATCCGCAAGGCGTGCGATGAAACCGGGGTGGAAGTGGCGCAGTTCACCGCCTGGGGCTTTTCTCCCGGACTGAACGACCCGAAGAATCATGATCGATTTGAGCAGGAGATCGCCGCGTCCATCGAGATCGCCAAGAAGTTGAAGGCTCGCAAGATGACGGTGGTGGGAGGTAATGATCAGCCGGGAATGACCCAGGAGCAGATGCATCAGAATATCATCACCGGACTCAAGAGAGTCGTTCCGATGGCAGAAGATGCCGGGGTGATGTTGATCCTGGAGCCGATGAATATCCGGGTCGATCACAAGGGGCACTGCCTCTACGGCAGTCCGCCAGCGGTGCGGATCTGTCAGGAGGTGAATTCTCCGATGGTCAAGATCAACTGGGATCTCTACCACATGCAGATCACCGAGGGGGATCTGTGCCGTCGGCTGCGGGAGGGTTGGGATCAGGTCGGATATTTGCAACTGGCCGACAACCCCGGCCGCAGGGAGCCGGGAACCGGCGAGATCCAGTACTCCCGTGTTTTCAAGGAAGCGTGGGATCTTGGCTACCGTGACTTCATCGGACTGGAATGCTCACCGAGTGTCGAAGAGGCACTCGCTACCGAACGAGTCAAAGCTGCAGACGTGTGGTAGAAAAACTGTAATGATGAATCTCAAGTCTCATCCAGCGCTGCTGAAGCGGCTCCTTCTGCTGGCCGTCGCAGGACTGGTTTTTCCGGTGCTGCCGGCTCAGGACAGCGTTCTCGATCAGTTCGAAGCGGAAGATCCCTGCTCCATCGGCATCTTCTCCTCGGTGAAGCAGTTCCAGCCCGGAGTTCCATTTCAGGTTGGTGTGTTGATCCAGCCGTTACCCGGTTGGCACGGATACTGGCACTCCTCTCGCGATGGAGGGGATGCTCCCGATGTGATCTGGTCGTTGCCAGCGGGTTGGAAGGTCAGCGAAGCGGATTTTCCGGTCCCAAAGCGCATGGTCGAAGAGGGCGATCTGATCTCGATTGGCTACAACAAACCATTTCTTCTACGTTTTAACCTCACTCCATCGAGCCGATCCAATGACGATGATCTCAGTAAGATTTCCATCCCGGTGAAGGTGATCTGGCAAGTGTGTGAGAAGGTTTGCATCTACGGCAAGAGCGAAACCGAGTTGAGCATCTCGCGAGGTGACGAGAGCATCACGATGGATACAGGTGGCAGTTCGATGCTGGCCGGGTGGAGAGATCGGTATCCAGTTGCTGCAGCGAAAGCTCGAGGCTTTCACTTCGAGCAGCAGTGGATCCCGGAGCCGGGATCCACTCCGATTCGAAAGGGCACCTGGGTGGTGCGCTGGTCGCGCCGGGGTGACGATCGACGACCTGCAGTTCCCCTGCAGTGGATCGCTTTTCCTCATGGCATCGAGGAGGGCTTGATCTCCGAGGCCAGGGTCGAGAGATGGAATCGGCAGTCGAGTGTCGAGAATCCTCGACCTGTTGGCTGGCAGGTCCGTTTTGAGCTACAGGAGCTGGGGTTGGGCTTTCATCCGGGGTTACTGGGTGTCACACTGGTACCGAGTCCGGGAAAGGCCGCAGGGCCGGTCCCAGGAATGCCTGCGGTCACACTCGAAGGGCCACAGGAGAAGAAACCGAAGTAAGTACTACTGCTCAGCAGCCCGAGGCGCTGCTGCAAATGGAAAGGAAGCGGCTGATGAGAATTGTCGCAACGATCTTGGCTCTGGCGCTCTGCTTGTGCGGTGGTGCTGCGCTGAAGGCCGACGATGAAAGTGTCAAGAAGACTCCCGAGTTGTCCTTCGATCTGAAAGATCTCGATGGCAAATCCTTCAAATCTGCGGATTTCAAGGACAAGTACATCGTGCTGGAGTGGACCGAATCCGGGTGTCCTGCGGTGAAGCCGCTGTACAAGGCCAAGAAGGTCCAGAAGTTGGCAGCCGAGTACAAGGCGAAGGATGTTCAGTGGTTTTCGGTTTGCTCGACCAAGCACAACACCATCGAGGGGCTCAAGAAGTTCACCAAGCAATACGGAGTCGAGCACAAAATTCTCGCCGACTTCGATGGCAAGGTGGGGAAACGATTCGGAGCCAAGAGAACCCCGCATGTCTTCATCATGAAGAATGGCAAGGTCCTCTACCAGGGTGCTTTCGATAATCGTCGTTCGGGAGAGAACTACGTCAAGAAGGCGCTCGATGAGTTGCTCGCCAACAAGGAAGTCTCGACTCCTCGGACCAAGCCCTACGGCTGAACGGTGAAATACGCGTCGTAGTTCACGACGTTACTTTCGCTTCGAGGATTTCAATGAAACCAGCTGGGCCCGGATGTGATCACGTCCGGGCCCAGCTTGCATCGAAAGGGTGTTTCCTGGTTCGGCCCTTGGTCGAAGAGTACTCAAGGTGCATCCTGATGGCACTGATGGGAGAGAGAATGTCACCAATCCGCGGGCTGATTCTGTGGTTCTGCTGCTGGCCATGTTTTGCAACTCCGATGGGGGCCACAACGGTGCGGATGGAGGACGATTGGGTCCCTGTGCCGGTCCCTGGCCGCTGGGAGAGCGCCTTTGGCGCTCACGACGGCCACGGCTGGCTCAAGGCATACCTGATCCTCCCAGCGGACTGGGCGGGCCAGCAACTGGTGCTCCACGCCGGCCGGATCGATGATCGCGATGAGACCTATTTCAACGGTGTGAAGATCGGCGAAGGATCGGTCTGGAATCAAGATCGAATCTACCCCATCGATGCGAAGCTGGCCCATGAAGGAGCCAACCTGATTGCCATCCGGATCGAAGACACCGGGGGAAATGGCGGAATCACCGGCGGCAGCGTGTTCATCGAGGGGCCAGATGGCCGTATCAGTCTGGAAGGTGGAACCTGGCTCGGTCGCAAGGGAGATGATCCTGGCTGGAAGGATTGGCCCGTCCCACAGGGATCGTTGCAAGCGACTTTGCTCGCGCGGAAATACTTGTCGACCCAGGGAGATGGAGCGCGCGCCCCAGGGGGAGGGATGCGAACCTCGGGATCTGCCAACCGCCCCGACGGCGATCAGATCCTCTGGTATCGGAGCCCGGCGGGAAAACGATGGACCGAAGGACTCCCGGTGGGTAACGGCAGGCTGGGAGGGATGGTCCTGGGAGATCCCCGGCACTGGAAGATTCAGCTCAACGAGGACGGAGTGTGGGCGGGGACTCCTTCCAACCGGGTACGGCGGGGGGCACACCTTCATCTGAAACAGGCTCGAGATCTCATCTTCTCGGGAGAGGTGGTCGAGGCTCAGAAGTTGTTACAAGAGCAGTTCATGTCGCAGCGCTTATCTCGCTCCTACCAGACGCTAGCGGATCTGGTCGTCGACCAGCCCGGCATCGAGGAGTCGAGGGATTACCGCCGTTGGCTCGATCTCGATGAAGCTCAGGTGACGGAAGAGTTCACCTCAAGAGGAGTGCTGTTTCGCAGAAGAGTGGTGGCCAGTAAACCGGCTGAATGCGTGGCAGCGATCCTCGAAGCGGATCAACCGGCAGCGATTTCCATCGATTGTAGACTCGCCAGAGAGATCGGCGGTTCATTGCTCGAACCGATCCGCATCGTTGGTCATCGTGCCTGGATGCGATTTGGTGGCCGGGCTTCCCACGGCGACAAGCAACTGGGGGCTCATTTTGAGTGCCAGGTCAGCATCGTGGTGCAGGGTGGAATACTGAAGATGAACGGTCCCGGAGTCTCGGTCGTGGGAGCAGATTCGGTGCTTTTCCTGATCACCGCAGATAGCGATCCAGCCGGGCAGTTCGACCCGGCGAAACTGGCGCTCCTCCATTCTACAGGCGACGATGAGGTCGACCCTTCCCGTCGCTATCAGCAGTTGAAACGGACTCAGGGGGCCGATCATCGGTCTCTGATGGATCGAGTTTCGTTGTCACTGGGAGGCGAGTCGCTTCGTGATACTCCGACCGACATCCGACTGATTAATATTCGCGAGGGGAAACAGGATCCCGACCTGGTGGCGACCTTTTTCCAGTTCGGTCGATATCTGCTGATCAGTTCATCTCGTCGAGGATCTCTTCCTGCCAATCTTCAGGGGATCTGGAATCCCCACATCTCAGCCCCTTGGAACAGTGATTATCACATCAACATCAACCTCCAGATGAACTACTGGCCTGCTGAAGTGGCGCACTTACCTGAGTGCCACGAACCGCTCTTTGATTTCATCGATGCGCTGGTGGTGAGAGGTGAAGAAACCGCTCGAGAGCTCTACGATGCCCCCGGATGGGTGGCGCATCATACCAGTGACGTCCATGCCTTTACCGTTCCGATCGGGCGAACGGTCTGGGGATTATGGCCGCTGGGTGGGGCCTGGCTCTGTCGTCATCTTTGGGAGCACTACCAGTATGGCGGGGATGAAGATTTCTTGCGTGAGCGTGCATGGCCAGTGTTGAGCGGTGCCAGCGAGTTTTTCTGTGCTTACCTGGTCGAGGATCCGGTGACAGGGAAACTGGTCAGTGGACCATCTTCATCCCCTGAAAATTCCTACAAGACCCCCGATGGCCAGGTGGCGGATGTCGGCATGGGCAATGCGATGGACCAGGAAATCATCTGGGACCTGTTCACCATGACCCTCAACAGTGCCGAGGTTCTCGGTATTGAAGATGATCTGGTGAACACCATCCGGAAGACCCGAAGCAGGATCGCCAGGCCCGAGATCGGTGAAGACGGTCGCATCCTCGAATGGTCACGAGCCTGGCAAGAGGTGGAGAAGGGGCACCGACATATGAGTCACCTCTACGCCCTGTATCCCGGTGAGGAATGGACCCCTGAGCAGACACCCCTATCGATCGACGCGGCACGTCGCTCGATCGAGTTTCGTCTGGCGAACGGAGGTGGGCATACCGGTTGGAGTCGAGCGTGGTTGCTCAACTTCTTCGCTCGGCTCGGCGATGGGAAGTCGGTGGGTGAGAGCATACAGAAGCAACTGTCCAGATCGACCCTTCCCAATCTGCTCGATGATCATCCACCCTTCCAGATCGATGGGAATTTTGGAGCGACCGCAGGGATCGCAGAGGCACTGATCCAGTCTCATGGTGAGGTCCTCCGTTTGCTTCCGGCACTTCCCGCTGGCTGGGCGGATGGCGAAGTGACGGGATTGCGTACCCGATTTGGGGTCGAAGTTTCCCTGCGCTGGAAGGATGGAGCCATCGAATCGGTGCGGCTGCTGCCATCTCGCGATGTTTCGTTGACCTTGTCGAGTGACCGGCAGAAACTGGATCTGACACTGGTCCAGGGCAAGCCGATCCAGTTAGAGATGCGTCATGGGCGCCTGATTTCAGGTGAGCCAGCCAAGGAGTGATGGAATCCGCTTGAAGGGTACAATCAGATGATCCCGCCTGCCCCCTGGAGGACCTCCCGGTGAATCCCCGTAACCTGATCATCGCATGTCTCATCTTACTCGTGGTCGTCACGATGATGGTGCTGCTTCTGCCCGATGACGGGCCGTCGATCAGCGAGGTAGGAGGGCTCTCCTCCGAGTCATCCACAGCGAACGAATCGGGCACCACCTTCGATCAACATGGGAACAGTCGCAGGGATGGTACTGAAGGTGGGAGTTCCTCTTCCACAACACGAGGATCAGACCGAACCAGCGGAGGCTCTCGGGGTGGTGATGGTGGCACATCCGAAACTGGTACTGGCAATTCCGGCTCAGGCTCCAGTGGAGCATCGTCTGGAGTGGGTTCGGGAACGATTCCATCGGGGCAGGACCCGCGATCCAACGGTAGAGAGAACAGGGATTCCCAGGGTTCGGGGAGTCGGGGTTCCAATGGCAAGCCTCGAAGAGGAAGCCAGGGTTCTTCGGGTCAGGTCCCTCCGGGGATGATCCGGATCCGCGGTGAAGTGGTGCTGGAAGATGCTCCCACCGAAGTGTTGACGCAATTGTCAGGCCAGCTACAGATCGGTGCCCTCGGCGGATCTCGTTCGGTTGCTGTGATTGCTGGACGCTTTCAGCTGGTCACGCCGGAGGAGGGAGCGATTCAGTTCTTCGGCGCAGTGCTGGAGAATCGCCCTGCTCGGGTGGTCTCTCCGATCGGTGCCATCAGTGCTCGATCCGCCGGCGTGGTGAAGGTGGTTCTGCGATACGACGCACTCACGATGCTCTCCCTGAAATCAGCGGTCACCGGTGAACAGTTGACCGACGTCGAGGTGATCCGGGTGCAGGATTACTCCCGAAGTTCGCTTCCTCACCCGGGGTGGCCGCAATCGGAAGACCCTCAAATCATTTCGGAGCAGAGCCCGGTGGCACTGGACGGGCGTATCGGATCGATCGGTTCTGCCGTGGCACTTCATGCCCGGGCTGCAGGACACGAGTGGCGCAGGATCACCGTAGACCTGGTGGCCGGAGGAGAAAGAGAACTGAGCCTCGAGCCGAGCGGATCGATATCGTTGAGATTGTTCGGGGATACCGAGAGGGAAGGAGTGGTACTGCGCCTGCGAGAGCAGGGTCGCGCAGGATCGCCTCATGCAGAAGTATCCGTCACCGGAGTCTCGATTCGACAACTCGATGGATTGCTACCGGGATCGTGGATGGCAACTCTCGAATCGGGGCACTGGGCCCATCAACCGAAAGTCTTTGATGAGGTCGCCTTTGAATTGACGACGGAAGAAGTTCTCGAACTGGATCTGGAGATTCCGTTCGATGATGAAGAACGGGTCGATCTGTCGGGAAGCGTGTTCATTCCCGAGGGCTGGCAACTGGATCACTTCTCGGTGAGAATTCGCCCAACTGGACCCGGCAGCGATCCCATCAATGACACCATCGAATTACAAAGTGCTTCGATGGAGAGCACATCGATGGCGGGAGGGTTTCTCTGGGACTGGGGTCCGGTGCAAGTGAAGCAGGGGAGTTACGGTATCCTGGTCTTGCCAGTCGGAGTCGGCGGGCTGTTTCAAGTCGGCGAAGATGGGCTGATCGATGCCAACATCGAATTGCCTGCCCCGGTCGAGATCACGGTCCAGACGGTTCTGGCAGATGGATCGGGTATTGCGACACCGAGCCTCATCCGCTGGGCACCGGTGCGTCCTCCAGGAACGCCGGGTGCGGGAGCGATTCCGATCGGTTCGGGTATCAACGGCTTCTTTCAGTTCCAGGTTCCGGTGGGGGCGGTGTTGATCTCCTGCTCGGATGTGGCGTACCGACCGACGCACCAACAAATTCAGGTCACCATGTCGGGCCCCAACGAGTTCACGCTGCCGCTGGAACCCGCGATGGGTATGCGACTGTTCCTTGAGGAGAACGGAACTTCCGTTCCCTGGGATCTGGCATGGCATCCGGGAGTGAGTGCCCAGGGGCACACCGGTACCGTGGTCACCCGTGGCCGTACCGGCAATGGGTATCGAGTCCTGGTCAGTGAGCCAGGGCTGTATCAGATCGCTATTCCCGACCTGACCGGTTTTCTACCTGTCGATCCAATTGTCGTGCAGGTCATCGAAGGCGTCGTCATCGAAGAAGTGATCGAACTCGAATCGGAGTGAGCACTAGTCTTCGCTCTGGTGGATTCGTTCCTCGATGCTTCCATCTTCAGCGACAATCCAACTGACATCATCGGTGGTCCCTGGTTCTCCGTCGGGACCAACGCTGACGATCAGCGCAATTCCCTGATCATCTGGAGCATTGAAGACTGAAAGTAATTGGCCGTATGGATCGGCCAGAGCAGTCTCGTCAATGAAGTCAAGAATCCGCGCTGCGGCAGGAACCGGGGTTCCGCTTTGGCGGTCCCGGATGCTCGCGGCAATCGTGCTTCCAAGACGACCGGCAGCGATCTGCGCCTCGATACGAAGTCGCTCATCTCGATGGCGCTGCATCGGGTTGCTGCGATCTCCCTCGGGGTTGATCCGGAAGCGTTGCTGGTCGATCTCTTGCGGGAAGATGTTGTTGGAACGATCAGCATCGGCAATTTCTAACCTCGGATCGATCTCTACCTTGACCACCGGCTCGTCGGTCACTATCAGCCGGGAAACGGCTCGTGGGTCTGACCTCCACAGTTCGGCAGGGATTCTGAAATCCTCGGTCTTCCCCGATTCGTAAGTGACTCGGATCGGCACAGGCATCAGCAATCCACCATAGTTCCTCAGGCGAATCACGGTGAAATTCCAGTCTCTCTGAATCAGTTCAGCATCCCCATCGTCGAGCCGTGAAAGGAATCGCTCGTACCCTCGTCGGTCCTCCTCCGTCACCTCTAGCTCGTCAAAGGAGTTGTAGAAATCGAGAAGTTCGGGGAATCGATCCGATCGCAATGTGAGGCCTGCATTTCCTTGACGGCTGATCCATTGCGGATCCGAATCACGTTCCTCCTTCTGGAGAGGCTTCTCCACATCCGGATTTCCAGTGTCGAGGTGATAGCGCACGACTCGCTCCACGGCGAAGTCGGCGTGATCAGTGGTGTAGAACCAACCGCGCCAGAACCAGTCCAGATCTACTCCGCTGGCATCTTCGATGGTGCGGAACAGGTCTGCGGGCTCTGGTCTGCGGAATGCCCAGCGCCTGGAGTATTCTGCGAAGGCGAAATCGAACAGTTCCCTGCCGAGCACGCTTTCTCTGAGGATGTTGAGTGCGGTAGCCGGTTTTGCGTAGGCGTTGTTACCAAACTGTAGCAGTTGCTCACTGTTGGTCATGATGGGCATCTGGTCGGTACTGGTGGTGAAACCGGTGATGTTTCGTGCTTCACCCCTACGAGAAGGATATTTTTCTTCCCAAAGTTGTTCGGCGATGAACTGGGCAAAAGTATTGAGGCCTTCATCCATCCAGGTCCACTGACGCTCATCCGAGTTGATGATCATCGGGAACCAGTTGTGCCCTACCTCATGAATGATCACACCGATCAATCCGTACTTGGTTCTTTGAGAATAGGTCCCGTCCTCCTCGGGGCGAGGCCCATTGAAGCAGATCATCGGGTATTCCATGCCACCGATCGGGCCGTTGACGCTGATCGCGACGGGATAGGGGTAGGGAACGCTGATCTGGGAGTAGACCTCTACGGTGTGTGCCACTGCATGAGTCGAATAACGACTCCACAGTGGTTCTCCTTCATTGGGGTAGAAGGACATCGCCATCGTGGTCGCTCCGCCTGGAACCGAGACTCCCATCGCATCCCAGATGAACTTGGGGGATGCCGCCCATGCGAAGTCCCGGACGTTCTTGGCATCGAAGGTCCATGTTTTGATTCCCTTGGCTTCGACCTGCTCGTTTGCGAGAGCTTCTTCAGGGGTCACGATGAACACCGGACGGTGAGAGTCCCTCGCCGAAGAGAATCGATCCTTCTGGTCCGCTGTGAGCACCTCATTTTGATTGATCAGCACTCCGGTTGCGCTGACGATGAAGGTGTCGGGGACGGTGATGGCAACGTGGTAATCGCCGAACTCCAGGGTGAATTCGCCACTGCCGATGAACTGCTTGTTCTGCCAGCCGGCGTAATCGGTGTAGGCACACATACGGGGGAACCACTGGGCGATCTCGTAGATCGCATTCCCCGCCTCCTCAAACCACTCATATCCACCGCGAGCCCTCAAGACATCGGCATTGACGATCGAGTAATTCCACTCCACATCGAATTCAAGAACCTCTCCAGACTTGAGCGGGGAGGTAAGATCGATGCGCATCATCGTGTCGACGATGATGTGGTCGAAATCAGTACCCGCTGGACTGTGTACCGATAGAATTTCATAGCCGCCCTGAAATTCCTCTTTGAATGCCAATCGCCGCAACCAGCGAATGCTCTGTTCATCTTCCAGGCCACCTGGGTCTCCGGTATTGCCGATGGATTCGTTTCGGAAGCGATTCTGATCCAGTTGCATCCAAAGATAGGTGAGAGTGTGGGGAGAGTTGTTGTGGTAAGTGACCCGTTCTTTGCCATGAATTCGATGGTTTTTGGCATCCAGGGTGACCTGGATACTCATGTCTGCCTGTTGCTGCCAGTATCCAGGCCCAGGAGCGCCGGAAGCCAGCCGTGCCTCGGTGGGCGTGGGTAGTACGTCATCGAGCTGACGGAAAGGATCTTCTCGATCGATCTTGTCGATGGCGAGAAATGGCGGCGGAATGTCATCGTGAGGATCGTGGCATAGTACGATGGATGGAAGGAGACACAGGATGAGGGTTGCAGTGAAGCGCATGTGAACCACCGTTCCGATTTGAATTATTCTAGTCGGTGAAGGCATCCTGGAAGTTTCAAGATGAAGGCATCTACCAGGATGGAAACAGAACCGAACAGGCATGATAGCCCTATCGGGACTCTTCAACTACTGTCGAAATCGCATCGCAGTAGCTTTGGATCGCTCATCGCAGCAAGAATCGTCAGGAGTGAGAACCGTCGCAATAGGGCGCACCAGCAGTCTTCTTGCAGGCACAGAGTGCCACCTTCTTCGTTTCTTCCACCTCGAACACGACCGGGGACATACCTGTACCCGAATGACTTCCATCACAGAATGGATGGTTGGCGGATTGGCCACAGGCACACCAGGCATATTTTCCGGCGTTCAGTTCCATGACCACTGGTTTATTGTCGACGGATTTCGGTTCTTGACTCATGACATCATCCCTTTCTGGGGAGATTGAATCGAACAGGCTCGATCTGGATTACTGGTTATTTTCGCTCCAGAAGCACTTCTTGATGACCTTGCTGGAAGGATGTCCATTGATCTCGAGGTATGGGTTCACGAAGTAGTTAAGAACCGGGCCGGCCTGGGGGGGAACCAGCGTCAAGTCGCGGCCGGTGCTAAGAGTGACGCGGTTTGCCGAGTGGCTTCCGAAGTGACGTCGGGCGTGTTGTGGATCTAGATCTGCTTCGGAGATATCCACCGGTATCCAACCCTGCCCGGGCACATGGAACTCTGCCCAGCAGTGATAACCGTCGGTCTGATACTCACCGATCACCGATTCGTATTTTCCCCACATACCGATCTGGAATCTCGATGGAATACCACTCGCCAGGCACAGAGCATTGAAGTAGGTGTGGAAGTCGGTGCAGTTCCCCTTGCCAACATCGCATGCATGTGAAATGTCTCCTCGACCCCAGCCTTGATGCCGCTTGTCGTAGGCCATCTGCTCCAGGATGTAATCGAAAAACGCACGTCCCTTCGCCAGCACCGTGGACTTGTTTGCCGTCAGGATCTCCGCCTCTTGTTTCACCTGTGAGGTGACATAGCACAGAGAAGAGGGGGTCAGGTAATTGGTCATCATTTCTTTCGAATGATCCGCCGTCTGTACAGCAGCGAGAGCTAGATCGACCGAGTAAGCATATCGATCAACATCGTATTCGATGGTGAAATTCATCTGCGAAGCGGAGCACTTTCCTTCGAAGAAGTACATCGAGTTGCCGAAGCGGGGCTCGCTGGAAAGAGATCCCGCAATCGGCCCCCGTACCTTCATGTTCGAGATGACCTGATGGGCGTCATCGTGGGGAACAGGGATCCAGAGCCTGAAATCGTCGCCGATGTTACAGTTCTTCATCGAACTGACATATCGGACATGGAACACTCGCTCGATGGATCCTGTCCTGGTCTGGGATGTGGAGAGTAGACCGCAACCAGATGCCAACAGGGAGATACCGGTCAGCAGAAGGGCAAACTGAGTGATGGAACTCCACCAGGGAGGGGAGAGGCGCATTCTGATCTCCTCGACAAACTCGTCGGCTGCGATACTAGTCAGTTACGATGGGAAATTAAATGATCGGCCGGGTATCCGAGCATCCGTACGGACCATCGTGCTGTACCCGAAGATCAAGTCAAGAGGTTGTAGGAGGCTGTTGATTTCCGCCCGAAGTGTCCTCCTCTTGTGGGTGCATGTCATCTTGAAACAGACGTTTGATTTCGCCTTCTTGGAGCGAGTCTTTGAGCATCTGATCGATCCGTTCCTGGGACCAGCCGTCTCGATTCCGCGCGTGGACACCGATGATGATGATTTCCCGGATATCAGCCAAGATCCCCCGGATGTATCCCTTGGCGATGGCGATGATCGGAATCAACAGCACTCGCTTGAGGGTATTCACATCTTCTTTCTCCATCGCACTCTTGATCACGATGTCGAGATTTTTTGAGATTCTCGATGAAGTGGGAATGACCAGTGCATCGACCCATACGTCAGCGGGGCGAGTGGCGGGTGCGTCGAGCACTCCTGGAATCAGGCCGAGCAGTGCTTGTAGAGCCTGCTCTTCAAACCCCTTGCCGCTCTTCTGATTTGCAGAATCCACCATCTTTTTCTTGATCTCTGGTACCGATTTCCCGGAAATTCGAGCGATCCCCTGAAGCCCGGATTCCAGCATCTGATCATCGATGGAGTCATCTTTATCGACAGCGATGTAGATCAGTCGACGCGGCTCTTCCCCGGACAACTCATGAAATGCTGCTGCGGCTTCATCGGCATGCTCGGCGATCTCACGAGCGGCACGGGAACTGGTCGCATAGACCAGTACTCCTTCCGATTGGTAGAGATCCCGCTCCCAGGCGACCAGCGGCAGACCTTGACCCTCACTGACTCTTTCGACCTGACGACAGCCGATCATCAGGGTCGTCATCAGTGTCAGCAGGAGAATGAAACGGGGGAAATGGGAAAACGCCATCGATGAACACCTTCCTTCAACCATCTCGATCCGATCCGTAGCGGGTTCACTCGAAACTGCACATCTATCTGACTGGAGTGATCACCGCGGTTGAATAACACAGGAGGAATTACTCGGGTTGAACTACTCAGGTGGAGCATCTTCCTCGCTGGTGGTTTGCATTTCCAGAACTGTTTCCACCCGCTCGGCGAGTTCTGGGATTGAAAACAGGTGATACCGTTGTTTCGTACTCATCGGGGTGATCATGGAGAGGATATCGGAGAGTTGTTGCGCCGATGTGTCTTCGGGAATTTCGACCTCGCTCTTGAGATTCTGGATCGCTTCCCGCAGAGCGAGAACTCGGTGGTCGGAGATGAAGGTCGATTGTTCGGGAAGATACTCCACCCGAGCCTCGGGATACAACTGCTGTCCGATATGGGGATGAATTCTGACGCGTCTTTCTCCCAGGATCATCACGAGGAATCTCCCGTCATCGAGAGCCTGATACTGTTGCAGTCTGCCCTGGCAAGCGATCGACTGGACCGATGCCGTTTCCTCGAGACTCTCCTTGTCCTTTCCCAGAATAGTGCCGAGGATGATCTCGCCAGTGTTGTCGAGCAGATCACGGGTCATCTGACGGTAACGTGATTCAAAGATGTGAAGGGGTATGATCTGTCCTGGAAAAAGGACCACGTCAGGGAGTGGAAAGAGCGGCAGGATTCGAGTTCTGGCTTCAGATTTCATCTGGATATCGATTCTGCGGGGGAGAAGAGATGGGCGTAACCTGTGCGATATAGCCGGTGCCATGGAAGCCTGAACCCGTGGTTTGGAACAGGGAATCTGGTAGACGGCTGCATCTGTTGATCATGTTCCCTTTCATCTGGGTCATGCGGCACCGGGTGGTCGCGATTATTGCGGCGAGATCGATTATTCACTCATCTTCGGTGCAAGGGACTGATTGCGCTCGTCCGATGAACAGTGGATGACTGGACATCGGAGTGGACGCTCACCAGCCCGAAGTTGTTCCAGGATCCTCTCGGTATCGATGAGTATCACAGCAGCACTGGATGGTCGGATGGAAAACTATCAGAGAAGGGCCAGGGGTTCCATGACGCTCTGGCAGAAGATTCATGATGTGTAAACCGGTGTCATCAGCCCGATTGAAGGGGAGTGGAGTGGCTTCATGAAGCGTCAAGATAAAGCAGACAAGGCGGCTGTTATTCTGGGCAAGTTGTATCCAGATCCTCCGATTCCACTGCAGCACGACAGCCCGTTCACCTTGTTGATTGCCGTGTTGCTATCGGCACAGACCACCGATGCAAGGGTCAATCTGGTGACACCTGGGCTCTTTCGGCGAGCCAGAACTGCCAGGAAGATGGCCGAGCTGGAAGTAAAAGTTATTCTCGAACAGATCCGAACCTGCGGATTGGCCCCGAGGAAGGCGAAAGCGATCCGTGATCTCTCGCAAATCCTGATCGAGAAACATCGTTCTCGGGTACCGGATGACTTCGAAAGTCTCGAAGCACTTCCTGGAGTGGGGCACAAGACTGCTAGCGTGGTGATGGCGCAAGCGTTTGGTGTCGCAGCATTTCCGGTCGATACGCATATCCATCGCCTGGCAGCGCGTTGGGGCCTCTCCAGTGGAAAGAATGTCGAGAAAACCGAAGCGGATCTGAAGAAGTTATTCCCCGAACGGATGTGGAATGATTTGCATCTCCAGTTCATCTACTTTGGTCGTGAGCACTGCCCGGCCAGGGGCCACGATCTGTCGAAATGCAAGATCTGTTCATGGGCAGCGACGGCGAAGCGGATTCGCGAAGAAGCGAGCAAGAATGGCAATGCCCGGAAGTGAACTCCATGATGTCACCTCCTGGTGGTGGCTTCCCAGGATGAGTTCGGCGATGAGAATGGCGATGAGTTCGGCTCAGTGGGATGAAAAACACCCCGCCTGGCGATGACGCCAGGCGGGGTGTTTGGCTGGATCGGTGGCTCTTCAGCCGGTATCGATCAGCAACCGTTATAGATCGCACAATTCTGCGGTTCTCCAGCGTTCCCACAGTTCGGGAATGGAGGTGGAGGAGTCGATCCGTTGGTGAAGATGTAGGAGATCAGCCAGACCGGATCCGCAACATCGAAGAGTTCGTCACCATTGGCATCCTTGGCGTCGTGACAGGTACCCTGAGGTCCTCCATTGAAGATTTCCTGCAATGACCAGACCACATCCGCAACGTCAGAAATCCCATCCCCGTTGGCATCGCCGCGAAGGAAATCGAGCACAGTTTGAGGATGCAGGATCAGTGAACCATCATAGGTCACAGGTGAAAGGCTTTGGTTGCCATGGGTCACCACATTGAAAATCGGTGGCGTGCTGTGACTTTGCCAGGAGAGTGGAATGGTCACTCCAACTTCATCCCCGACAAGTGCCGAAGGCACCGTAGAACCGGTGATACTCACGGCATCCGTGGCATTGGGAAACTGGATGTAGACCGGCAACTGGAAAGCGTAGACCACCCCGATGGCCCAGCCAGTTTCTGTCAAGATCGATTCCGAAAATGCTGGGTTCGCCAGAGCCACCGGACCTGTGACCGACGCTCCTGAGGGAATGACGTAAGTCGGGTTGGTCGCCAAGCTCATCGAAAAGCCCTGGGTATTGGATGGGTATGTCGCATTGGTTGGATCTTCTGTGATGGTCAATGTCGCACTGAAATTGGCCGCCCCGTCGAGAGGATCGTAGTTGACCTGTCTCAAGGGAGCGCTGAAGTAGAACATCGTTGGAGGTTGTTCAAGAATTTCGATGGTGCCATCGAGGCTGGTCATCGGATTCGAGGATCCACCCACCACTGCGACACTGGAAACCGGTGGATTGCCGAGGGTGTTGCAGAGGCCAACGGTGGTCACCGATCCGACCGGTCCGATCAGGCGGTAGAAAGCGGTTCCTATCTCCGTCGCACCGGCCTCCATGACGGCACAGGAGGTGAAGCAAATCACGCAGCCGACCGCCCAACCACCAGTTTCGAGGTTCTGTTGCATGAAGTCGGGAGCCGCACCGTTCTTGATGGTCTCGATTTCGGTGGACCAGTCGATGATGTAGTCAAGATCGGCCGGACTGGATCCGAACGGTTCCAGATCGAGCAAGTTGGTATCGTGGCAAACTCCGAACGAGAAACCCTGGACCCCTGAGGGTGCTGCATGAGTGAGTGTCAGAGTGATGGGAACCAGCCCACCCTCGGCGGCTGCGCCGCTGCTAAAGCTCATCTCAAAACCACCGCCCATGGCCGTGGCCAGGGTTGGAAACTGCAAGAACAGCAGGATTGCCACTGTTGCAGCATGGACATTTTGACGTTTCATGGTTACCGTCTCCTCTGATATTTTAGACGTTACCTTGTGATTCCTGGTAACGGACTCTACCTCCCGTGCTGATCGGCCTGTGGATCACAGGCTGATCAGTTGCATATTACCTCTTACCCTAAATACTAACGGGCGTGAGTGGTGCTTGATAGGAGCAGTTCACAAGGTGCTGGAGAGACTGGTTCTGATGTTTGTGCTATATCGTCACAAAAAGTCCTGGAACTCGTTTGGAGTTGCTTCAGATGTCAGAAAAGCATGGCGAGTCTGTCAACGAATCGGACAAGCCTGACAATTTCATCGAGAAATTGATCTCCTCAGATGTGTCCGCAAGCCTCTCTGGAGGGCGACTTCAGTTTCGATTCCCACCCGAACCCAATGGCTATTTGCACATCGGTCATGCCAAGTCGATCTGTATCAACTTCGGTTTGGCTGCCAGATTTTCTGGTCGCTGTAATCTTCGTTTTGACGACACCAACCCCTCTCGTGAAGAGCAGGAGTACGTCGATTCAATTCAAGATGATATCCGTTGGCTCGGATTCGAGTGGGATCAGCTCTGTTTTGCTTCCGATTACTTCGACCAGCTTTATCAGTGGGCCACCCAGTTGATTCGCCAGGGAGATGCCTATGTCTGTGATCTCACGGGTGAAGAGGTTCGCCAGTACCGTGGCAACTTGACCGAGCCCGGTCGTGACAGTCCCCATCGAGATCGATCCATCGAAGAGAACCTGGACCTCTTTGGCCGCATGAAATCCGGAGAATTCCCTGATGGAGCAAGGACATTGAGGGCCAAGATCGACATGGAGTCAGCCCATATCATCATGAGGGATCCGGTCATGTACCGGATCCACCGCTCCACTCATCACCGAACCGGCGATACCTGGTGCATGTATCCGACATACGACTGGGCTCATGGTCAAGGCGACGCCATCGAGGGAGTGACTCACTCCCTGTGTAGCCTTGAGTTCGGGAATCACCGACCGCTGTACGATTGGTTCCTCGATAAAATCGGCATCGAGGAGCAGCCGAGACAAACCGAGTTTGCTCGACTGGCACTTTCTTACACCGTGATGAGCAAGAGGTCGTTGAGAACCCTTATCGAGGATGGTCATGTCGAAGGGTGGGACGATCCACGCCTCCCGACCCTTTCGGGAATCAGGCGTCGGGGATACACCCCCGAATCGATCCGCAATTTCATGGCCGGGATCGGAGTGGCCAAGTTCAACTCGACCATCGAATACTCGGTCCTGGAAAATTCAGTTCGTGATCATCTCAACAAGATCGCAACTCGCAGGATGGCGGTTTTCAATCCACTCAAATTGGTGATCGAGAACTTTCCAGTGGACCTTCAGGAGATGGTTGAAGCGGTCAACAACCCAGAAGATCCGGATGCGGGCACTCGACAGCTACCCTTCGAGAGGGAGGTTTGGGTCGATCGTGATGATTTCCGTCTCGAACCACCGAGAAAGTGGCGTCGCCTGGCACCCGGTGCAGAAGTTCGATTGCGCTACGGATACTGCGTGACGGTCAAGGAAGTGATCGAGGATCCAGAGAGTGGTGAGCTCCTGCAACTGAGGTGTGAATACGATCCAGACACTGCTCGAGGACAGACGCCGGACGGTCGCAAGGTGCGAGGGATCATCCACTGGGTTCCGGCGTCGTGCTGCGTCGAGATCCCGGTGCGACTCTATTCGCCACTGTTCAGCGTGCCGGACCCGGATCATGTCCCGCAGGGGAAATCTCTGATCGATTTTCTCAATCCCGAATCTCTGGTCGAGACCACCGCGCTGTGCGAGCCCTCACTGGCTGCGGCGTCCGCCGGAGATCGATTCCAGCTGGAGCGGGTGGGCTACTTCGTGGCGGACCAGAAGTTGTCGAAAGAAGGAGCTCCTCATCTGGCCAGGATTGCCCCTCTGAGGGATTCCTGGGCCAAGCAGGAGAAGAGGCAGGCGACCTCCTGAGGGTCGAGCCGATGGGAGGGGACAGCCGCCAGGCCTGGGATCGACCGGGTTCTCACCAGGGCTGGTGATTTGAACTGCTGCTCTACCGGTCCTGCGAGCCAGAGATCCGCCAATAGGCACCTTGACCGCCCCCCTCATACTTGCGATTCTGATCGATCTTGGCGGCTTGAGTCCGTCCTGGTTGCTTCACTCTTTGAGGTCAATTCTGGCCTCCTGCGGAGGGGAGCATCTGAAAGGAATGATCATGCGAACATTTGCCCTCACGCTGTTCTTTTGTTCTCTGATGGCGCTGCCGACGATGGCCGTTGCCGCCGATGGATCCGAACCAGTACTCTCGGAGATGCAGAAGAAGTTGATCGATATCGGGATCGAAGACAATCAGGTGGTCGAGGTCCTCGACCAGCTGGTCAATGGTATCGGTCCCCGGTTGACCGGTAGTCATCAGGATCATCTCGCCTGTGAATGGGCGCGAGATCTGTTCATCGAGTTCGGACTGGAAAATGTCAAGATGGAGGAAGCCGGGGAATTCAGCGTTGGCTTCCAGCGAGGTGCGTGGAGGGGGCACATGATCTCTCCCGAGCGAATGGACCTCGAGTTTGGCACTCCAGCCTGGTCTGCGGGGACCAAAGGTGTGCAAGAGGGTCCTGCAGTGATGCTGCCGGACACGATCGAGGGGCTGGATATCGATTCGCTGAAGGGCGCATGGATCGTCCGTCCATCCCAGCGGGGGCGTCAGGATCGCGAGAAGCGGCAAGCTCAACGTGAAGTCACCGAGAAGCTGGAAACTGCCGGAATCGCCGGCTGGATCTATCCCACCCGTGGCGAGAACATCAACGTTTACGGAAATCATCGAATCAGTTGGGATGACCTTCCGACGATTCCGCGGATCAACCTACGCAAGGATCAATACGATACGATCGTCGAGAATCTGGAAGCGGATGAAGAGGTCACTCTTCGCATCGATGTTCGCAACCACTTCCAGCCTGGACCCGCCAAGTTTTACAACGTCGTCGGCGATATCGTCGGCAGCGAGTTCCCGGATGAGTACGTCATCATCGGCGGTCATATCGATTCCTGGGATGGGGCCACAGGGACCACCGATAATGGAACTGGTACTGCCACGACCATCGAGGCGGCACGGATGTTGATGGCGACCGGAGCGAAGCCACGCCGCACGATTCGATTCATGCTCTGGAGTGGTGAGGAACAGGGCCTGCTCGGATCCAAGGCCTGGGTCGACCAGAACCCGGAACTGCTCGACAAGATCTCGGCGGTGTTCGTCTATGACGGTGGACCCAACGCCATTGCTGGTCTTCCGGCAACCGCTGCGATGAAAGAGGATTTTGAAACGGTCTTCACTCCAGCGATGAACCTGAACCCTGACCTGCCCTTCAAACTCACCGATGTCGATGGGATCCCCCGGGGCATTGGAAGTGACCACGAGTCCTTCCTCGCTCGCGGTGTTCCAGGGTTCTTCTGGACCCAGGAAGGTCGTGCAGATACGTGGCACGGTATTCACACCCAGTTTGACACCTTTGATCTGGTGATTCCGGAGTACCTCGAGCATTCGACGACGGTCATCGCACTCACCGCACTGGGAGTGGGTAATCTCGACGGTCTTCTGTCGCGCGAAGGGATGCTGGAAGAGGGTGGAGGACGCAGACGTGGTGGTGGCGGTCGGAGACTGGGAGTGATGCTCGAAGGAACCACTCTTGCCGAGGTGATTCCCGATTCCACAGCGGCCAAGGCCGGCATGAAGGCCGGCGATAAGATCCTCAAGATTGGCGATGAGGAAGTGACCGATCGCCGCTCCTTGATCCGTGCCATCATGGCGGGCGAAGCGAAGCGCAAGGTCGTTTTCGAGCGTGATGGAAAGAAGATGGAAGCCATCATCGAGTGGCCGCGGCGCAATAGAGATCAGTCTGATGACGCTACTCCTGCAGCGCCCAAGGAAGAGAAGAAGGAAGAGAAGAAGGAAGTGAAGAAGGAAGTGAAAAAACGGGGAGCTGTTCGCTGAGCAATTCAGTCGCGCAGACTACCAGGCGTTCGAGTCGACCGAGAATTACTGGTCGACCCGAGCGCCTTTTTGAATTGGCCATGAATTCCACCATCGTGTTGCTGTGCATTCTCGTCAGCATCGCCAGTTCCACCGATATGGCGCATGCCAGCGATTCCATCACTTCGCATGTTCCCAAGCCGATTAATATCGAAGTGGATGTGCGAGAAGCAGAAACCGAAGTATTCCTGCTCATCGATGAAACGCTGTTCACCCACTGGTTTTCCCTCGATCCAAAGGTAATAGACGATCTCGATCCCGACCTGGAAGGGGATTGGAGAGAATACGGAAATCGAGTGGTGGATTGGCTCGATTTACATGCACCCGTCCAGGTCGATGGGGTGCAGCTGATTCCAGTTCTTACCGATCTGGAGTATCAGGAAGGATTCGATCTCAACGATCTGATGAATTTCGTCGCCATCACCGTGACCTATCCGACCAAGGCACGGCCCAGACAACTCGACTTCATCTGGAGTCGATTTGACACCGAAGATGGTTTTCCGCTCGAATCGGTTTAT
The DNA here is from genome assembly GCA_012960845.1 of Planctomycetota bacterium. Taxonomy (GTDB): domain Bacteria; phylum Planctomycetota; class UBA8108; order UBA1146; family UBA1146; genus QNYK01. The sequence goes on along the minus strand of DUAN01000129.1, from coordinate 673 downwards.
TACGTGCTTTCGACCAGAGATGACTACCAGGTTTACCGATTCCAGGAAGATACTCCTGGTTGGAGCTGGAGCCCGCCCGAGGCGGAGAAGATGATCGACCCGGAGCTGGTCGCACCTGGAATTCGCATGCCGTGGTTCACTCTCGATCTACTGCCGATCCTGTTCAGCATCATCGGCCTGCGTCTGGTCTGGAGAGCGAAGAAGTTCTCCCGGGCCACGGTGGGCGGGGCCATGGTCTGTGTCGCTCTTGCTGCAGCCACCCTGGGAACCAGCAAGGTCGAGGTTCGTCCCTTCTGGCTGTCACCTGTGCAACTGCCTCCTCCTGAGCAAGCAGAAGCACTTTTCGAGAGTCTTCACAGGAACATCTACCGTGCCTTCGACTACGAGGATGAGCATCAGATTTATCGACTTCTCGAACGAAGTGTTTCGGGGCAATTGCTGCAGCAAATCTACGACGAGATTCATGAAAGTCTGATGATGAGGATCGAAGAGGATGCGATTTGCGATGTTCGAGCAGTGCGATCTCTCGACACCGAAGTCGTCGTGACCAAGACGGTGGTGGATCCGGTGTTCCGGGTTCGTGCACGGTGGGAAGTGATTGGAACGGTCAAGCACTGGGGACACACTCACTGGCGGAAGAATCTCTCGACCGCGCTGTACGATGTTCGCTGGA
>DUAN01000128.1 GCA_012960845.1 Planctomycetota bacterium | reverse complement strand
CGGATGAGCGGCCGATCATCTTGCGCATCTCGACCAGCCGCTGCTGCATCTGCTCGCGGGTAATCTCGCCGGCTTGCACCATCTTCTCCATCTTGGCCTGGGCTTCGGCATAGTCCTGGCGAGTGACGGTCCTTTGTCGAGATTCTTTCGGCTCGGCTGGGCGGCCGATCATCTTGCGCATCCCGGCCAGTCGCTCCCGCATCTGCTCGGCAGTGATCTCGCCGTCTTGCACCATCTTCTCCATCTTGGCCTGAGCTTCTGCATAGTCCTGGCGAGTGACGGTTCTTTGTCGAGTTTCTTTCTTTTCGCCAGAGCCCTGCTCCTCCATCATCTCGATGTAGATCTCGACTGCCTGATCCTCGGTGATCTTTCCCGCCTCGATGCCCTTTTCGAGTCGAGTCCGAATCAAGGCGCCACGGCCCCTGTCACCTTGCTCCATCACCTCGATATACCTGTCTCTGGCCTGTTCCCAGGTCATCGTCCCCGATTCGATGGCCGCTTCGAGACGCTTACGCACTGCGGCACCATCCATGCTGCGCTTCTTCTTCGGCTTGGCCTGCTGCGGTTTTTCGACGGCACGAGCCTTACGTGCGGTAAGCCGCTTGCGCAACTCTTCGTAGCGAGCACGACCCTCCTCCTGGGTGATCTTGCCGGCGGCAACCCCTTCGCGAATCTTGCGACCCGCCTCGCGTAGACGACGTTGCACATCCTCGTCGGCTCCGTCGCCATCGCGAGATGCTGCGCGGTCTCTGGTGGCAGCCAACCTCTTGCGCAACGCTTCCTGCCGCTCTCGACCCTGCTCAGCGGTGATCGCGCCGGCGTCGATCTCCTCCTGGATCCTGCGACTCGCTTCCTCGACACGGCGTTTGATACTCTCGTCCACATCGTCATCGTGCTGGGCTTCATCGTCACCCGTGGAAAGACTATCCACATCTAGACGGATGGTGAAGGCCTGGGCAGTGCCATCGTAAGAGGCTCCGACCAGTGCCAGAAACAGAATGAGAGGGAGGCCGATGAGCGGACGATTCACTGAATATAGGGAGTGGGATTCCTGATCTCTGCCCAGGACCTTGTAGATGCGCTGCATGAGAGGGCCTCCTTACGAAGCTAGAATTGATTGTGAAGTGTGAACTCGTATCTTTGACGCCAGAAAATCGGATCGCCGTCACCAATGAACTCGAAAAGGCCACGATGAAGGCCAGAACACAACTCGCCAACGCGCCGCAGCAGCTGAGGTATCTCACCGAGGAATCTCAGTATCTCACCGAGGTATCTCACCGAGGCGCGACCTTTACCCATCAGTTCCAGCACCAGTGCCGCAATCAGACCGATGACGGCACCCTGCCACAGAAAGTGCAACAGCGAAGATCCAAGCGGCGACCAGATCGACTGAAGATTGGAAGTGATCATCATCTTTCGCTGTTCGATTCCATCTGATCGAGCCGTTTACGGATCTCGGAAATCTGCTGGGGAGTCGACTGCTGCAGCGAAAGCGCCTGCAGAACCAGTTCTCCCGGTGAGTTTCGGAACACCTGACGGATGAGAGACTTCAGCATCCCCTGCTGGGTCTCTTCACGAGGCTTCGCCACTCGATAGACCTGCGGTCGCACCGAGGTATCACGGACCAACAGTTCCTTGGAAATCATGATCTGCATAAACTTGAGAACGGTGGTATAGCCGATCTTCCGCTGGCTGCTCAGGTGGTCAAAGACCTGCCGCACTGTCGCCGATTCCAGCTGCCAGATGGCGTCGAGGATGCTGCACTCCGCCGCAGTCGGTGACTTGTCGATCTTGCTGTGCATCGATGCGCTCCCCTGGTACCGCTGGAACTACTCGAAGCCGGACACTGCCGTCCATTCGCGGAGACCGCCGTCGGCTGGCGGGGCGCGCTGCTTCGATGGCACGAGACGGCATGGTACGAAGGACTTCGTGTCATGCAAGAGGACATTACGAATAGTTTCGTACTGTCGCGATGAGCACTCCCCGGCGCAGTGGTCGCCACTGTCGCCTCAGGAGCAGGGCAGCGAATCGGGAGTCGGATCGGGACCGGCGGTGCCGACCGGTGGCGGCACTGGCGGTGATCCCGTCACAAACAGCGAGTTGAGGAAGTAGATTTCGTCGGTCAGATTGACGTTCCCCGTGTCATCGGTATCGCACGCCTTCATGCACTGCGGCGGGATGCCGCCTGCAAACAGGTAGGTCAAGCCGAAGATGACATCTGCCAGGTTGACCGAATCATCGCCGTTGCAGTCGCCTCGCAGGAAGATCGGTTGCTCGAGGAAGGTCAAGGTCGCCCCATCTCGAGCGGGTCCCATGATCGCCCCATCGATGATGATCTGATTGACCACCTGGGATGGACCCAATCCATCGATGAAAGAGAGTTGCCGCTCCTCGCCATCGACGAATCCCGACGCAGCCACCGAGAACTCGATCCACAAGATGGTCTGGTCTGTACCCGCCGGAAGTTCCTGCCCTGCATAGGGCGGACCCGCATCGAATACCACTTGAGCCGTGATGTATCCGTCGATCGCTGCATCATTCATTTCGACCAGAACCTGCTCGGCTCCGACCACTCCGGCGTCAGTTCCGTCCAAGGTGACCTCGGCGACATCGAGCAGATCTCCGGGGAATTCGAGGGATAGATTGTAGGCTTCCACCGGTGCACTGAAGGAGCTGAGTACAGGAACCGGTAGCGACGACTGGCCGGCGATGGCGACCTGGTCTTCGACGGAGATGGAGAGATCAAAGACGGTAACCGAGCAATTCTCGGCAACGGAAGCATCTCCAGCGAGAACGCCTCTGACCCCGTACTGGTAGTCGCCGGGCGCAGTCACCGCATCACTGAAGGTGGTCGCGTCTCCCGGCAAAGTGGTCAGAGGAAGGCCATCCTTTTCGACGATCAACTGGTCGTAGTCGAGCGGATTCTGCCACTCGATGTCGATCCCGGCGGAGGACTGGGCGCAGACCAGGTTGATCGGTGCATCGACCTGGGAACCCACTGGAGCCAGCACGGGCACATTGACGGTGGAGGGAGTTCCTGGCTTGAACAGGGTCACCGTGGCCATCGCATCGCTGGGCGGCTGATCGGTGATGATCCGGTAGTTGTACATGAACCCCCAACGCAACGCATTGGCCTCGGGATCCTGCAGGAACGGTGTGGTCGCCCAGGTCACCCCCGCCGGAGTGACCGCCGAGTTCCACAGTGCGGTCGAAAACGGTTCCCCACTGTGATGGGAGATTCCGCGGTGACCGACGGCGCTGAGATTGGCCTGAGCGGAAACGGGAACGGTGAAGGCACCGGCACAGCGATCCGAATTCATGTTGTAGAGGGCGTAGTCATAGCGCCATTGCCCAGCGCCCAGATCGGTGACCTTGTACCCCAGCAGCATCAAACCCTCGCCGGGAACCCTGACCTCTTCGATCACAACTTGCGGATCATAATCCTGCCACGCTTGAATTCCTGGCTGACCCGCCTCGGTCGGCGAACCGGCAACGAAATCGAGCGGGAAGAAAGCGGGATTATCACTGACGGTGACCTGGCGATAGGCGACATTGTTATCGCCGTTACCCCCCTGAGCGTCATCGGGAGAGATGTAATGGCCGGAGACGAAGTAGAGGGTGTTCGGATTGAGGGCCGGATCGATCAGCGCTTGCGCCACCTGCAGGCGACGGTCGATCTCGGTGACAAAAGGCGGCATCGGAGGATCGATCGGATAAGGGAACACTCCGGTGTGAGCATTGACCTGAGATCGGGGGCCCAGGTTCGATTGCTGGCCATTGAGAGCGGCAGAATAGGGATCCGAGCAACCGATCCCCAGGGTATCGCAATCGGTCGGCTGGCAACTTCCACAAGCGTTGAGGCTCAGCGC
>DUAN01000127.1 GCA_012960845.1 Planctomycetota bacterium | reverse complement strand
GAAGTAACTCGCGATATCTTTGCGCTCCAAGAGTGACCCTCAGTATCGCCAGATGGCTACCGGTGGTTCCAAACCTCGGGTCAGCCATCACCACTTTTCCAGAAAGACTCGGATCGATCAGACCCTTGACCGAACGAGGAATCGCGGCGCTCGCCAGCGATTCCGGATGGACCGCCACGACTCGTGCACGAGCGGCGAATCCACACCAGAGATCTCCCGCATCTCTCCAGCGAGAATCAATCCCCGACCCCGCTCCCTCGGGGAGAGTGTCGTAGTGACCCTCCTGTGCCAGTTGCACCGCCCTCAACGGCTCATTGGACCAGTGAACATCGCACCTTGGACGCTTCTGCTCGCTACGAATCCTCTCGGTCAACCCGACCGTTTTGGTCGCCTCGGTATCGAATACGGCATCGACCACGATTCCCGTTTCCTTCTCGAACCGATCGAGAATCTGCTGGGAGTGACTGCGATCATGAGAGCAGTAGATGGTCACCGATCGGGCGTCGGTCGAGAAATGGCTGTTGAGCCAGATCACCAACCAGACCAGCAAGGCCAATCCCCAGAACCAGCGCCGTATCATGACCACCGACCATCCTTCATCGACAACACCCGATCCGCTCTGGCTGCGACCTCCACGTCATGGGTAACCAGGATCAGTGTCGTGTTCAGTTCATCCCGAAGATCTGACAGCAACGAGAGCACCTGATCGCCACTGGCACTATCCAGATTTCCGGTCGGCTCATCACAGAGCAGTAAACCAGGTTGCTTGACCAGTGCCCTGGCGATGGCGACACGCTGACGTTCCCCACCACTCAACTGAGAAGGTCGATGAGTGCTCCGGTCGGCCAGTCCGACTCGCTCCAGCACCTGAGCGGGTGAGACCTCAGGAGCAGCGGATCGACGGTACTCCAGTGGCAACGAGACATTTTCCAGCGCGTCCCGGTCGCCGAGCAGGTGAAAGGACTGGAACACGAAACCGATGGTCTCGTTACGGATGCGTGCCATCTCCGCGCCGGTGAGCGATTGAACATCTCGTCCAGCCAGCTGGTAAGTCCCGGAGTCTGCATGATCGAGGCAGCCGAGGATTTGCAGAAGGGTGCTCTTGCCACTACCGGAGGATCCCACGATGGCGATGAACTCGCCCTTCTCCACGGTCAGATCCACACCGTCGAGTGCGGCAATCATGCCGTCCCCCTCGCCATAGCACTTCCGAATCTGTTCCATCTGGACAAACATCGAGTTCTCCCTCTCCCTGCAAGTTGTTTCCGCGAGGTCTACCTGGCAATGCACCTGCGAGGTGCCCTTCAATGTGTCACGGTTCAGAGATCTCGACGACCTCCCAGAACCGCCGCCGGATCGAGTTTCGCAACCCGCAATGCCGGCAGCATCGAACCCAGTAGTCCTGTCGTCATCAGCCCGATGCAGGTGCCAAAGATCATCCGAGGAGGAAGCCAGGAAGACCACCCCAGTACCGGCTCGATTCCATGTTGAAGGATCAGTTGGCCGACATAGATCCCCGGAGCCATCGCCGCCAGCGACAACCACACACCTTCCAGCAGCACCGGCAGCATGACTTCCATCACCGTCGCACCTTCGGCTCGTCGCAAGGCCACCTCTTCGAGGCTCTCATCGATCGCCAGCAAGGAGATGGTGCCGGTCAGGATCAGCACCACGACCAGATCGAGGATCCAGATGAAGTGCCCCAATCCGCTGAAGCGATCGATGATATCCAGAATCACCGAAGTCCATCTCTTCTGAACGTGCAAGAACACTCCAAGTTTTTCGCTGGCGATGATCTTTTCGAGACGAGCGGCGATCTCATCCACGTCATCGACCCCCGGCGCATCGACCAGCAGAAGTTGAGGCTGATCGATCTCCGGACGCCAGGGGAGATACAGGTTGAGGAATTGCAAACGACGAGCCGGGATCGACCGAGCACTGGATGTGGAGTCGAAGGCGCTCATGTACTGTCTCAGAAGCAACGGATCCTTCACCACCCCGACGATCTGGGCATTGAATGCGCGTCCATCTCGTATACATCGAACCTTCTGCCCGATGGCCTGGACCGGATCTCCGAAGAGGATCTCCGCCAGCGCCTCGTCGATGGCCGCAGGGATCTCAGCGCCATCCTCGGTGGGCCAACGATCCTGTCGCTGGAGAAATCTGCCCGCCAGCATCCCCGGCCTCAGTACCGAGACGAATTCGGGAATGGTAGCGATGATGGTGTGTCGCATCGTACCGCGCTGGGTGGTGGATAGACCCAGGTCGATGCGAACCGGCGACACCGAATCGGTGCTCCCCTTGAACTGCTGCTGGATCGAGGCAACATCCTCCATCTCTAGCGGTCTTCCCGCTGTTTTCACTCCGATGGCAAGGCTTCCCATCCTCAAGGGATTGATCAGCGCCACGAGATCGGTACCGAGCGCTTCAAGGTCGTGGGAGATGGCCCGTCGCCCCCCTTCGATGGTGCCCACGATGGCGACCACCGATGCCAGACCCAGCGCAAAGGTCGAGACCACCAGCAAGGAGCGCATCCGATGGCGCACGATCGCCAGCAGTGAGTTCCGCAGGATTCCCGGCAACCCCCTCATCGACCTTCCCTCAACAGCAAAGCTGGATCCACATCACTCACTGCCCAGGCGGGAGCCGCGCAGGCAATCGCCGCACCGGTGGTGGCGATCAAAACCGCTTCGATGGCTGTTTTCCACGGCAATGTCGCAGTCATCACTGCCGAGGGATCCAGTCCTGCACGGAGGTGGGCGACCAGAACCCCGACCGCCACTCCGAGGATGGCACCGACCAGCGAGATCAACACACCCTCCCACAGGAACTGCCAGAAAATGTCGGCACGAGTCGCCCCCTCGGCGCGACGCAATCCCACCTCTCCACGGCGGCGGCGCCCGGTCAGCAGTAGCAGATTGATCAGTACCAGCAGACCGACCCCCACGGTCACCACGAAAAAGACATCGTGCAGGACCAGATAACCATCCAGCTCCGGACTTGCGAGGATTGACCAGGCCGCATTGGCGTAGAGCAGCGGCGCCTTGCCACGGCGAATCAGGGTCTCCTCGACCAGCACTCTGGCAGAGTTGACTCGACTGGGATCGACCGAGACCACCATCCAATCGACGGGAGACGCCTTCATGCTGGCACGATCGACATGCAGTGACATTCCCCTGGTCATCCACGGCGCCTCCACCGGGGCCACCCCCAGCATCTGCAGAGCAGACTCAATCATCCCCGAAAATCGACGGTCTTCTCCGAAGCCGAGCGGATTGACCTTTGATTCTCCGGGAGACCGGATGACTCCCACCACCAGCCAGCTACGAGCGGTCGAGGGAATCTCGCCACCGAGCCCGATCCTGCGGTAGCTGGAACTGGCGGGGTCTGCCCACAGCATCTGGCCGATCGGTGAATCGCTTTCACCCAGTGCCGCCACCAGCGGTTGCTCCAGTACCACTTCCGGCGGATCGGCGGCCTCTTTGAACCAGCGTCCCTCGAGCAACCGGAGGGATCTGGCAGCGATTTCGCCCTCATCGGAGGCCACCAGGTAGGCCTTTCCCTTCCCTTCAATCGCCGAGTTACCCGACACCGATTGGCCACTGACCACCGCCTGCGGATAGTTCTCCGCCAACACCGATCGAATCGACTGCAGATCCGCCACCTCGAGCAGGACTCTGGCTCCCGCTTCCACCTCGACCTGGATCCGGTCAGTGCCCAGTTCCCTCGCTCGTTCCATCGCTGCGGTCCTCGACCCCTGGAGGATCGACGCAGGGGCGACCATCAACGCAACCGCCCAGAGAATCCCCTGACAGATCAGGACGGTCCTCCAGGGATGGCGAGCCAATTCCGCCACCGCACCTCGGATGGA
>DUAN01000126.1:11978-23477 GCA_012960845.1 Planctomycetota bacterium | reverse complement strand
TGACGGTCACGGTCCCTCAGGCTGATTGCAACTCCAATGGCAGCCCGGATGTTTGTGACCTTGCTTCTGGACTTTCGGCTGACTGTGATGGCAACGGCGTACCTGACGAGTGTGATGTCGATTGCAACCAGAATGGTTCTCCGGATGCATGCGATATCGCAGCGGGTCTGAGTGTCGACTGCAATGGTAATGGTGTGCCGGATACCTGTGACCTGGAAAGCCAGGATAGCCCCGACGCCAATGCCAACAACATTCCTGACGAGTGCGAGCCAGCATTCCTCAGGGGAGACGCGAACAGCGACGCCAATGTTGATATTGCAGACGCGATCTTCATGCTTTACAGCCTGATGCTCGGAGGTACACCTTCCGGCTGTATCGACTCCACGGATGCCAATGACGACGGTACTCACGATATTTCGGATATCATCTTCGTGCTGAACTACCAGTTCCAGAACGGTGCACCGCCGCCGGCTCCGGGACCGTCCCAGTGCGGAATTGACATGACCCCGGATGATGGGCTTGGCTGCGACGTATACGGAGGATGTCCGTAAGCAGTAGCCAGTTGTTACGAAGCTTGGGCCCGAGAAGGATGCAAATCCTTCTCGGGCCCTATCATTTTTACAGCCATTCGTGGGATCATGGCTCCGGATTGTCGACTCTCGATGGAAATCCCCAGGAGAGGAAGCCATGGAAGATCACGAATCACCGAAGTTTTCAGATCTCGAGATGCGCATGGCATTTCAAGAGCGTCATCACGAAAAAATGCAGCACGAGCTGGTCGATATGGAGAGACGACTCACCACCATCGAGGGGAGAATCGTCACGCTCCAGGATCAGCTGAAGTCTCAATCCGGTGGAGAGGAAGCCGATCAGTTCTAGACTGCGGCTCCATCTTGCATTGCCGTTTTGGACTTCAAGTCATTGCTATCATCGTCGCCACCAGAGTCATCATTGTCGTCACTGTCATCTCCGAGGTCATCCAGGTCTTCATCCTGGAACAGGTCCGGAGCGACTTCCTCGACGGTGTCGAGTAAGATGGTTGCGACTGCTCCGATATCGCGGAAGTCCACCTTGTTCTCGGCACCAAGGTTCTCAAATGTCAGAATCATTGCCTGATGAAATTCTTCATCCATTTGCTCCAGCTTGTCCGCGGGTAGTTCCTCGATCGCCGTATCCTCATCCACTGCTGTTCCCAGATGCTTGATTTCGAGCGCAGTCTGGAATTCCTCAAAGCCTTCGATGAGCATCACCAAGGCGTTCTGAATTTGATCATTATTTGACATGGTAGTGTCCTCCTGTTTCAGCAGTATCTTACTGCACATCCGCTCGATGGGATCTCGATCTCGAAGAAAGGAGGCCCTATTCCCGGGTCGGGAATAGGGCCTGCTGCTTGGCCTGAGGCGCTTGAATTGTCCAGAACGCGCTTATTGGCGCCCTACTTCTTCAACTTCGTCTTGGCGGGGGTCTTCACCATCTGGATGTACTTGGCCGGATTGAGCGCGACTTTCTTGACGCACCCCTTGCAGCACACCTTGACCAGTGTGTTGCCGACAATCACATTCTTGGCCGGACCCATGCTGCCGAGAGGTTCCCCTGAGATGACACAAGTCTCGAGGGGATACTTCTTGGTCTGTGTCTTTACGATCGCCTCATCGAGTTGAGCCGCAATTTTTGGCGGTAACTTGTCTTTGATCTTCTTGGCGCAATTACCACAACAGACACGAACCAGGCGATTATTCACCACCACGCTCTTGGATTTGTTGTCCAGTTTTTCCCCAGAGATGACACAGGTCTCGAGAGGGTATTTGTCTTTCTGGGCCGTGATAATCTTCTTGTCGATTTTCCCGATGAACTTGGCGGGATCTTTCTTGAAGGTGGGCACACACCCCTGACAACAGAAGCGGACCTGGCGTCCCTCATGAACCAGTTCGATGGAATCGCCCATCGATCCCAGTTTCTTTCCGGAGACGGCACAGATCTCCAGTGGGTAAGAATCTGCAGGCGAGATCACATCGGCCATCGGGGTGACCGGAGCGATCAGCAGCATCAATACAAATGAAAGCATCTCTTCCTCTTCTCTCTTGAACGATTCCAAAGTTGCCACGGACTCCGGATTTTGACCCGGACCGACTCCGTGGCGGTTGAGTATTCATTAATCACTACAAAACACCGGATCTGTTCAATAATCCGATCTACTTGAGATAGGAACCTTTCAGAAGGAGAGAATCAATCCCTGGTTTTTGGTTCGATGTCTGAAATCTCGATGTGAATGTCAAATTTGATCGGGAAATGGTCGCTAAAGCCCTCTTCCCAGCGTCCGCGGAATTGACGGAATCGAGCAGGTCTACGAGCATTTTGCTCCGAATCTCTCATGAAGTCGGGTGCGTGGACCTGGATCGAGTCCTGGATCAATTGGATCCCCGCATCGTCGAGCATCCCCGGGCTGACGATGACCTGGTCGAAACAGTTCCAACTCCAGTCATTCCAGTAGTAATAAGTACCGGTGTCAGGTCCGCTGGCGAAACTCCACGACGGGTTCCAGAGTCGGGGGGAAAATTTCCCATCTCGACCTGGCTTGAGGTTGCTCTCGTGGGTCACGCTGCGAAGTTCTCGCACCGCTTTCAACTGCCTGCGAACCGAGTCATCCCAGGGATCGTCATTGAGATCTCCGACGATGATCAGATCTCCAGCGTGGTCATCGGCCAGTCGTTGATCGGTGATCTTGCGCACCGTCTGAGCCGCTGCTGCGCGCCTGGGGGCGCTCTTCTCCGCACCTCCGTAGCGAGATGGCCAGTGGTTGACCAGCACCGTCAGGGGGCGTCCTCCCGCCTTGACGGGCACTTCCAGAACTCCCCGAGTGGGGGACGCATCGCCTCCCAGATCGATGGTGTGGAGGGTCGCTTGACCAGCGAGGGAAAACGGCTGGCGAAACAACAGAGCCAGGTCGATTCCGCGATGGTCAGGGGAGTCGATGTGAGCGATCGACCAGTTCTGCTCAGCCAGTGCCGGCTGGGAAATCAAGTCCTCCAGAACCCGTCGGTTTTCCACCTCACAGACCGCCAGCAACTGGGCATCGAGGGAATCGACTGCGCGAGCCAGATGGTCGAGCTTTCTCAGGTACCTCGCCTCGTCCCACTCCTTTTCGGGTAGAAACTCGTCGTCGCCTGGATTATCGGGGTCATCTTCGAAGTCGAACAAGTTTTCCAGATTCCAGAAGGCGATGGTGGCTTGCTGGCTGTCGGTCAGCGAGACCGAGACATCTGGCTGGAGGGTCGGGAGAGGCAGAAACAGCAGCCATGTAGTCAGCGTCCATGTGGTCATCGTCGCGAGCATCATTCCTCCGCTTATCAGTGTCAGAGTGGTCCGAGAGGGTCCGGGTGCATCGTCAGGGTTGGCGAGGCCGTGAGCAAGTCCGATCGTTGCGAGACTTTCCATCCGGGTCTTTCTCGGGCATCATCGATCTGGACGGCTTCAACAGCCGATCGAGAGTGTCACCAGATAGAATTGGAGAGAGAAAATGCACAAGGCAATCAGGATCAAAGGACTGGTAGTGGTGGCGGTGTCTGCGCTGATGATCGGCACGCTACTGGGCGGATTTGCTGTCAGTAGCCCGGTTCTGGCAGAATACAGCGGGTTGTTCGGTCTCTGGGAATCGGCAGAGATTATCGAGGGGTACGAGATTTCGGTGGGTCTGGATGCCCTGGGTAAGCCAAGATCGTTGAAGCCATATGAAGAAATACGCACCGAGTTGCTGGTTCCACAGCACTATGGAAATCTGGTCGAAATCACCGGCAATGGCACCGCGTCCATTTTCTGGTACCAGGATGGAAATGGCGTGATCAGGAATGCAGTGGTTCCCGATGCTGCCGTTCATGCGGTGCGCATCAAGCTACAGAACACCCGCAAGCTGGAATTCAACGTCAGCCGCGACTAGACATGCACTTTCGCGGTCCGGTCTCCGGTGAGAAATGGAATCACTTCGTCTGCGCGCTGTTTCGCATCTGATTCGCCCAGTGACAGAAGTGCTTCTATGTATTCGGGCTGGAACATCAATAGCGACAGTAAATCGTGGCTATCGGTCTCCTGGGTTCCGAGACCTCGCTCGAGAAAGCGGAATGGACCGGGTAGGCGAGGTTCGAAATTGGCTGCGAGGACTCCCAGGTCTTCACTGGGTCGTGCGGTGAGCAGGTCCACCGGGCGCAAGCCACAGTGCTCCTCCTCCGGGAGTTTTTCGAGCAATGCATTGAATCTCTGCGTCGTTGCCGCATCGAACTCGAGAGCATCGAGGAAGATGGCATTCATCAGTACGCCTGCTACCTGCGCCGGAGGTGGATAGCCCCGAGCAGGCCCAGTTTCAGGAAGCATGTCTGCCGGCAGGTTTCTGGTGGAGATTGCGAGGATCTTATCTGCCCCGAGGTGCATCGCAGGAGAGAGGGGAGTCGTCTGTCGAACTCCACCATCACCGTGCCACGAGTCACCGATCTTCACCGCAGGAAAGATCATCGGAATCGAACTGGAAGCCATGATGTGATCGAGACGAATCTTGGTTTCTACGCCTGCTCGGTAGGTTCGATTCCATTCACTGGTCCTGCTGCCGTGAATCCAGGTCACTGATCTTCCCGTAGTGTAATCGGTAGTGGTGATGGCCAGCGAGTGAAGGCGCCCTCGAAGGATGTTCTCCTCGATTCCGGGAATCTTGCCATTGGGCAGGCAGTTGGTTTCACGGGTGAGAAAATTCTTGAGAGGAGTAGTGTCGACCAGTCCACGGGTCGTGGGAGAGAAGGAAGATCCGCCACTGAGCAACCGTAGTCCCCAGCGGGCCACCATTCCTGCCAGAGATCCGGTATTGGCCTCGATCACCTGATCCATCGTCAAGCCCTCCCAGAGTTTCCAGAGGTCTTCGACACACTCTTGGAGATTGCCCTGGTGCCGGGCCAGTTGAACCGCATTGATGGCACCTGCAGATGTGCCGCTGAGGATCGAGAATTGGAAATGAGGCAGGCGCTTCGCAATATAGCGCAGAAAACCGGCCTGATAGGCGGAACGGGCTCCTCCACCCCCCAGAACGAGGGCGACCCGGTTTCCAGCTTCCATCTCTGACTCCAACCCGTGAATTGGGACCACACCTGGTCCATCCAAGAATCACATCTTCTGGCAGATGGGGCACATCCGACGATGAATGGAGGTGACGGGTTGCTCCTGCAGGATCATCGTGCACTCATCGTGGGGATCAGGAGTTCTTGGTCGTGGACCAGTGGACCTCAGGAGGTCCGCAGCTCCGTACTCCAGTCGTTTGGAAACATCGAGCGAGTTCGTTTCAGTCGGCTGATTCCGAGAGGAGATAGAGTGCTCTCGGTGGTGATCCCAATCAGAAACGGGACCTCTTTCATCCAGTATACGACCGAGGCCGTTCTTTGGTTTCTCGATTCACTGGGCAAGGCGTACGAGAGTGAGTTGATCTTCGTCAGTGACGGCTGTACCGATCAGCCAGAGCGGGCGCTTCAGAGCTGGCTGGACGTTGATTCTCGCGTTCGGCTGGAGCACCTGGGCAAACATTGCGGGAAAGGTGCTGCAGTGAGGAAGGGAGTTCTCGCTGCAAGAGGAGATCGAATCGCATTTCTCGATGTAGACCTTTCGGCACGGCCAGAGATGCTGATGCGCTTGCTCGCCGCTCTCGATCGAGGAACCGATTTCGCCTGTGGTTCCAGGCATCATGCCGGGTCCAGAATCACCGTGGGTCAAGGGCTCGCGAGGAGGGGACTTGGTAAACTCTTCAGGGTTTTGGTCCGAGCCGCAACTCACCTCGATCTGCAGGATACCCAGTGTGGTTGCAAGGCCTTTCTGCGACAGCCGATGCTCCCCATCTTCGAGCAGATGAAGGAGCAGGGATTCGCTTTTGATATCGAGCTACTGCTGGAAGCACGGCATCGAAATCTGGTGATCGAAGAAATCCCAATCGATTGGGCCGATGATTCATCCAGCAGCGTTCGGCCCGTGCGAGATGGCGTCCAGATGCTGAGTGCATTGATTCGCCTGGCTTATCGAGACCGAATGCGTGGACCGGATGAAACGACAGAGCCGTTGGAATAACTCTAGAGCTCTGCAGTTCTGGGAATCTCGGCGGGTTTCACGCCGATCTCGATGAGTAATTGCCCGAGGGCATCATCGAGGCTGTCTCCGCGAACATCCTTGAATCGGATCATTCCCTTGGTATCGATCAAGTAGGTGGTCGGCCACCCTCTCACTCCCCACTGGAGCGCAATCGGGCCGCCGGTGCCGCCTCCATCATAGAATGAGGTCCAGCTGATGTTCTCTCTCTTCATCGCCTTGAGGAGTTTATCTTTCCCACGATCCGAGTTGACTCCGATGATGACAAAATGATCAGAGTATTTTTCCACGAGCGACCGCTCGTGAGGGTACATGGCCCTGCAGGGTCCTCACCAATCACCCCAGAAGTCCAGTAGGACGATTTTCCCCAGATGATCGGTGAGTTGGAACGATTCTCCGTGCACATCTGCTCCCGAAATTTGGGGAGCCTGTTGGCCGACCGACAATGAATCCTTGGAATGTGGAGATAGCATCGCCGAGGCAATCGCTCCATAGGTCGTATCGCGAAATGCCAGGCCTCCGTATCGTTCTTTCAACCGGAGCAGCTGTTCGCGTGCGATCGATTGCTCAGCGGAATCCTTGCTTCGCCGAAGGCTACTGGCCAGAGCATGCAGTGCCGCGGCATCGACCTGATCATGTGGGCTCGCGGCTTCCAGAGCTTCCATCAACGGGAGTAGCCCTTTCCGACCATAGAGGTAGGAGAACTCGGCCAGGTGTGCCAGTTGGGTCGAAGTCTTGTATTCCTCGATCAGTCTCTTTGCATGGTCGATGGAGATCTGTTCCATCGTGCCCTCGGATCGTTTCCACCAGTGATTTCTGAGTAGCCAGAGTTCTGCGCTGAGACCCGATTCGGATCGGGCCAGTTCGCTGGCCAGTGCTTCAAATCTGGGTCGAAACTGTTCGGCAACTTCGCGCCGGTTACCGCCCTCTGCTGCGGCATCGTGGATCGCTTCCAGTTCCTTGACCCGGTCTGGAGCGACCTTCAAGGAAATGGGTCGAGGAGAGAAGACTGGAGTGACAGGGTTAGATTCAGCCGATGCACCCTGGCTGCCAGGAAGGCACAGCAGGAGCAGTGCGAGAGTGAGGTCGATCATGGAATCTCCTTTGACGATCACCATACCATTGTTTCAAGAACTCGATGACGATGAACTTGCGTGAATCGGTTCGATGATTAGGCTCTTGGAGAGGAGGAATGAGGATGAGGCATTTTCGACCACGACAGTGGAGTATCCTGCTGCCATTGGCCCTGATCAGCGCACTCATCTCGTGTGGGAAAACTCAGTCCCCTGCAGTTCCTGCCAATCCATCCATGGAATCGAAGAATCCCGGGGAACCGACTTCCGCTAAGGATCCGCTGCAGATCGAACGGTCTTCTCTCGGGGATGCAGGACCCGGCCCTTCATCCTCGAATCCGATCCCGAGCCAGGAGCCAGACCCGGTAGAAGTTGTCGAGCCGGATTCGTCCGATACTGAGGAGGCTCCAGTCTCGCTATTGCTGTCGGAGCCCGAGTTCGAGAGACGTGCGAAACTCGGCCATCTTGTGGCCAAGCGACGCTGCATCCTGTGTCACAAGGTGGATGGTAGGGGAGCGATTCTCCAGCCGCCGCTGATTCAGGTGTCGGTGCGGCGACTCGAAAGAATGAAGATCATCTCCGAGCATCTGGATCAGTTGCAAGCGGATGATCCTGATCGCTACCAGGCCAGAGTGGATCTCTTCAACTCCATCGAGGCCGAGCCAGATCTCCTGCGGAAGATGTCGATCTGGTTACATGGATACCTGAAACAGCCCACCTTCGACAACCCTCAGGCAAAAATGCCCTTGCAGGTGTTGAAGCCAGAGGAGATCGACCAGTTAGCCAGTTATGTCATTCAACTGGCTGTAGAAGGTGTCAAACAGGGTGTTCCTACACCCGAATGAGAGTCGTTCCTGTCTTTCTCAACACCTGACTGACATGCCATCGGGGTGCAACATCCATCAAGGTGACCTCGGTTCTCTCCGGTGTCACCCCCCGTCCATGAACTTCAGGGCCCACCGTCCGGTTGCCATGCAGCGAGGGTAGTCGGTTTTTCAACTGCTGATATCTTGGACATCAATTGAGTTTCTTCCCGGGTGCAGGGTGTCACAGGATGATTTCGGGGGATATCTCCTGGCGTTGCTTCGGCAACGAGCCCGGCACACACCAGCGAGCCTCAGGCTTGCCGGAACTTCGTGGGAGAAGCGGGGGACTGCAGTGGATCGAGGCTTCGCCTGGATCCACATCCCTCCCGGCCTGACTCCTCAGGTCGGGGGGATTTTTTATATAATAATCTCTGGAGATTATGGTTCCGGAGTCTCGCCTGATCACCTGCTTCTACGCACCTGCTAGTGCTGCGCTCCACATAGAATTCAGTTTCTGGAGAACTGGGATTAGAATCCTGCAAGACCCAGATCGCTTTCATCGAGGCAGTTGAATCCATCGGATTTGAGCAAGGCGTGGGCAGTAGAGTTCTCATCGACATGGATGATCATCACACCAAATCCGTGCGGCCGGGTCAGCATCGGGTAGGCGTAGTGTATGTTGATCTCGGCCTGAATCAGGCTTCTGCAGATCATCCGGATTCCAGCACGTTCGTTGGGCACTTCCACTGCCAGGATCGGATTGACCGCAGTGGGAACTCGATGGTCGGTCAAGACCTTGTGAGCGGTTTCGACCCTGTCGACGATGAGTCGGACGATGGCATGGTCAGCGCTATCCACCACTGATAGTCCATGAACCAGCAGGTCTTCACTGGTCAGTTGACGGAGGATCTCGCGAAGTGTGCCCACCCGGTTCTCAAGAAAGAGGCTGAGTTGCCGAACAAACGGTTCGGAGAGTTCTTTTTCAGATCTCAGCATTTTGCAATCCTAGCGTCGGAGTCGAGTCATAGGGGTGAGGCTCACCGGGAATCTGTCGGCAAGATGAGGCCAAGGCTGGCCCCCACTCCACACAGGGTGCGGGTCGGAAGGAAATCAGGCTCTAGCCGAATTTGAGCTCCTAGAAGCCACCACTGCGGCCTCCGCCGGAGTTGCCTCCGCCATTATTTCCGTTATTGCCATTGCCGTTATTGGAGTTGCCGTTATTGCCATTGCCGTTATTGGAGTTGCCGTTATTGCCGTTGCCGTTATTGGAGTTGCCGTTGCTGCTGCCACCAAAGCCTCCGCGCCAACGACCACCGCCAAAGTTATCCTGTGGTAAGGCAAGATAGTCTGCGTACTGGGTCGGAGTCAGAATCTGTTCCACTGCGATGTTCTGTTCGCTTCTGGTCTGGTCAAAGAAGCTTCGAATATCGCCACGGGAGAGATCCATTTCACGGGCTTCCATCATCAGTTGCATCCTATAGGCCGAGTGATCGACCAGCAGTGCTGTGAACTCATCTGCTCGAGTTCCGGACAACCCGAGATCCTCAGCCATCTGGTTGGCACGTTCTGCAGCACGATCTTGCATTCGATCCTGCATCCGCTGTTCACGTTGTATACGCTCTTCATCTTGGACGGCAGCGATGGTGTCTCGGACCTGCTGATCGAGTTGATTCGATTCCAGTGGTGGGCCATCGGAGACAGGAGTGGGGGAAGAGATTTCTTTTGCGATGGCACCGAGTGCCGAAGAGTTCTGAGCAATTTGCATGGCGACCGCAGAGACCAGTCCCTCTGGAACTTTGATCTCGCCGGTGACAGGATCGGCTGAAGGAACTTGTATGGAATCGAGTCCGATGGATGCCAGAGATTCCTCTCTCTCATCGAAGCGCTCACTCAATACCTGAAATTTAATTTGCAATCTATCTAGCTTTTGATTGCTTGCTTTCAAGGCTTCAGAAGTCTTGTAAGCGAAGCCTCCAGTGGCGACGACTAGAAGAGCAAGAATTGTGGCGATGGCTTTCATGATTCCTCCTGAACTTGGTAATCCTGTTTACATGGCCAGATGCAAGCATCCCCATTCAAGGGTAACCCCACCCGGGATCCTTTGGTTTCTCATGAGCCAAGGATTTCTTCCAGGCGCTTCTGACAGAGATCCAGTGTACTTCTTGCATCGTCCTGAATCAGCGTGATTTTCTCCGAGACGCTGTTTCTCCACTGCTGGTCGGTGATTTCAAGCAGGTTAATCCTGACATTCAGGATCGCCCCTTCCAGGCCCGCTCTGGCCATCCAGCAGGCAGTCCCGGCATCGGTGATTCCCGAGGGAAGCCCCTGTTCAGTGGCCCTCAGGGCCAGAGCCATCACCTGCTGGCATAGCCTGGCGGTGGTGAGTGGAACCTCGGTGGCATGGCGATAACCAGATTCGATGGCTCGATCTCGAAGTTCTTTCTGTTCAGCAGTGCCTTGAGGAAGACGCATCGCGTCGATGACCGCCTCGAATGCAGCGGTGTCCTGGTCTACTGCTCTCAGCAATTCATCTTTGATAGTTTGTGCTTCGATGGAGAGAGCCTCCATCTGTGGACGTCGCTTTCTGAACTTGCGCTTGGCAAAGGTCAGGTTGGCGACCATCGATGAAAGTGCAGCGGCCAGCGAACCGGCCAGAGCGGCGATGGATCCTCCTCCCGGTGCCGGCGAGTCGCGAGATACTTCGTCGACAAAGTCAGCCACATCCAAGCCTGTCAGGGTTCCCTTGGTTGAAGGTGTTCCCAGGACCGATTTTTCGGCCTCGAAAGGAGCGATGTCGGACAATCCAAGAGATTGGATGGCCGTCTCGATTCGATCTGCGATGGGAATTCCTCTGCTGGATCCCTGGGTTTCCAGGTAATGCTCACCACTCTCGATGATGGCATCGTGAGGAACCACACCGACCACCTCGGATCCAGTCACGGCAAGCCCTCGAACCGACGCAAGAGTGCGACAGGCATCGACCACATGGTGCATGTTGGTGACATGGAAGTCGGTCAGGTTGATGGAGATCTGCGCCTGCCCATATTCAGGGATGACCCAACCCACCGCTCGACAATGCTCGAACGATCCACGTTTCATCACCATCTCACCTTCGAGAGCATCCGGATCCTGTCCGAAGAAGGAGGTCTCGTTGGCGAGGGTGGTGTCGTGGATCTTGAGGTGTTGCTCGAGGAGATCGCGTGACGGAAAGATCTCACCGGTGATTCCCGATGGCCAGATCCCCTCGGAGGGAAGGTAACGAAGCAGTTTGCCGCTGGCGTAGTAAGGGGTCTTCGGATCTAGCCGAACGGCTCGTCCCTTCTCTCGGATCTCCATCGCGAGATCATTCGCCTGGCTCTTGTCACGGGTGTTCAGGTTGACGTTGTAGGCGATCAAGAATTCTCGAGCCCCGACAGTGATGACGCCAGTTCTTGGAAGAAACTCCGCAGGTCCAAAGTCGGGTTCCCAGGTGGGGTCCAGCAACTTCTCTGGTAGGGCTTCATATTCTCCCT
>DUAN01000126.1:0-11909 GCA_012960845.1 Planctomycetota bacterium | reverse complement strand
CACAGGAATCCCCAGTTCATCTCCGATGCGCTTGCCAACGCCTCGGGCGATCTCGATGCAATCCTCCATCGAGATTCCACTGACCGGGATGAAAGGGCAAACATCCGTGGCACCGTGTCTGGCATGGGCCCCCTGATGAGTCGTCATGTCGATCAACTCCGCAGCTTTTTTGACCAGTTGAAAAGCAGCCTCGGCGATGGGGGCAGGTGGGCCCACCAGGGTGATGACTGTCCGATGCGTGTCTGCACCAGGGTCGACATCCAAGACCTCGACCTCAGCCACTGCCGCAGCCGCCGCCACGATCAAGTCGATCGTTGCACGATCTCGGCCCTCGGAAATGTTCGGAACGCATTCGACCAGGGGGTTCTCTTGAGAATCTGCAGTCATCGGGTTCCTCCTTGATGGAGTCGTGATGGTGTCCATCACTGGGTCTTCCAGTTCAGCGGTTTGAATTTCATTTGCCGTGGGCTTCCACGAGGTGCTGGTGCAACGGAGAATGATCCAGATCACGGGCGGGGTCTCGGCGAACGATGTGTACATGGCCGGGGTTTCCTGCCACCCGAACCAGTTCGATCATCGTCGTGGGCCCGTGAATCCTGTAGGAGTGCTTCTGGTTCTTTTCGAGAGGGCCCCACCAGCAGAATCGAATCGAATCGAGACCAGCATTCTCGATGCGACGCTTTTCAGCCTGCTCCAGCGGGGAACTCAGCAGACCCAGATGGACATCGATGAGTCGCTCCAGCACAAGTTGCTGGGCGGGAGTCAACTGGTCTCGGCGGATCCCGATCGGTTCTATCACGACACCCTTTCCTGGTCCGTGGATGATGTCACGAGGAATACCCTCGGAGCGAAGCCCGATCTCGAGTTGCTCTGCACGCAGCGATCGCGCCAGTTGCAGAGCAAGATCCTCTTCATCATCGAGAACTTCCAGGCCGATGTTCGGACCGACGGACGGAATTGTCGGTGACGCTCCAAGAAATGCCGGAGTCGAGGAGAGCCAGCGATCACCCTGGAGCAGGAATCTGAGCGAAACATGATGCCCTTCCACCCGCCATCCCCAGGGCTCACTGCCGGAGGGATCGCCCAAGATGGCAAAGGTGTACTGGCCGGGAGTTCGAGACGGGTCATCCCCACCTCCCACTCGACTCAGTTTTCGGAGTACGTCTTCGAGCGCAACGATGGCATTCCACTTCAACTGGCCCGTCTCGGAAAGCGTGCTTCGGACCAATTTTTGAGCGTGGATCCGCTGATCGAAGGTCATCTCGTCGTGGCGTAGACCGGGTCGTTTCCCGGGCAGGAAACTCCATCGAAAGAGTGCATTGCTGGCAGCAGACCCTGGCACATCCAGGTGATGCAACTTCATCCGAGAGTCCCCCTCGGTAGAGGCAACCAGCGCCGATGCTGCGCTGGAGATCCGTTCCGAGACCAGCGGGGGGATCTGGATTCCGTCCGACATCACTGGAGCGCCGATGGACTTCGCCAGGATCCCCGAGAAGAGCATGAGAACCACGATGAAGCGTCGGTTCCGGGAGTGCAGGACCGTCTTCAGGAGACCGGGTTGAGTTGCTTCAGAACGAGTCATTTGAAACCTCCTGGGCCCATCCTGAGGCCTGAGATCGCTCCGAGAAAGGTATCCCTGGGTTTTTTGCAGGAGTGGGGAGCAGATCGGCGATCTACGGCGTTTGCCGTACAACTCGCCTTTTTGATGCCGAAGAACTGTTCCGGAAAGTCCAGTTCATGAAGTTGTAGACGAAGAAAAAGAGGTTCAAAGGCATGTGGATTCGAATTTCTCTCATACTTCTCGCCCTGCTGGGAGCATGGATGGGTAAAGAGACCTATGACACCATGTGCGACCAGAAGACCTGGCAGGATTTCCAGAAGGACTTTACATGGTCCCCAGATACTGATTCCTCCCTCCAGCAGGGTCGCGAGTCCGGTTCTCGTTTTGATAGTGAAGAGCAATCATTTCAGCGTATCGAACGAGCGGTCAATAGCATCTACGCCAGCTACAAGGTGCTTGGTGAGGCCCCTGAGAACCTCGATCCGGCCGGTTGCTTCGCCCTAAAAAAAGAACAAGCTCGTAATCTACGGGAGAAGTTGTCGAACCTCTCTTACATGCTCCAAATCTACGTCGTCACGGAGAATCAGGACGATTCTCTAAATCTTGATGTCAATGATGAGAATTTAGCAGAGGTCGTGAATGTCAATGCGATCAGTGACCTCCTTTCCAAGGGAATGTTGCAGATTGTCGGCCTGGCTCGTGCAAATCTGACAGCATTAACAGATAGTAGACTGAACAAGATGGAAACTGGGATCACTCAATTGGAGCGGAATTTTCTCGAGCAAGCAAAAAAGGTCCTCGCTGAAATCGTGCCATTGAGAAGTGACTTGAACCGTGAATTCATACTGCCGACCTCAGGTGTTACTTCAACGAGAGACCCATTGTTCTATGTATTGAGCAATGAGGAATACCTCAAGCCGTTGAAAGATGAGGAATACCTCAAGCCGTTGAAAGATGAGGTCACGCAGTTGGTCGTTGACGGAAGAGCGTTGCTGGAAACGGTCGCTCGCACTTCTACAATTGTAGTAGGTACATTGACGACCAAGAAATCCTACTATTGGGGTGCAATGGCCATCTATGGCTTCGTAGGCTTGTACTTGGCCTACTGGTATGTGCAGTCGCTTATGGCGGTAACAGTGGCGATGCAACAAACTACGAAAGGCGCAGGGGAAACGCCCAGATCCCTGGTGGAGGAACTACCGAGTACCCCCTTTCTGACCATCCAATCCCTGGGGGAACAAGCGAGTGCTCTGGTGGAGGCCAAGACCAAGAAGTTCGAGATCTTCTCGGCGCAGAAGCAGAGGGAATCGGAAATCGCTGGGACCGTCGCTCATGAGTACGGTAACAATATCATGGTCATCCAGGGCCTCCTGATAATGGCGACAGAGTCTCTGAAATCGGGAGAATTTGGCGTTACATTGAAGTATCAACTCAAGGCACTCAACGCTTGTGACGACGCAAAGGCCATCGTAGCGCCACTGAGAGAAAGTGGCCAGTCAGCCCGCAACAGGAAGGTCACAGGAATATCCCTGCAGAGAGTCCTTCAGCAAGAAACCAGCAAACTCGCTGCCGAAGACAATCAGCAGATTGATGTAAGTCTCGACCCAGAGTGCATGGGAGTCCTGGTCGACGAAAGAGACTTCTTGAGCATCATTCGAAACTTGATCATGAACGCGCAGGATTCCAACGCCAAGGTGAATAGATCAGCGATCTCTCTCTCTACTCATCCGCTAGAGAGACTGGACTCAGAAATTGTCATGGGACTGTTGGGCAAGACCGAAAAAGGAGCCGAGTTCGTCTGCATTGAAGTCGAAGATGAAGGGATCGGGATTTCAGCAGAGACTGGAAACTCAGTCTTCAATCTGGGGTATTCGACGAAGTCTGAGCAAGAAAGAAAGAGGCAACCAGGGGCTAAAGGATGTGGTCTTCACATCGTTTGGAACAAGGTGAAAGAGAACGGCGGAGTCATAGATTTCGTGAGGAATGCCAGCGGTGGCGTGACATTCAGGGTCTTCTTGCCCAAGGCGATGAAGTATGAAATCGAGCTTCCAACACGACCAGATGAGTTGAGCAAGAGCTCCAAGGAAGGTGGTGAAATCCTGCTGGTCGAAGATAACTCTGATGTGAGGGAACTGGTAGAATTGATGTTGGCAGCAAGAGGGTATTCAATTTTTGCAGTTCCAAACGCTGAGGCCGCGCTCCTGCAGATAAAAAGGAGAGAATTGAAGAACTCCTTTTGTGCGATCATCAGTGATATCAATCTGGGTGTCGACTGCATGAGTGGGCTCGACCTTGTGAGTGAACTTCGTGCCATCCAGTGCATGGCGCCAGTTCTGTTGATCACGGCGTATCACTCGGATGAGCTTTCAAAAGATCTGGATCCAGAAAAATACAACTTCACGGTACTTGAGAAGCCATTCACGCCAATTGAGTTGTACTCCATGCTCGATTTATTTTTTGATGACGATGACGATGAAGATGAAGATGCCGATGAAGATGCCGATGAAGATGCCGATGTTGATGCCGATGTTGATGCCGATGGCAGTGGTCTGGACGATTACGATGGCGGTGGCGGTGACCTGGAAGAAGTAGTCTCGGGATAACGTGACCGGAGATCAGGGACTACTGGTCCTCCGGTGGATTGCGTTTCGAAGAACCAATATTTGGTTGATCGAGTGACCCTTCAATCCGGAATCGGAGTAGCCGATTCGCGATATCGGACAGGATCGGGGCGCCACCCAGGGTCTGTGGTTCCATGATCAGGTGAAGTTGCTGATCGAAACCGACCACGCCTTTCCCGAGGATTTTCCCTGCCGGGCTGCTCAGGCGGATGGCTCCCATTCCCTTGAACTCGAAAAGTTGGTCATGAATGGAGAATTCACAATCCGCAGATTTGATCCGATTGTTTCGACGATTGAGTCCCTCGAAGGGGTTCTGAAGAACCCCGGCGACGATCGGCACCTGAGCCAGGTTTCCATTGCGGATGGAAAAGGAACCATTCCCCAGGATGGAATCGGGAGAACCTACTAGCCCCTGCACCCTGGCACTTCCTGCGGCGATTCCTGCGACTCCTGGTTTTCTGAACAGCATTTCTGATCCGAGAGAAAGATCGATATCAGAGACACTGGTTTCGCCGGCAAATCGTCCTCCTCCTGGGGCCAGGTCTGCAAAGAAAAAACCGTCGAGTGCGCCGCCATAGATCTCGCTTGATCCCAGTTCTGCCATGAACAGATGAGTTTCATCTAGAGGGACCTGTTTGATTAGCCAGGGAGTAGGAAACCCCTCATCGAGTGGATCCTGAAGTTGTAAGCGGGGGTGTGCCATTCCGTAGGTGAAATGTAGGACACGTGAGGGCGGGAGAATTGCGCGGAACCTGGAAAATCGAAAATCGCCTTCGGAGATCTGGCCAGAGAAGGAATGCCCCAAACCGGGTTTCTTGCCGCCATGTATTTCAAACTTCGCCGACAGGTCTTCTGCACGCATGGCGAAGTCGAAGCCACTGCGTTCCAACTCCCCTTCGACGTCGTACTCGACCACTTCATCTTGAGGAGATGGATTCCCTTCCTTGTATCGATACAGCACTGATGCCTGACCTGATACCCAGCCGGATAATTTCATCTGTTGGAAAAAGTTCTTCATGTCGGGGGGTAAACTCTCGACCAGTTCGTCCTGCGAGAGGTCCAATCCGGATCCTTCTTCACTCTTTTGAATATTGAAGTTCATCGAAAGTAGAGTCGAACCTGGTTCGGCCGCAGCTTCATCCGACGAGTCGTCCGGTCCGATCTCTCCAGAAACGCTCACGATCGGTGATTGATCTGGATCGGTTTTCAATTCATCGAGGCGGATCCGTCCCTCGGTGCTGGAAAAGACCACCTGCCCCTCATGGAAGACCAGCGGGTAGGGAAACTTGTGGTATCGAAGGCGGATCGGGTCATTGACCCTGGCCCGGACATAGATGTCGAAGGGATTTCCTTCATCGACGCGGAGTTCTACCACCGTGTCCAGAGAACCTCCCCCGGAAAGTATGTCCAGTGAGCGAAGTCGCTCTGCAACTCCATCGGGTAGGGCAGAGAGTAAGTCCTCGTCAGGGATCAACTCTGCACACTCGATGGGGATTTCCAGGCGAGTTGTTTTTCCTCCCGCGTACTCGACGATCCCTGCCGGAAGACTGAGCTTGCTCTCTCCATGGTGGCCGGTCAGTTCCTGAAACAGGACTTTTCCCCTGGAGGCTTCGATGATCACTCGCCCACGAAGGCCGTCGACGCGAAATGGAAAAGCCTGATGAGAGATACTGGCCCCCTGGGGCTCCAGTTCGATGCGGATGTCGGACGGGCCGCCGCCAGCGGTTTTTTCCAACTCGATCCGAAGGTTGGATCGGCCGGATGGGGAATAGGTGTCAAAGATATGAGAGAAGCGGTCTCCCAGGGCGGTTCGAACCCGATCATCGAGTGAGAGAGCCTGCCCTTGGATGACCAGGTGTCGGTTTCCAGATGGCGCAGAATCCAAGCTACCTCTGATCCGGATCGGTTCTCCGCTGACACCTCCTGTGATGTCCAGTTCGGTCCGATCTCCGAGATAGCGGATCTCACCTTGCAAGTTTCGTAAGGGATAGGGGTAGAGGGACGAACTCGCATCGACTCTCGATAGGAGCACCCTGACCTCGGAGAGGGTGGGTGGATAGGTTTCTCCTCCGCCGGAGATTTGTAACCCGAACTTTCCGGATGGCGAGTAACTGTCCCAGGTTTGTTGCAGGCTCGGCGGTAGGATGTCCCGGATCCGCGGTTCAAATGCGAGGTTCTCTATTTGTAACTGAATATCACTGCGACCCGGAGCCAGAGCTTCCAGTTCGATTTCGCCGAGCAAGAGTGCTTCTGATCCGAAGACTGTACCCTTCAATGGATTCCTGAATGAGATCGAATCGGTATTGATTTCCAACTGCCCAGAGAGATCCTCGATGTCGATATCGGGTTCAGATAGATGAATGGAACCGCGCTGTATCGTCAGAAAGGTCGAGTTCTTTACCGGTCGTGCATCTCGCAGGATCAGCACGTGGTTGAGACTGGCCATTCCGGATGGCTGGTAGCGATCCCACAGCAACTGAAGTGCGGGAGGTACACGGTCGCGAAGTTCAGGATTCAACTGGATCTGGTCGACTTCGAGTGTCAGTTCGAAATCGCCCATCGACAGTCGCCCGGCTCCGTCAAGACGGATGCTCTGGACCGAACTGTCAAATGCCACACCATCCAGGGTCCACAGGTCGGGATCGTCAGGAGAGACTTCGAGTCGTAGTCTTGAAACTTGCATCCCATCTGGGCTGTGGGCCACGGTGATCGGACAAGTTTCGACACGGAGATCGGTGATGACCAGCTCCGGAGGAGTGAGTGCAGTGCTATTTTTTTCACTGGAGAAGGAAGGTAGTTGGGGCCCTTGCATCGGGGCAAAAGCATCTCGGAGCACATCGAGAATGGTCAGATCACCCAGATGATCTCTTTCGAGCACAATGTTGGAACCGGTGATCTCAATACGACTCAGATGAGCGTCTCCGGTGATCAGTGCCCAGGGTTCAAGAGTAATGTTCAGTTGCGGAACTCGAACCAGTTCCTTGTACCGACTACCTGGGGGAGAGTGGATCACCAGGTCCTTCACCTCGATTTGAGCGGGCCAGTTCCAACTGACAGTTCCCAGTGAAAAACCTGAAGTGAGATGATCCCCGAGTAAGGTCTGCGCACGATACTTCATCTGTTCAGGGCTCAGCACCTGAGTTACGACCCAGAATCCGACACTGAAGATCAGCGCCGGCAGGATCACGGCAAAGAACAGGTATCGTCTCAATCGGGCACGTTGCCGAGTTCTGGTCGGTTTCTGAGGACTTCTGGGAAGAGGAATCGGCGGAGGAAGGGGATCGAGACCAATGTTATCGTTCATCGAATCAACTCCCTTCCAACTCTAGCTCGTCGGCGATCCTGGTTCGATGATGACGCAAGATGCGTCTACCCAGCAGGCAAGTCACCTCATAAGGAACGATCCCGCACCAGAGTGCGATTTCCTCGACATCGATGCGTTCCGATCCGTCGCGTCCCAGCAGAGTGACTTCGTCGCCGACCACCGTTCCTTCAACTTCCGTGACATCGATCACGGTGTAGTCCATCGTCACTCGCCCGACTACAGGTACTCTACGTCCCCTGACCAGCACTTCACCTCTGTTGGAGAGTGTCGAGGGGAACCCGTCGTGGTAACCGATCGGAATCGTCGCCAGCCGACAATTCCGACTGGTGGTATAGGTTCCACCATAACCGATCGATTGTCCCGGTGGATGATCTCTCAGGTACACGATCTGACTCTTGAGGGTGAGGATGGGCCGAAAGGAGTCCGCCTTGGGAAGCTTGTCGGAGAGGCCGTAGATCGCTCCTCCGATTCTCACCATGTTGGCGTGGGGGGCTGGACTCTGGAGTGCTGAAGCACTGGCATCGATGTGAATCAGCGGCGGGTGGATTCCAACCGCTGCGAGTTCTCTGACGATTTCCTCGAGTAGCGCTCGTTGCCTGGCGACTTCGTTGAGGTCCCAAGGGCTGGGCAGGTGAGTTCCGATGCCCTCGAGACGAAGGTGTGAACAACGATCGATGGTCCGGGCATGCTGCGCGGCCTGGTCGGCGCTGACTCCGAGTCTCGACATCCCGGTATCGATGAGCAGGTGAATCGCCATCGGTTGGTCGAGCCGCCGTGCGGCCTCCTGCAAGATATCGATTCGTCCGGGAGAGTGGACGGTGACTGAAACTCCTTCTTCGATGAGAAGATCCAGTTCTGGCTCCACCAGTGCCCCGAGAACCAGCACAGGGGATGAGATTCCAGCCCCGCGCAATTCGAGTGCTTCACGGGAAGTGCCGACACCGAGGTAATCGATTCCCTCCGCTTCGAGTCGCCTCGAGATGGGAATCGAACCGTGCCCGTATGCATCCGCTTTCACGACGGCGAGAATCTTCTTCTCGGGCAATAGATCTCGCAGATTCCGTAGGTTATCCGAGACCAGATCGAGGTCGATGGTGGCCCATGCACGTTGAGGCTTCACGCCTGTTCCTCCCCTGCGAGACGGCGGCGTCTCACTTCTTCTGCACGGCTGACTCGCATGTATCTGGGATTCAACATGTGAGGAGACTCCCAGCCTGGCGGTGAATCTTCGCCCTCGAGGATTTTATGCACTCGAGAGATGGCCACCTCTAGCCCCTTTCGAGCGGTCGGCAGATCCCATTCCAACAGGCCCGTCTCTCGCTTGAAGTTCAGCTCAGCATTTCGACTGCCGGCTCCAATGAAGCGGGTTTCTTGCTGATCCAGCACCGGAAGTTGATCGCGATGGCTTGCCAACTCCTCCCCATCCCTCATGGCTCCCTCTCGGGTGATCTGATAGAAGCCGACATCGAGATCGCCACTGCTGGCATCGAGCAACACCCCCCAGCGACCTGGAGTGTCGATATTGCTGGCGATGATATCGAGCGACGAGATCCCCAGTGCAGGGATGTGCAGTGCCCAGGCGATCGCCTTGGCTGCCGAGACTCCAATCCTGACGCCGGTGAAGGAACCCGGTCCAGCACTGACAGCCACCACACTCAATTTTTCACGTGCAGCATTTCTTTTCACGATGGTATCGATGCGGGGGAGGAGTTCTTTGCCGTGAACGAGGCCGGGACTGAACAGTTCTTCATCCACTTGCTGGCCATCGAGAGTACCGAGGGCGACCGAGCCATCGCGTTGGCTCGTCTCGATCATCAGGATCCAGCCATCGGAAGGGATCTTCATCGGGGATTTTCTCCGTATCGCTGCTGGAAGTGAACCGCATTCCGGGCGTACTTGGCAGCGGAGGAATAGAACTCGCTACGCTCTTCCGTGGAAACGGTTCGAATCGTCCGACCGGGAACACCGACCACCAGTGATCCCGGTTCGATCTTGCTTCCCGGGGGAACCACTGCGCCGGCAGCGATCAGACTCCCGGCACCCACCTCTACATCTTCCAGCAATACCGACCCCATCCCGATCAGTGAGCCATCGCCGATGGAGATGCAGTGAATGATGGCTCCATGGCCGATGGTGACATCATCTCCGATCACCAGCGGCTTTCCTGGATCCGCATGAAGAACCGATTGGTCCTGCACATTGACTCTCTCCCCGAGGATGATCGGTGCGTCATCCCCCCGTAACACCGCTCCGTACCAGATTCCGCTTCCGTTGCCGATTCGAACATCGCCGACGATGGTGGCGGTCTGGGCATGAAACCAGCCGTCGACCTGGTGGAATCGAGCTCCGATGTCGAGATCGACCGGTATTCCAGGCACCGATCGTTGCTGGCCTGGATTCTGCTGGATTGGCGGATCTTCCGCAGTCATCTGATCATCTCCATCGTTCCTGAGAGCCCCCTTGAATCGGCTAGTACCTGCTCACGATAATCAGAGGAGCGCCGGGCGGCAACGACTGCGGGAGAAGGAGAAGAAAATGCCTCATGCGATTCTCCGTGGAGAAACCTCGATTGCGGATTTGTGGGAGAATTTCGAACCCTACCAGGAGTTGTCTGGATCGGAAGTGCTGCAGCTGGAGGCGGCATTTTTACGCAAGGACCGAGCTCAGATGCTGGTTCTCGCCCTGGCCATCGAGAATGGCGTCACCCAGCGGTTTTTCATCGTGGTCGGAATGAAAGGTCAAAAGATCGCCATCCGCTGCCAGCAGCATCAAGCCTTCGAGAAGACCAGTGGGGTGAAATTACTGGTGGCGCAGGTGGTGAAGACTCTGGTGGCCGCGGGAGCGGTGGTGCAAAAGACCAATCTGCCCGGTCTGGATGCGGAGCACTAGCCGGAAGCGGCCTCGACCAGTGCTCGAACCCTGGCCCCATCGACCCGCCGATTCACCTGCCCATCTTCCTTGAGCGAAGTGCCGACGATGGCAGCGTCGGCAATTTCTAGGATGCTGGCGACATTCCCCACATCGACGCCACTTCCGGCGACCAGGGCTGTGGTTGGAATGGCTTCCCTGACCTGAATCAGTTGGTCGAGATCGAGAGCCGCACCGGTGGCACTGCCGGTGATGATCACGGCATTGGCACATCCTCGTCCGACCGTTTCCACCGCTGCTTGAGCGGCATCGAAGCCCTCCGGATGGAGGGCGTGCTTGACACCCACATCGGCAGCGATCGCCACCTGCTCGGCATCGGTGCTTCTCTGCTGACGAAGCGTCTCGTGGGCTCGTCCTGAGATCCAGCCCTGATCGGTGAGGACCGCAGATGTATGAACATTCACGCGGATGAACTTCGAGCCGGTGGCCGCTGCGATGGCCAGTGCTGCCGTCGCATCGTTTCGCAGCACATTGACACCCACCGGTAGTGATCCCGCGAGCTGGCAGATGGCACCGACCAAGACACTCATCTCGGCGACGGTGGTCGGCTCAACAGTAGTGGGTGTGAAGGGTGCATCGCCAAAGTTCTCGACGATGAGACCACGGACTCCTCCGTCGATCAGCGTCTGGGCATCGGCGAGCGCAGAGTCGAGGATCTGCTGGCGAGAGCCACGGTAGCCGGGACTTCCCGGCAACGGCGCCAGATGCACCACGCCGATGACCGATTTCGATTGCAGAGCAAAAGGAAAACTCATCGCACCCCTTCCGGATCCACGGGAAGTGTACCTCGAAGCGTAAGGTGGGTCAGTGGAGATCGAGCAGGAGCGCCTTCAACGGTGTGTCCGGTCGAAGGATCGGACCAGTCCGCTGATTTCCGCTTTGGAGAAGTCGCCGCTGATTTGGATCTTGTCAGAGACGGCTTCGTTGACCAGTACCAGGACGACGATCTGATCATCGATGATCATCGCCATCCTCTGGCCGATCATCCGGTGCGAATATTCTCTCATCTGGTCTCCCGCCGCCTCTGTCAGCGTCACCAAGAAAGCGGGGGATCCGATCTGATCGACGGTCGCCCTGGCCTCCTCGATGTCGGAGGGTTCCAGCTGCCACCGATCGATCACCCACTCCACCCGCTCCTTGGCGGGGTAGGGAAGTTGCGAGGCACCTTCCTCGACCGCGGAATCGACCACTCTGGCGAAGGATAGGCTCGACAGCGGCTGAGAATTCTCGGGAATCTGTGGATCCACGGTCGATCCTGGTCCGGAGGATGCGGAGAACAGCAGAATGACCAGCCACCCGAAGCCGAGAACGACCAGCAGAAGGACCGCCAATTCGACTCCAACTCTTGTAGTTGTCATGGGTTACGACCTTTCCGTAGGGCTATATGGTAGTCGAGGAAAGTTCTCCTTTCCAGGCTGTCCTTGCGTTCCCCCAGGCGCTTCTTCCGGACCGCAGCGAGACCTCTTTTGAGACC
>DUAN01000125.1 GCA_012960845.1 Planctomycetota bacterium | reverse complement strand
CCTCTCCCTTGGCAATATCGGTGGTGTACTTCGAGATCAGCATCAGTGTTCTACCCCACTCCTGTAGAGAGAAGTGTTGCACTGCGATGGCACGGGTACCTCGAAGTTGGTGGAGGTATAGCAATGTCTGAACATCGTAGGAGAGATGCTGCTTCTCTCCAGTCGACTGAAGCCACGACAACTGAAGTCCAGGTTTCTCGACGAATTCTGGCTGGAGAAGTGATTCGAGAGTGGCGTTGTCGTGGACCGGATAGGCCGGCCAGAAAGCACCGAGATAGATCAGTAGCAGGGAGAGGAGCCAGATGGTCGCCCAGGTGGCTTGTCCCTGGGGATGCCGAAGATCGAATCTCCGCGGAAGGATCGGCAGAGGACTCATTGGATGAACCTGGCCGCCAGCGTCTGGAGTTCTTCAATCTCGTGGATTCGCATCCCTTCAGGACCTGAACCGTCGATGCTACCGGGGGCGACGCACGCCGAATGAAAGCCGAGGCGACTCGCTTCCTCCAGTCGTTGACGAGTTCCAGGAACCGGTCGCACTTCTCCGAGTAGACCCACTTCACCAGCAAAGATCACATCCTTGGGCAACGAGCGGTCGTGGAAGGATGACAGGATGGCGGCGGCCAGTGCCAGATCTGCGGCAGTCCCCTTCAGTTTCACGCCACCGACGACATTTGCGTGAATGTCGCAGTCACCGAGGGGAATCCCGAGACGTTTTTCGAGCACTGCGGCGAGCATCGACAATCGTCCGGCATCGATACCCGATGGTTTTCGAGCCGGTGCGCCGTGAGCCGCCGGGGTGACCAGCGCCTGGATCTCCACCAGTAGTGGTCTGGTTCCCTCGAGAATCGCAGCGGTCGCTGAACCGGGAGAAGAACCGTGACGGCTGGAGAGGAGGAGCCCCGACGGGTTGTCGACTTCTTTCAATCCATCGGCACACATCTCGAAGATCCCGACCTCTTCGGTCGAGCCGAAGCGGTTCTTCAGGGCGCGCAGGATGCGCAGGCTGTGCCCACGCTCGCCCTCGAATTGAAGCACTGCATCGACCATGTGTTCGAGGGTTCGCGGCCCGGCCACGGTGCCGTCCTTGGTGACATGCCCGACCATCAAGATGGGGAATCCGACATTGCGAGCCATGGCTAGCAGCCGGGAAGCGACTTCTCGTACCTGTGTGACCCCACCTGCACCGGCGGGGATCTGGTCCCAGCAGATGGTCTGGATACTGTCGATTCCCACCACTACCGGTTGATTCTGATCGATCAACTCCTCGATGGAGCCGAGATCACACCCGGAGTGGAGCCACAACTCAGATCCAGCGGCTCCGATTCGATCGGAGCGAAGCCGAACCTGCGCTGCCGATTCCTCACCGGTCACGTAGAGAAATCTCTTTCCCTGGCGAGAGACGGTCTGGGCAATCTGCAGCAGCAAGGTCGATTTTCCGATTCCCGGCTCGCCGGAGATCAATAATCCACAGCCGGGAACCAATCCACCTCCGAGAACTCGATCCACTTCGGAGAGACCGGTGACGATTCGATCTCCTTCGCTCGCATCGACCTGCTCGATGGGTACCGCCACTGGCGGCGAACTTTGCCGTATGGTTCTTGGCTGGCTCGGTTGCGGCGCGAGTCGGTGTTCTTTCAGTGAGTTGAAGGTCCCGCAATCGGGGCAGCGACCCATGTGACGTTCGTGGGCGGTGCCACATTCGAGGCACATGAATTGAGTTCGTGTTTTCGCCAAGAATCCTCCGGCACGAGTGGGCCCAATTGCAATGATCTCGGACCATCGTGACATCGCAGTATCGGGGATCCAGAGATTTCAGAAAAATATGACCCAGTCCAGGCGACCGGGAGCTTCAACTGGCTGCGGTGTTCAAATACTGCCGGATCCACTCCTGGAAGTGCATTCCTCGATCTTCCGCAGAATCAAAGTGATCAAAGGATGTGCCCCCAGGACTCAACAGCACCGTTTCCCCGGGACGGGCACGGCTGACCGCGCTGGATACGGCATCTTCGAGCTTCTCATGACCCTCGATCGGAGTGTTGACCAGT
Source organism: Planctomycetota bacterium (assembly GCA_012960845.1). Taxonomy (GTDB): domain Bacteria; phylum Planctomycetota; class UBA8108; order UBA1146; family UBA1146; genus QNYK01. Next base: position 21,523 of record DUAN01000125.1, on the reverse strand, counting down.
GAGGAGAGGGCATCCTGCCACAGTGAGGCATGAGCGCCGAAGCAATAGACATGGCATTGACGCTGTTGCAACGGCGACCGCAGTGGGTTGGCATCGATGGGGTCGCTCTTCGGGACACCACCACAGAGCCAGTGGACCGAGGCCTGGCTGCGTCCGAGGGCCGAAGCCACCGCCTCCGGAGTGGTCGCCTTGGAATCGTCGATGAATTGAACCTGCTGGTATTCGCCGACCTGCTGGTACCTGTGAGGAAGGCCATGGTACTGGCGGATCGCAGTGGCGATTGCGTCCTCGGTGGCTCCTAGCGCCGCCGCAAGGGTGGCGGAATGAAGCGCATTGTCGAGCCCGGTTGGACCCTCCAGTGCAGCAGTGGGACGATACGGAATCGTCAGCGTCTTCTCGTCACGGGTCCGGATCTCCAGCTGATCTCCGACAAGTCGAGAGTGCTGCTCGGTGCCATCGGCGCGACAGCGAATCACCATCCTCGCTTGGTTCGAAGCTACTCGTTGGAGGGGGATATGGTCGGGCAGAATCGCCAACGAATCTGGTCCACCAGCGCAGTCGAGCAGGCTCAACTTGGCCTGGTGGTATGCCTGGCGGCTGCCATGCCAGTCGAGGTGATCTTCGGTCAGATTGGTGATCATCACCACAGCCGCAGTGCCTTGCCGGAGGGCGAGTCTTTGCGCCTGGAAGGAAGAGACCTCGACCACCAGTCGTAGTTGTTCCAGGTCTTCATCGTCGAGGTGTGAGAGCAAACTTCCGCCGAGGTTTCCGCCGGCCACCGCTGTCAGGCCCGACTCTTGCAACATCTGGCTGGCGAGTTGACAGGTGGTGCTCTTGCCGTGAGTGCCGGTCACCAGAGCCAGTTGTCGGGTGGGCAACCAGGAGAGTGCCAATCCCAACTCGGTGACGGGCAAGATGTCCCTGCTGGCGATCTGTTCGAGGATGGGTGTTCCAGGAGGAATGGCAGGATTCACCACCACCCAGTCGCAACGGTCGAGATGGTCAGGGTGGTGAGGTTTACCGATGTGTATCGCTCCGGTCACCCCCGGCCCGATTCGATCGAGCGACCGACCCAGGGTCTCGCGGGATGCCGGATCCGAGATGGAGACCTCGGCACCTCGTTTGGCGAGGAATTGAACCAGACCGGTGCCGCCACCATGCCTTCCGAGACCCAGTACCAGCACCTTCAACCCCTCGAGTTGATCCGGTTCCCGATCTGGTGGCTGAAAGGAAAGGTCCGACACCATTTCCGTGTTCACAGCAGGCTCATCTCTGATCATCTTCGGGTGGATCGAGGGGGCCGATGACTCCGTGCTCACGGGCAGTGGCACGGAATTTCTCCGACAGTGCGTCGAGGTCCTGTGGCTCCAGTTCGAATCGCTCCTCGTAAGAAATCTCGATGGTCCCTGGCCACAGTAGTTCGGAAACGATGTCGATGGGGAATCTTTGATACCAGGGGGGAGAGAGGTGGACCAGGCGATGTTGGGGAGCGAGCGATCGTTCCCCTCGTAGATCATCTTCCTCCATCCGGACCAGCACCTCTTTCGTTCCGTAATGAGAGAAGGGCACGGTGACCGGTGATTCTCCGACGTCGACGCCATCGATGAAGACCTGAGCACCGGTAGGATCGGTGCGGATCGACAGCGATCGATCAACACAGCCAGGCACGATGGAAAGGGCCGAGAAGAGCAGCAGCAGGATGGCGATTCGATCGATCGGCAGGGCGGATATCAGGGGCATTGTTTTCCTCCGGACGGATCGTAACCAGCCGGCGTCAGCACCGCCACGGCCACTGCCAGGAACATGGGCATTGCCGGGAAGCGGTACCATTCCCTCCTGTCCGCATCCGGGTTACGGTTTCTCGCAGAAAGGTCGTGTCATGGCTGGCAGGTGGTGGGATGGAGGATTGCCCTTCCAGTGCACGCAGTGTGGCAAATGCTGCCGGGTGGAAGGATATGTATGGGTACGAAGCGATGACATCCGCGAGATGGCAGCGTTTCTCGAGATCACTCCTACAGCGTTCGAGAAGAAGTATGTCAGGACCGTCGGTCGCCAGCTCAGTCTGATCGAGAAGCCGAACCGAGAGTGCATCTTCTGGGACAATGGCTGCACCGTCTATCCAGTCCGCCCGCCACAGTGCAAGACTTTCCCCTTCTGGCACCAAAACCTCTCGTCGATCGACGAGTGGAAGGAGGTGGTAGAGGAGTGTCCAGGATCAGGAACTGGAGTGGTCTACTCGAAGGAGGAAATCGAGGAACTGCTCCGGGGTCACGGCGAGACCAACAAGAAGGAATGAGCCCGATGAAATTTGATTCGATGATCTTCACCGTCCTGTTGTTCTTGCCCTGGCTACTGGGTTCTTGTCAGGGGCCAGGGGGTCGCTCGGAGACATCTACGGCGGCAGAGTCCGCCAGAGATAGAGTCGAGTCGTTGTCGATCGAACTCCTCGACAAGGCAGAGGATGAGCGCAGTCTCGAACGGGTGTTCCTGGAGCGGATGCTGAGAAAGAAATCGCCTGTAGTTCGTCAGAAAGCGGCGGACGTGGCGGGAAGATCGAGGTTCAAGGAGGGCGCTGCGGCATTGATCGCGGCGGGAAGAAGCGAACAAGATCCGCGAGTGCTCTCTTCCATCGCGTTTTCGCTGGGCCAGTTGGGTGACCCTCAGGCGCTCGACTCATTGCTGCAATGGAGTGACCTGCCGTGGCCGGCCACCGTTCGCAAGGCGGCCATCACTGCTCTCGGCAGGATCGTCTTCCCTGAAGATGCCCGGGCGAGTCGTGCCCCGGTTGCGGTGGCGAGATTGATGGAGATTCTCGAAGCCGAGACCGATGAAGCACTCAGCCAGGAGGCGGCGCTGGCGTTGTGGCGCCATGGAACCGAAGCGGTGGCTGGGATCCCGCTGCTGACACGGCGACTGGCGCAGGAGAGCCCATCGGAGCGCTGGCCCTACGCCTATGCTCTGATGAAGATCGATCATGGCGAGACATCGGCACCTCTTCGCCAGGCGCTGACGCATCCATCGGGACTGGTGCGGACCTATGCGGCGTGGGGTTGTCGACAGCCGCTTGACCCGCAGTGCGTGGATGGCCTCGATGCACTGCTGCTCGATCGGGCCAGTCCCTGGACCGCCCGGGTCGAGGCGTTGCGTACCCTCGGCAAACTGCGTGAACTGGAGTGGGATCGAAGTGATCAGGTCAGAGATCTGTTGTTGAGGCATTTGATCCAGGAGCAGCATCCTCTGGTCGCTCCGGTGGTGGTGGAGAGTCTCGGCATCGGAGCGACTGCAGTGGAACTACCCTTCATCTTCGGAGCGCTCGATCCTGAGCGATCGGAATCGGTTCAATCGGCCGCGATCGGGGCACTCGCCTCTGCAGCGCTGCTCGGACTGCTGACTCCGATTCGTTGTGCGGAGATCCTGGCGGATTTCAGTCGGGATGACTCCGTCTCGATCCGAAGTGCTTCGGCGACCGCCATCGCAAGCCTCGGAGCAGTGGGCCTCCCTTCGCTGGAGAAGTTCCTCAACGATCCCGATCGACGGGTTCGTGCGGCAGCGGTCACGGCTCTCGAGTCGATCGAGGATCCGGCGGTCGAAGGGTTGATCCTGCGGGCCCTCAGAGATGTGGATGTGTCGGTGAAGATGCCCGCAGCGCAGTTGGCGGAGAGCAGGGAGATCGAAGATTGGCAGCAGCAACTGAAGAGCCTGTGGGCGAGATCACTCGATGTCGAGAGCTGGGAGTTGCGAGTGCAACTGCTCGGTCAACTCGCCGAGACCGATGTTGGCGAGTTGCTGGCTCGTCAGGCCCTCAAGGATCCGTTTCGCACCGTAAGGAGTGCGGGAGCGAAGGTGCTGAAGATTGCGACTCCTCCCGTTGCGGGGCGTTCTCCCGCCGAGATGATCACTTCCCGCCAGCTGACTGGAGAAGGTCCTCCGCGGGTCTTTCTCCAGCTGGAGTCGGGAACGATGGTGATCGAACTCGATCTGGCAGCGGCTCCGCGCCATGTCAGTGCCTTCATCGATGGGATCCGACGCCACGCCTATGATGGTCGAATCTTCCACAGGGTCGTTCCTTCTTTTGTCGCCCAGGGTGGTGGTCCTCGCGGAGACGGATGGGGAGACGAGGGCTGGCACCTGATCGACGAGATCCATCCCAGGACCTACCGGCGCGGTACTGTCGGCATGCCCAAGGCAGGGGATGACACCGGAGGTTCCCAGATCTTCATCACTCACCTCCCGACTCCCCATCTCGATGGTCGTTACACGGTGTTTGGTCAGGTGGTGGAAGGGCTGGAGCTGCTCGATAAGATCGAGGTGGGCAGCCGGATCGTCAAGATCACCGTCGATGAAAGTCGCTTCCGCAAGCGCGTCGCATTCTGAGGCGGGCGGATCGCTTCCTCGGAGTCGTGCTGTGGCCACACTCCTTTGCCGGTACAGGAAGGGGAATCCGATGCTTCAACCGGAATATTCGCTGTTGACTCGAACCGACCTCGAGATGACAGCCGTCGATGGTGGGGTGGATTCGCTGGAATCTTGCATCCAGGTGAGATCACCAGAAAACCCGGGGTATTACTGGGGCAACTATCTGTTACTGCCGGAGCCACCGGAAGCGGATCAACTGGAGTCCTGGATCGACCTGTTTCGCGATCGGTTTCAGTCCTCTCGTGAGGTGGAACATGTACTGCTGCGCTGGGACGGAGCCGTCCTGGCGCCGCAGGCGCAGGCCCGCGCCCGTGCCCTGGGTATGACTGAAGATTCAGGGCCAGGGATGATCGCAACTCAACTGATCGACTCCCAGCTGCTCGACCCCGGGAATCAGCATGTAGAGATTCGACCGCTCGATTTCGAGGGCGAGTTCGATCGGATCGAGCAGCTCAACCAGCAGTGTGATCCCAATGAGAGCAGCGGTTCTCCGCAGTACCGACTCTTCAAGGAACGAATGCGTCAGTCGTGGCGCAAACGAGTGCGGGCGGGGATGGCCACCTGGTGGGGGGCCTTCCTCGATGAACAACTGGTGGGGCAGTGCGGGATGGTCTTCTGTTCCGATCGACTGGCAAGATACCAGGCGGTCGAGACCCACCCTGATTATCGCCGGCGTGGAGTCTGCTCGACGCTGATTTCGACGGTGGGCCAGGACGCACTGGGCCGCGGTGGATGCCGCGCGCTGTTGCTGGGGGTCGATGGGGAGGGACCTGCGCTGGGGTTGTATCGTCGACTGGGATTCAAGACGGATACCCACCAGAGAGCGCTGCTGCTGGGAGGGGACTCGATGGTCGTTCGCCAGGAAGTGGCGGCGGATCATGCCGAGGTGCGATCGCTGGTGCAGGCCGCCTTCGAGGGGGTGGAGGAGGTACAACTGATCGATCAGATGAGGGATCAGCCGGGGGTGCTATCGTTGGTGGCGGTCCGAGCGGGATCGATTCTCGGGCATGCACTCTTCACACCGGTCACCAGTGCTGACGCTGGATCGAACTTCCAGCCTGCGGTGGCGCTGGGACCGATCGCAGTGCGTCCATCGCAGCAGCGGCAAGGATGCGGCAGCTCATTGATCCGGGACGGACTCGATCGATGTCGAGAACAGGGGATCGGTGCTGCTTTTGTACTGGGAGATCCAGAGTATTACTCCCGTTTTGGCTGGCGGCCCGCCCAGTTGCGTCAACTTCATTGCCAGTGGCCCTTGGCCAGCGATGCATTTCAGGTGCTCGAGTTGAGAGAGGGAGGTCTCGATGGCTGGCAAGGAAAGGTCAACTATGCAGCCGCCTTTGATCGATTCTGATCGGTGCTGGGGAGGGCACGGCACAAACGGGTCGGTAATGGTTTCCCTGCAATGGCCCAACACCCGCATCGGCTCCGACTGAAGAGAGGGGAGAGGGTGGTACCGAAGATGAGGATACGGGGGCCATTGAGAAGCATCAGGAGAGCAGAAGTTCCGACTGAATGGTGCCGGATGGGCTGCTGACAGCGGTCGTACGGGTAAAATCCTACAATTCCCTCAAGAGTCCCCTCGTCAGATCCGATCAATTCTACACGGAGATAGGTCACCCCCAACGGGAGCCGCTTCGTCGAGAGGATTTGAAACATGAACCAACGCATCTTCGGGGCCCTGATCACCTTGCCCCTGCTTTTCCTGGTCTCGGGTTGCACGACCCAGACGATTCGCCCCATCTCCCAGCAAGTGGTCATCGAGGACGAGGAAAATCGATCCACCATCATCGATGTGAAGCTGGAGAAATACATCGAGTTGGCGAAGGACTTTCCCAAGGAAGCGAGATACCAGGAGAAACTGGCGAAACTGTACTGGGAAAAAACTGACCACAAGAGTGCGCTGAAGGCACTGGCACGCGCCAAGAAACTGGACTCCGATAATCCGCGTTACAACTACCTGGAAGCTCAGATCTTGGAGGGCCTCGGCAGCTACTCCGCTGCTGAAAAGGCCTACCTGGCAGTGATCGATGGCACTGAAAATGGCAGAGACTATTCGGGACCCTTGATGCAACTGGGTAATCTCTACATGCAGATGGAACGAAGCGATAAGGCTCTCGTCTGCTTCAAGGATGCCCTCGAAGCCGATCCGACCTTTTCCGAGCCCCACTACTGGATCGGCCGGGTGCAGTTAATGCACAAGAATCGCAAGGCAGCGATTCAGAGCTTCGAGCGTTACCTGCGAGTCGGAGGTCAGCAGCGCTACACCGAAGTGCTGCAAACCCTGCAAGCTTTGCAGCCCGATCTGCGGATTCACGACATCCGCTGAACACTTGCCCTCTCTTCTTCGGCGGAGGTTCGGTTCCTATCACCGTGCCTCCGCCGATTCTAATTCTACATTCGCAAGAGCAGTGTTCCGCTCATGAGCACGGATGTGTTGCACGATGCCGATGTGCTCACCGTCTTGCATCGGGCTCTGTGTGGGGGAGGGGCTTGGCTGGGCTGAATGGAGAAGGGTTGAACTGAGACCACCCTCTGAAATTGAAATAGAGCCGGAGGGAACGAATTCCCTCCGACCCGTGAGGAGGTGTGTCTACTGAAATAACGGCTCAGGGAGCGGATCTGTTCCCGCTGCACCCGAAAAAACCGTAACGGTCGTAAACACTTTGGTACTACTGGCTTGAGTGGGCAGGTTCAGGGATGGAAACCAGGTCCAGCAGGATTTCTTAGGTGTAAGAGCACCTTCCAGGCGCGTTCCACCTCTGATGTCGGAAGTATGTAGGGAGGATTCTCGGAGCGCAAGAACTGTAATCGGATCGCTTCCTCGTCGTCATCAAAATAGCGACAGAACAGCGTCCTGGAGGTTTCATGTGGCTCTTGCTGGTTTTTCCACAATGTTCTCACCAGCGCAAAGGAGCCGCTGGTGACCACCTCATCCAGCCCCAACACGATCACATCGCCTCTGCGAAAGCAGTTCTCTCCCGGTCCGGTCATGGCGTCCCCGTCGACTCGAACTGCGAAGGACCGATCCGGATCGATTCCCGGCAGCTGAAGCCACTGCTCGACCACTCCCGCAGGTTGACCCTCTTCATCCAGTTCTTCCGGGTATGCGCTCATCTCTGCCACCAGTAGAGGGGTTCCGTTGCCGTCGCTGGAGGTCGGGCCTACGACATGAAGCGGTTCCATTTCGGTGACGTCCAGTTTCTCTTCGGCAGCGGCCAGCAGTTTGATGGGAGTGAAGCCGAGCAGGCGGCACGCCTTCTGGATGAAATCGTTTTCGATGCCACTTCTTCGTCCTTCCTCGACCGACAGGCAAAAGGCGCGGGAGGTGAGGGTCTTTCGTGCCAGATCCTCGACGGTCCAGTGCTTCTGGCGCCGTGCAGAACGGATGATCTTTCCGATCGCCAGCCGTAGGGGGGTTGCCGATGAACTGGCAAGTGGCCGAACGGGAGCCACTGCTCCATCCTCAAAGAACTCGGCTGGTGTCACCTGTAACGCTCTTGCGATCCGCGCCAGGACCTCGCTATTGACCCGTCGCTGGCCACTTTCGAGCCGGCTCATCTGCGATGCGGAGAGCCCGATCTGTTCGGCCAGATCCTTGGCTGCGATTCCCTTTTCCTCCCGAAGGGTGCGAATCAGAGTACCAATCTTGGCCATCTCAGCTGCTCCACCCGAAGAACTCGGTCAAGAACAGGAGGCTGATCATCACCGTGTTGAACATGGAATGAAGGAGGATGCTCAACCACAGATTGCCACTTCGTTGATAGAGCCAGGCGAGCAGGAAGCCAAGCACTGCCACCGGGCCCGAGCTGGAATCATGCAGCAGGCCAAAGAGCATCGATGAAATCAGAGCTGCGGGAATGAAACCATTGCGATCACGAAGGTATCGAAAGAGTAATCCTCGAAATAGAACTTCCTCGGTGCAGGGAGCGATCACTATCACTGTAACTGCCATCGCCAACAGAAGTCCCCAGTTCTGCTGCTGGATCGCTTGCTGAATCAGCACTATCCCATGCTGCATGTCATTGTCGAATTCGATCATGCGCAAGAGCGAATCCCAGAGTGCGGAAACTCCGATGTGAGCCGGCAGGTAGCACAGTAGAGTCAGCGAAGCGATCCCGATCGACTTCAGCGCGCCGCTACCGGTCCCGAAGAAGGATTCATCCAATCGTTTCTGCTCGCGACATCGCTTTTGGTGCACCTTGATCGTCAGCGCCATCATCAAGATGCTGATGGTGGCGGATCCGGCGATATCCACCGCCATGTTATCAAACAGGCTACGCAGCCAGATGACAGCCCCTGCGCCGGAGAAGATCATCAAGCCGAAGATGATCAGCAAGTCTTCGATCCTGTAGAGGGGATGGATCGTTTGCGGCGCAGGTTTGGCAAAGAAGTGAGATTCTAGCTTTCGCAGGGAGACCAGCGAGATGGTGATCAGAGCGAATGCGAACAGCAAGACGGCCCAGATCTCCGGTTCATAGGCCGCAGCCTCTGCAGTGGCGGAGTCGATCAGATCGGACCCGACCGGTGGGTCTTCGCTTCCGTTTCCCACCGCAGTCTGGAACATCACTCTCCCAGCACGCCCTCTGTGGGACTGGATGCCTGGGCATATCTACGCTTCTGAATCCGTCCGGCACGAGCGGCGAACCAGCCGGCATCGAGAGCGTTTCGCATCGCATGGGCCATCGCCACTGGATCCCTGGCTCCGGCGATGCCGGTGTTGAGTAGCACCCCCTCGGCTCCCAGTTCCATTGCGATGGTGACATCACTGGCGGTTCCCACTCCTGCATCGATGATCACAGGAACCTCGAGTTGCTCGAGGATGATGGAAAGATTGTTTCGATTGAGAATTCCCTGTCCGCTACCGATGGGGGACCCCGCAGGCATCACCGAGGTCGCTCCAGCATCCTGCAATCGAAGAGCCAGCACCGGATCATCGCTGGTGTAGACCATCACCTTGAAACCTTCAGAGACGAGGGATTGGCAAGCTTCGAGGGTTCCGATCGGATCGGGCAGCAGCGTTTTCTTGTCGCCCAGCACCTCCAGTTTGACCCAGTCTCCCAGACCCAATTCACGAGACAGATGGCAAACCCGGATGGCGTCCTCGGCATTGAAGCAACCGGCGGTGTTGGGAAGCAGGAAGTAACGTTCCCGGTCGAGCTGGGAGAGCAGGTTGTCGGAACTGGAGAGATCGACCCGTCGAATCGCCACCGTGACCATCTCACATCCGGAGGCTTCCAGCGCAGCATTCATCGTCTGGTGATCGGCGTACTTGCCGGTTCCCACCAGCAGCCGTGAGCGAAAGGTCTTGCCGCCCAGTTCGAGGGGTGTGGGCTTGGTTTCGGTGATACAGGTCGGTTCAAAATTCAACGATCAACCTCCTCCGACGATGGTGACCACTTCTAATTCATCTCCGGCTTCGATGGCGGTCGATGGATGAAGTGAGCGGGGAACGATCTTGCGATTGCGTTCGACTGCCACCGCCGTCGATTCGATGGCGAGTCCCTCGATGAGTGTGGCTACCGTGGTCCCCGGTTGAACGGAGTGCGACTCGCCATTGAGTCGCACTTCGATCACCGCTGTTGAATCGTTCATCTGGACCACGCCAATCAGTTTCCGGCCCTGGCGAAGCGGTAGTAGACTTCGAGGGTCATCGCTCCGATGGCAGTGTTGTAGACGCGGCCACCTGCGATACCCCATTCTCCGACAGGGTCCCAGGAACCATCCTCGCAACCACCGACTCGCTGGTTGCGAACCAGTGTTTCGATCATCGCTTCGTTCCATTCGCGCCACTTGCTGCCGCCGATCTGGAACATCGCATAGGTTGCGTAATACCAGTAGTAGAGGTTGATCTTCGACTTACGCTTGCCCTCTTGCGGTCGCCAGCGCGGAATCTCTTCCATCAAAACTGCGGCACCGGACTTGATCGCATTGGAACTGGTTTTCTCGCCGGCGAAGATGCGACACAGCACCGAAACGGCAGTCATGCAGGAGAGATCCTTGGAGTACGGATAGGGTTCGGGGTAGCGACCTTGAAGACGGGAGCCTTCGTCACCCGGAGTCTCGTATCCGCAGATTCCACTGCGCTCAGAGGTGCAGGATTCGAACCACTTGAGTGCACCGTCGAAGGCGGGCTGGAAGTCCTTCGACTTGATCTTGATGTAGCGTGACAGGGCGCACACCTTGGAGGTCTTCAGTGCCAGCACCATCCATCCGGTGACCGAGGTATCGTTGCGGCCTGCCTGGTATCCGTACTTCCAGCCGTATCCGGGGTTCTGTGCCCGCAGACACCACTTGGTCGAGTTCTCGACTGGCTTGGCCAGCTTGATCTTGTCGTGGGAGAGGAGCAGTAACTCACTCATCGCCATCGTTGCGATGGCGTGGTTGTAGATCCACTCGTCGGAATCCTCGAGAGGTAACCCGTACAGTCCGTTGAGCTTGGGGTCGGCATCCTTGATCTGTTGCTTGAGCATCCAGTTCATCGCCTTGCGCATCACCACCACGAACTCAGGGAATTCGCCACTCTCATGGGTGTGGCCAAATCCCAGATAGGCGAGCATCGCCATGGCGGTGCAGCCCACATCGTAGCCATCGAATCCATCCCCATCTTCCTTCTCGCACCCATCGGGGCGGAGGAAACCATTCGAGGACCAGTGGCCGTCGGGGTGTTGATGCCGTTCGAGCCACTTGAGTGCCGCGAGCACGGCGCTCTCTGTTGCTTCGGAGCCGCCCTCACGAGAAAGGGAACCCTTGCCGAAACGATCTCCGTAGGCACCGGCTCCTGCGCCGGTCATTCCGAAGGCGTCATTGAGTTGGTTCTTGATGTTCTTGTTGGTCTTGTTGTTCTTGCTGGTTCCCTTGGGAGTTCGGCTGATCTTGTCGGGTTTGAGGATCTTCACCGGATCCTTCTTTTGCTTCTCCAGGATCTCTGGCTTGCGCTCGATGTCTCGCTTCTTCGTGGGGTCGTACTTGGGCGGCTTGATCTCCTTCTTGACCACCGTTCTGCGCTGCTCCTCCTCCTCGACAATCTCGAGGACGACGACACTGCCGAGGATGAACAAGACGATGGCATGAAGGGCGATGGAGATGAGCCAGTACGGTGTATCGGTGAGCCAGCCACCGACTTCCCCCTCTTCCTCGTAATCCTCGTCGTAATCCTCTTCTTGGTATTCTTGATTCAAGGGTCTGCCTCTCCGTGCGACCAACTGAAACTCGATCTAAAAAGTGATCGGAGTCTCGATTTGAACTCGATGGCATATCGATGGCCTCACTGACGAGAATACCCCCAGTTGTCAGAATGGCAAGTGCCGAGTTGCCGAAATGGCAATTCTGGATTTCGCGGACTGCGCCGGGACTGAAGCTTTAAACTGCTCTATTATTGAAACTTAGGGAAGATTACTGGGCTTCCAGCCACTCCCTGGGCTGCAGGAAATCAGACAATTGATCCTCTTCGCTGCCCTTTTCGGGGCTCCAGCCGCTTTGCCAGCGAACCACCGGGGGCAGCGACATCAAGATCGCCTCGGTCCGACCGCCACTCTGGATTCCGAACAGGGTTCCTCGATCGAACAACAGGTTGAACTCGACGTAACGGCCGCGCCGGTACAGCTGGAACTGACGTTCTCGATCGCCGTAGGGATGTTGTCGACGCCGCTCGATGATCGGCAGGTATCCGTCGAGGAATGAATCTCCCACCGATTGGGTGATGGACATCGCCTCGCTGAAGCCACCGTCATCGAGGTCGTCGAAAAAGATGCCACCGACTCCGCGAGTTTCATCTCGATGCGGAAGGAAGAAGTAGCGATCGCACCACTCCTTGAAGCGCGGGTAATAGTCGGCGCCATGCCGCTCCAGTGCGGTCCTGGCATTGCGATGCCAATGCTGAGCATCCTCGAGGAACGGGTAGTAGGGGGTCAGGTCGTAGCCGCCTCCAAACCACCAGATCGGTTCCTTGCCGGCGGCTTCCGCGTGAAACAATCGGACATTCATATGAGTGGTGGGAATGAATGGATTGCGTGGATGGAGAACCAGTGAGAGTCCCATCGCGCGGAAGCTACGCCCTTCGAGTTGTGGTCTGGCGGCACTGGCGCTGGCAGGAAGTGAATCCCCTTCGATGATCGAGATATTGACTCCCGCTTGCTCGAACAGTTCCCCGTCTCGAAGTAGTCGGCTCTCTCCTCCACCCCCCTCGGGCCGCTGCCAGGAAGTGGTCTGAAAGCGGGCATCCGGCTCCAGCTGTTCCAGGGTGGAACAGATCTGTTGTTGCAGATGAAGGAGCCAGTCCTGGAAGACCTCGGGGTGATTGTTGTTCATCGGGCCTCCGGAATGAGTTTCCAGCAGTGTTTGGTTCCAGGCAAGACCTGCTCCGGGGATTCGGTTGAGGTGTAATCTCCCCACCAAGGGGTAGTTATGAAAGGAGGGAAAAATGTACTTTACATTTTATACTGTGCAAAGTATGTTTGGCAGCGGTTCGACGGCCGGAGAGAGTTGGGGAGTTGTCGAACCCGTGGAGTGGTTTTTCCCCTAAGTTGACGCGGCGTACCTCTCTCCGGCGCACCTTTTCTCTTTCCTGCCCCACGGAGGGAAAGAGCAGCCGAATTTGCCTTCCAAATCGGCCCCCTCCGGCATCGACCCAATTCCGGAGGGGGTTCATGCCTTCTCCAGGGAACCCGTATTTTGATCCAGACTGCGCCAGATTCGAGTGAGGGGTAATCTCTCCAGATGTACAATAGCGGTCGTATGCAGATCCTGAAGGGACCTCATGAACCTGTCCACCAGGAACCGAGCGGAAGTCGTGGAACTGTTGCAGCCTGCGACCCTGCTGATCGTTTGGGGTGACGGGCATGAGAGCCTCTTCCCTCATCGATCGCTGCGGGAAAGTTGTGAGTGCGCGGCCTGTGTCGATGAGTGGTCGAGGGAACCGATTCTCGACCCGGACGATCTTCCGGCGGATCTCCACTGCACCGGATTTGAACGAACTGGTAGGTACGGGTTGAATCTGACTTTTTCTGACGGTCATGGCACAGGCATCTGGTCGTTGGATCGACTGAGAGACTCTTGCCGATGCCCGGAATGTGAAGGAAGCCGCTCATGAAACTCAAGATGCCGCAATTGATCATTTCGATCGCCCTGCTGGCCATCGGTTGGTTCTCTCACGGTGCTTTCCCGGGAGCGAGTGATGCTCCCGGATCCGGGCAGATGGGGCGACCGGGATCCTCGGGAGGACGAGGCTCCGGTGGCTATCAGTACGGAGCCATGGGAACGAGCCAGCGCAAGGAAGAAGTGGTGCCGGTCGAGGTGACCTCCTCGATGCTGGCGGTGATCCGAGAGCGAGTTCGTGGCAGTGGAATCCTCGAGCCAGAGCGTCAGGTCTCCTTACTCTCCAGGGTCGAAGGAAGTGTCGACGTCGTCCACGTGGTCGAGGGCCAGCAGGTCGGAGAGGGTTTGGTCCTCTGTACCATCGATCAGGAGGAGCTGCGGATCTCTGAACAACTCGCTCGAATCGAGATGGAACAGGCCAGTGCGACTCTCGAACGATTGCAGGGATTGTCTGAAATTCGAGGTGTCGCCACTCAGGACCTGGAAGATTCGCGATTTTCTCTGAAGAAAGCTGAAGCGAACCACGCTCGTTCACTGATCGACCTGGGACACTCGCAACCGGAGGCTTTGTTCGAGGGCATCATCATCCGCCGTCGGATAGAACCGGGGCAATATGTTCGAGTCGGCGACGAACTGTTCGCTTTCGCGGACTTCGAGCCACTTCGTGTGCGGTTGTACTTGCCAGAGAGTGAAGTGGGAGAAGTCTCCCTGGGGCAGCGATGTGTGTTGCGTACAGAGAGCGATGGTCCGGTGCTATCAGAAGGTACCGTGGAGCGAATCAGTCCAGTGGTCGATCGCGAGAGCTTGACGGTAGAGGTGCTGACCACCTTTCCTGATGCCGCTGTGACATTGAGACCCGGTTCCTTTGCCCACATCGACATCATCACCAGGACCTTGAAGAATCGCATCGTGATACCGCGCAAGGCGGTATTGAAAGGGGATGGTCGATCTCGCGTTTTTCGTCTCCTCGAAGATGGCGAAACGGTTCAGGAGATCGATGTGGTGACCGGATACGAGAACGAGACGATCATCGTCTGCGAGGAAGGACTGGGCCTGGGGGATCGGGTCGTGGTACAGGGACTGGATGATCTTGAGGATCGAGATCAGGTCAGTGTCTACCGGGAGATTCCTGTACAGGTCGACTCACTCACCGTCGAGCGACAGGATGATGGTACCGCCATTCGGAAACCGCTGCAGAAGGAACCGAGAAGAGGTTTGGAACCCTCCGCAGGTGAGCGCGGTTCAAGGGGTGCGGGTAAGGTGCCTGGACGGCGCCCGGGAAAAGGTTCACGGCCGCCTGCGGCAGTGCTCCCCACCGGTGCGACTCCGTCCGATCCTGCAGGATCACCACGGGTCGAGACACAAACCAAACCGACCAGTGACGCAAGCGGAGCCAACAGCTCGGGAGGTTAATCTACCGTAGCTGAGGAGGGATCGATGGAGAACTGGCTACAGGGAATCATCCGAAGACCGGTGACGGTGGGAATGATCACCATCGCTGCGTTTACCTTCGGAGTCCTTTCGCTCGGGCGTCTCCCCATCGAACTGCTTCCAGATATCACCTACCCGACCCTGACGGTTCAAACGGAACTGCCGGATGCATCACCTCATGAGGTGGAGCAACTGGTCACCGAGCCGATCGAAGATGTGGTCGGAGTCGTGCAGGGCTTGCGCAGATACATCAGCGAATCTCGTGCCGGCGTCTCCGAGGTGGTGCTGGAGTTCAGCTGGGATACTGACATGCAGCGAGCCAGCCTCGATGTGCGGGAGAAACTCGATCTCGTCAATCTCCCCGACGATGCGCGCGCACCGCTGGTGTTCCGCTTCGACCCTTCTCTCGATCCGATGATGCGATTGGCGCTGACCGGATCGCGTTCCGTTGCTGATCTTCGGAAGCTGGCAGAATTGAGGGTCAAGCGTTCGCTGGAAACCCTCGATGGAGTGGCAGCAGCGAGGGTCATCGGAGGTGCCGAGGACGAGGTGCTGGTCGATCTCGATTCGAAGAGACTCGATATACTCGGGATTTCGGTTCAGAACGTCGCCCAGCGCCTGGCGCAGGAAAACGTCAATCGATCTGGCGGAGAGATCCGTGATCAGCAGACCGCCTACAGGCTGCGAACGGTGAATGAATTTCAGTCCCTCGAGGACATCGAAGATGTGATCGTACGTCACGGTGAATCGGGCACTCTGCGGGTCCGGGATATCGGCACTGTGGCCATCGTTCCGAAAGATGATGAGATCTTGGTACGCGTCAACGGGAAGCCTGCGGTTCAGATCGACCTCTACAAGGAGGGCGATGCCAACGCCGTTTTCGTGGCCAAGGGAGTTCGGGCACGGCTCGAGACGATCGTGAAGGATCGAAGTCTCTCAGGGTGTGAGATGGAAATCCTCGCGGACCAGGCTCGCTTCATCGAGGATTCGATCGCCAGTGTCGAATCCACCGCCATGGTGGGAGCGATGTTGGCGGCGCTGGTACTTTTCTTGTTCCTGCGAAACATGATCAGCACTCTGACCATCGCGCTCTCCATTCCGATCTCAGTGGCGGTCACTTTCCTGCTGATGGAATTGACTGGCGTCAGCATCAATGTGCTGTCGCTGGGAGGACTGGCGCTGGGAATCGGAATGCTGGTCGACAACAGTGTAGTGGTGCTGGAGTCGATTCAGCGCCTGCGAGACGATGGCGTGGAGATGCGCACTGCCGTGACCCAGGGAACCAGTCAGGTGATGGGGGGGATCATCGCCTCGACCCTCACGACCATCGCGGTCTTCTTGCCGTTGATCTTTGTTCAGGGCATCGGGGGAGAGATCTTCCGCGATCAGGCGCTGACGGTGACCTATTCACTGCTGGCGAGCTTGTTCGTGGCCATCACAGTCATTCCAACCATCATCGCCAACGGCTCGAGTGGCGGCAAGATGTCAAAGGCATTCGAGTGGATCGATCGCTGTTTGAGCCCCATCACCAGCGTGTTTGCTGCTGGGATGAAAGCGGCTCAGAACAGTTACGCGAGGATGCTAGATCGGGTTCTCGAGGTTTCCTGGGTGCCGCCGGTTCTCGCACTTGGGCTGTGCTTTGCAATTCTTCCTCGGGTCACCGAACTGGGCTCGGAACTGGTGCCGGACCTGTTCCAGGGGCAGTTTTACTTCGATGTTGAACTGGCGGAAGGGACTCCACTGGAGGAGACCGATCGCAAGGTGGCGGCACTGGAGCATGCGATCGACAGGCTTCGCGAGGAGGGATTGCCGATTGGCATGACCACGTCCATCGTGGGAGACGCTCCTGTGCTGGGTGAAGTGCAAGCGGGAGATCGTAGAGAACATGTCGCCAGGGTCTCAGTTTCGCTGAATCCCGAGGCGACCCGTGTCGATGAGGACCAGGTGATCGCGCGCATCATCGGTGAGTTCAACAAGGTTCCCGATTGCCCTTATACACTGGGGAGACCGTCACTGTTCACCTTCAGGGATCCCATCGAGATCGAGGTCTTTGATGAAGATCTGGATCTGCTGAGGTCCTCTGCCCTGGCCATCGAGGATCGTCTCGAACTGGTTCCCGGACTACTCGATGTACAGGCACAGGTTGCCGATCAGGTGCCAGAGGTTCACGTTCGACTCGATCCCGTGAAGATCTCCGCATTTGGCCTCTCCCTGGAGCAGATAGCCAACGGCCTCAGGGCCAAGGGCATCGGAGAAGTCGCCACGCAGTATCGATTTGCCGAGAAGCCGATCGATATCCGGGTGCGAATGAGCGGCGCACTGGACAAGACTCTATCCGATGTCGAGATGGACTCCGTGACCCTTGTTGGAGATGGAATTGCCGCACCCCTCAGGGTCGCTTCCCTCGGTCGACTGGAGCAAGCGCTGGGACCGGTGGAGATTCGCCGAGTCGGTGGAGAGCGATCTGTTCTGGTCACCGCGAGAACCGATGGCATCGATCTGGGAACCGCGACCGAGAGAGCGGAGTCAGTGATCCACGGCAATTACCTGCCGCCCAGCTCGTCCGCTCAGATGTCGGGTCAAAATCAGGAGATGAAGGAGTCCCTCACCAGCCTGGCAGAGGCGCTGGCGCTGGCGGTATTTGTGGTTTACCTGGTGCTCGCCAGCACTTTTGAATCGTTACTTCTTCCCTTCATCGTCATCTTCACGGTGCCGCTAGGAATCTGCGGAGCGATCATTGCGATGTTCTTCACCGGGATTCCTCTCGGAGTTCTTTCGATGATCGGGGTGATCTTGCTGTGCGGCATCGTGGTCAATAACGGAATCATCTTCGTCGCCCGGATCCAGCAGTTGCGTCAGCAGGGCCACGATCCGTCGATGGCAGCGAGGACAGCAGGAAGCGAGCGGTTACGCCCGATCCTCATCACCAGTACCACCACGATTCTCGGATTACTGCCCTTGGCACTGGGTCTCGGTCCGGGGGCGGAACTCCGCAAGCCGCTCGCCATTACCGTAGTCTGGGGCCTGGCCTTGGCCACCGTGATGACACTGGCGGTGATTCCAACCGGCTACCGATTACTCCAGAGATCGAACCGATCCGGAGATGTTTCATGAAGCCATTTGTACGCTTTTGCCTCAATCGACCCATCACTACCTTGACCGTGCACATCCTGCTGGTGCTCGGCGGGATCCTGTCCATCGACAGGATCCCGCTCAGTGCCACACCGAACCTCGGCAGGATGAGCGTCAATATCAACATTCCCTATCCCAATGCGTCTCCGATACAGGTTGAAAACGAGGTGGTGAGACCACTGGAGGAAGCTCTGGCGACCCTCCGCAGAGTGCGCGGATTCAATAGCGAATCGCGAGAGGGAAATGGTCGAGTGACCCTTCGTTTTGATTACGGAGAGGATCTCGATCAGGTCAAGGTCGAGATCCGAGAGCGACTGGCAAGGGCGATGGATCAGCTCCCGGTGGAAGATCTGGATCGGATCCGATTGAGCACCGGAGGCTGGGGGGCGGATGCAGATGCCATCATGGAGGCTCGCATCAGTGCGGTGGGTATCAACCTGTCGGAAAATTATGATCTTCTGGTCAATCGGATCCAGCGGCCTCTCGAGCGACTCGATGGTGTCGGGCAGGTAAAACTCGATGGTGTGACTCCCAAGGAGATCCGCATTTCCTTCACCAAGGGAGCGCTGGAACGACATGGTTTGACCCTCGGCCGGGTCGCCCAGGAGATCCGAAACTCCAACGTCGATGCGACCATCGGAAGAGTCTGGAGCGATGGCAAGATTCGTCGGCTCCGTCTGATCAATGCACTTTCCGATGTGGAAGCGATGCACCAGATGCCGATCAATCGCAATGGGTTGCGGCTGGGTCAGGTGGCGACCATCGAGAAAAAAGAGGGAGAACTGCGCTGGGGGCGTCATCTCAATGGCTCCTATGCGGTCTCCCTCGAGATCTCCCAGGAGGCTGGCGCCAATACGGTAGAGGTTTGCAAGAAGGTCAGGGAAGAGGTCGCCAGGATCGCCCTCGATCCTCAACTGGCCGGGATCAACCTGTTGGTCTGGCAGGATCAAGGCCAGATGATTGTCAGTTCGCTGGCGCGTCTTCGAGACGCTGGAATCATCGGCGGCGGCCTGGCCCTGATGATCCTGCTGATCTTCTTGCGGCGATTCTCGGCCACCTTGCTGGTGGGAATGGCGATTCCGATCTCGGTGCTCGCTGCACTGTCGGTACTTCACTTCCTCGACCAGGAACTGAACATCATCACCATCATGGCTCTGATGCTCGGTGTTGGCATGCTGGTCGATACTGCAGTCGTGGTGGTGGAGTCGATCGTTCGACGTGCAGGTCTCGGGGATGACCCGATGACAGCAGCCACCACCGGTACGATGGAAGTTGCAACTCCGGTGTTCGCAGCCACTCTGACGACGATGGTGGTGTTCTTGCCGGTCTTCATCTCGGAGCGCAACGGGTTCTCGGATGCTCTGGCCAGCGTCGGACTGGTGATCTCGCTGACCATCGGGGCGAGTTTGTTCGTTTCCTTGACTCTCGTACCGATGGTGGCCGCTAGAATCTATAGCGGAGGTGATCCAGGGCTTTCCTCCTGGTTCATGAAGTTCAGGGATGGCTACGAGAATCTACTGAAGGCGGCGATGGCCCATCGATCCGTGACCTTGACCGTGGCAGTTGCTGCAACCCTGAGTGTCGTGATTCCATTCGAGAACGGATTCCGGATGGACCTGTCCGATGCGGACTGGAAATCCAATTATGCCAACATCTCATACCGACCGGTCGAGGGCCTCGACTACAGGGAGATGGAAAAGACGGTCACTGACATCGAGAACTTCCTCGCCAGCCATCGGGAAGTCATCGGAGAAGGCGACATCTATTCCTGGTACAAGGACGGCTACGCCCTGACGAGGATCTATCCACCGCCAGAGATGGCGACGGAGGATTACATCGCAGAGTTGAGAGGCCGGATCGATGAGGTACTTCCCAAGGTGCCCGGCTTCAGGATCCGGACCGACGAAGGATGGGGTTGGGGGGGGCGTGGTCACGGCGGCGGCTCGCGATCTTCTGCAGGCTCCTTCCGAATTCGTCTCGCTGGCGACTCCAGTTCCTTTCTCGATGAACTGGGAATCAAGGTAGCGTCCTACTTGACCGGGATCGTTGGGATCACCGAAGCGGAAGTTGTGGGAGATGAAGAGGTCGATGAAC
Organism: Planctomycetota bacterium; assembly: GCA_012960845.1. Lineage (GTDB taxonomy): Bacteria > Planctomycetota > UBA8108 > UBA1146 > UBA1146 > QNYK01. The sequence continues at coordinate 1,354 of DUAN01000125.1, read as the reverse complement.
TGCGACTGGAACCGGACCAAGACCTGCTCGGCCGCTTGCAGGTTTCGGGAGATACCGTGGCTCGAAGCATCAGTTCAGCCTTTTCTGGAAATCGCCTCAGCCAGCTACGAACTCAATCGGGCGACCTCGACATCACTCTCGGGCTCGACGAGGAAGAGACTGATTCTGTCGAGGAATTGAACTTCATGAGATTCCCACTCACCGACACTCTGGAACTTCCCATCGAGGAGATCGGAGTGGTGGAGCAGGTCGAGGCTCCCAATCGACGCCGCCGTGATCAGCGACTGGCCAACTTGACCGTGTCGGTGCAATACGATCCCAGCAGCAAGGAGCAGATCCAGCAGCGGCTGGAGACTGCACTGGAGAAATATCCCTGGCCAGTCGGGTATAGCTGGGATCTGGGAGAGGGTTGGTCCGGACGCTGGAGGAATCGAAGTTCTTTCGGAGAGGGCCTGTACCTTTCGGTGTTCCTGGTCTACCTGGTTCTCGCCTGCCTGTTCGAGTCTCTGCGGACACCGTTGGTATTGATGGTCACCGTGTTGCTGGCGGTTCCCGGAGTGATCTGGACGCTGTGGCTCCAGGGAGATGCTCTCGATACACCCGCAGCGGTCGGCTTGATCTTGCTCTGTGGCATCGTCGTCAATAACGGCATCGTGTTGATCGATCAGGTGCGTCGAAGGCTCGAGGAGGGCCTGGATCCCATCACCGCGATCCGCAAGGGAGCCAGTGACCGACTACGGCCGATTCTGATCACTGCTCTGACGACGGTACTGGGGTTGATTCCGATGGCCTACGGCACCCAGATGTTGACCGGGCCGCAGTTCAATACCCTGGGCAAGGCGATTGTCGGCGGGCTGTCCGCCTCGACCCTGCTGACGCTGATCGTGTTGCCGGTGGTGCTCTCCTTCATCCTGAAGTCGAAGAAGCCAGATCTGGCGCCAGAAGCGGGTGCCGAACAGGCTCCGATGTAGTGATTCCGAACACTCGTTGCCCGGAAACGGGTAGGGTGCGAGGGGCCGCTCCTCATGATTTTCGGAGCATGGTCATAAACTATGTTTTTGAAATGGCTTACAGGAGCACAGTAGATCTGAGCGGAAGCATCTAGAGCCTTTAGAATGGCATGAGTTCTGCCGATGAATAGGCAGTGAGTCCTCACCGATGAGGGAACTCTTCGTCGAACCGAGTCGAACCGAGTCGATCCGCCAGAAGAGCCGGAGATCCGATGAATCAGTCACCGCGAGCCCACCAGAATGCGTCACGATCCCCCGAGGGGGGGATTGCGCTGTTCGTCGTGTTGATCCTGGTACTGGTCCTGACCGTCGTTATCACCCAGTTGATCTTCGTCACCAAGATC
>DUAN01000124.1 GCA_012960845.1 Planctomycetota bacterium | reverse complement strand
GAATCTGCAGAGTGGAAACCGCTCGGCGCTCCAGAATTTGAGAAGGTCGAGTTTTCCGAGGATGACAAGTTCACCTTTGAAGCGGTCTTCGATATCCAGCCGACCTTCGAATTGCCCGACTACAAGGGGATCGAGATTACCGATGAATCGGTGGCTGTCGAGGAATCCGAAGTCGAGCGAGAGATTGAAATGATCTGCGAGCAGTCCGCTTCTCTGGAGCCTTTGGCCGTGGGCGAGCATGGCGAGGGAGATTTCGCCGTCGTGGATCTTTCTCTGCTCATCGAAGAGGAGTCGATCTTTGAACGCAAGGAAGTCCTGGTCAAGATTGGCGAGGACAAGATCGATTCGATGGAGATTCCTGAACTGGGCCAAGCGCTGATCAAAGCGGGCCAGGATGAATTGATCGAAAAAACGGTCCAGGTTCCGGATGACTTCCCGGCAGCGGACCATCGAGAAAAAGAAGCGACCGTTCGACTGGTTCTCAAGGACGCCAAGAAAAAGATCACTCCGGAACTCGATGAGGCTTTCCTGACCAAACTGGGAGTGGAATCAGCGGATGATCTTCGAGGAAAGGTGCGTGAAAACCTCGAGAATCGCCGTAAGGCTCAGGAAGAGTCGCGCCAGGAAGATATGATCGCCGAGCAGCTCGGGAACTCCGTTGAGATGGATCTTCCCGAGTCGATGGTGTCCCAGCGGCTGGAATCCAAGGTGCAACGCCGTGCGATGGAACTGGTTCAGGACGGGAAATCAGAAGAGGACGCCCGCAGCGAGGCGGAGAAAGACCAAGAAATTGCGAACGAAGTTCGACAGGAGCTGACGCGCATCTTTGTACTGGATCGCCTGGCGGACGAAGAAAAAGTGTTTGTGACCGAAGACGAGGTGGTTCATCGCCTACAGGCGATCGCGACCACCTATCAACAGCCACTCGAACAGGTGCTCGAACAGTATCGCCAGGGCGGTATGTTGCCAGAACTTCGAAATGGCATGAGACGTGAAAAGGTCAAACAGGTGTTGCGCAAGAAGGCGAAGATATCCGGCTCTTGAAAATGCCGGCGCTTCGATGAAAATAGATTACAGAACTCAGAAAGCAGAAATTCAGGGGGAAACCGATGAATGATGAGCTCATGCGAAAGATCGACGATATCCAGAACAATCTCGTGCCTTTCGTCATCGAGAGGACAGGACGCGGCGAGCGTTCATACGATATCTTCTCGCGATTGCTGAAGGACCGGATCGTGTTCATCGGTGATGGGATTCACGATCACACGGCGAACCTGGTGATCGCCCAGATCTTGTTCCTGGTTTCGGACAATCGCAATCAGGATATTAACATTTACATCAACAGCCCCGGTGGATCGGTCACGGCAGGCCTGGCGATTTACGACACCATGCAGTTTGTGCAGTGCGATATCGCCACCTTCTGCATCGGACAGGCATCTTCGATGGGCGCAGTGTTGTTGGCAGCGGGAACTCATGGCAAGCGTCACGCGCTGCCACATTCGCGCATCATGATTCACCAGCCCTGGGGCGGTGCTCAGGGAACAGCCATGGACATCGAGATCCAGGCCAAGGAGATCAAGCGCAACAAGGAGGTTCTCTGCGAGATCCTCGGACACCACGCCAATAAAGGCCCGGGCCAAATCGAAGACGATTCTCACTGGGACTTTTTCATGTCAGCCCAGGAGGCCAAGGATTACGGACTGGTCGATCAAGTCATCGATACCTTGAAGCCGGTCGGCGAGAGTTCCTGAAGCGGGTGATCAGCGATGTCAGATACAAACCAGAGTTCAGGGTCCAATAGCGGACCTCCGACAGGCTCCGACCGCTGCAGTTTCTGCGGCAAGGTGTCGAATGAGGTGGCACGGTTGATCGCCGGGCCTCCAGGGGTTTGCATCTGTAACGAATGCGTGGATCTTTGCTACACCATCATCTCTGAGAACACATCGACGCCCGGTTCTGAGCAAAAGCCCCGTACCCTTGCCGATGTCCCGAGTCCCAGGGAACTCTATGATGAGTTGCAGGACTGGGTGATCGGGCAAGAGAATGCCAAGCGCACCCTGGCGGTGGCGGTTCACCTTCATTTCAGAAGACTGGTTCATCTCGATTCAAAAATAGAGGCCAAGCGCGACGGTGGCAAAGATGCCAGCAGAGACGGACCCAAATCGGATGATGAAGTGCAGATCGAGAAGTCAAACATCCTGCTGATCGGCCCGACCGGAAGCGGTAAGACGTTGATGGCCCGGACCCTCGCCCGCGTGCTCGATGTGCCCTTCGCCATCGGCGACGCGACCACTCTGACCGAGGCGGGATATGTCGGAGAAGATGTCGAAAATCTTCTTCTCAAGCTGGTGATGGCTGCCGATTACGATATCGAGAAGGCCCAGCGCGGAATCATCTTTATCGATGAAGTCGACAAGATCGGCAAGGCGACCCAAAACGTCTCGATCACCCGCGATGTGTCGGGCGAAGGTGTTCAACAAGCACTGCTCAAGATCCTCGAGGGAACGGTAGCCAATATTCCGCCGCAGGGTGGCCGGAAGCACCCGGAGCAGCAGTACATCCAGCTCGACACCACTAACATCTTGTTCATCTGTGGTGGCGCCTTTGATGGCATGCCGGAGATCATCGCCGAACGTCTCAACGCCAAGAAGGTTGGGTTCCGTAGCGAAGAGGGAGCCAGGTCGAGTGATCGCGACGCAATCGATCTCGAGGATCTACACGAACGGTCTCGATTGTTTCAGCATGTCGAGGTGCAGGATCTGCTTCGTTTCGGAATGATTCCTGAATTTGTCGGTAGGTTGCCGGTGGTGACTGCCCTTCAGCCGCTCGATGACGACGACCTGGTGCGGGTGCTGACCGAACCTCGCAATTCGCTGGTGCGGCAGTACCAGGAGTTCTTCCGCATGGAACAAGGCGATCTGGAGTTCACCCCGGAGGCACTTCGGGCAGTGGCTTCATTGGCGCGCAAGCGCGGTACCGGCGCACGTGGGTTGCGCTCGGTGATCGAGGACCTGATGCGAGATATCATCTTCGAGGCGGGCGGGACCCTCCTGAAGGACCTGAAGGTGGTGGTGGAGGAGGAGCGGGTGCTGGGGTTGACCCAAGATTCGCTGCCAACCCCGGTCGAAAAGGCATCCGATCAGCAAGCTGCGAAAAGCACTGCCGAAGTACTGCCCCGGGTCGACTCCGATGATGAGGCTCCCGACGATTCAGGCGAGACTGCAGCCCATCTGGTTTCTGGTCGCTGATCATTGACTTTTGGATCGTCGATTTTCATTCATGGCCGGCAGCGGTTCAGGATGAGTCTTGATTCTTGTGGCCGAGGATTCGCCACGGCTGCACCATCCGCTTCTTACCCTTCAGTGGTGTTTCCGGCAACTGCTCCAGTTCGAAGAGGTCGATGCACTCGCGAGCCGTATCGGGGCCGACCACCACTTCTCCCGCAGCGGCGACCTGTGATTCAAGCCGACTGGCGATGTTGACGGTGTCTCCGATGACGGTGTAGTCGCTGCGCTGGATCGAACCGATATCGCCCACCACTGCCAGGCCCGAGTTGATCCCGATTCTCATATTCAGTGGCGGCCATTCCGGATGCATCGCTGCGACCTGTTGGATCCTCGATTGCATCGCAAGTCCGGAACGGACCGCGCGGACAGCATGGTCGGGTTGTTTCTCCGGTGCTCCGAAGAATGCGATGAGTGCATCCCCGACGTACTTGTCGAGGGTTCCGTCCTCCTTGAAGATTTCATCGGTGAGTTCTTCAAAAAGGGTATTGAGGAGATCCACGACCTCTCTCGGCGACAGGTTTTCCGAGATGGTGGTGAATCCGACCATGTCTGCAAACAGAACCGAGATCTCTGTTTCTTTCGAACCCAGTTGCGCTTTTCCAGCGAGAACACGTTCGACCACATTGGGCGATAAGCGGCAGGAGAGATCCTTGCGTCGCCGCTTCTCTTCTTCTACGGCATGTTGCAGACGGAATTGCTCGAGCGCACTGGAGGCCATCAAGGCCAGGGCGCAGATGACATCGAGGTGATCTTTACCGAGGCGTTTCTTCGACATGACGCAGTCGACATAGAGGATTCCCACCACCTCACCTTCGTGTAATAGCGGCGCGCACATGGCCGATTGAATTTGCATCTGGATGATGCTCTGGGCTGCGGCGAGATCTGACATCATGTCAGTATCCTGGATCAGCACCGCGCGACGTTCGTTCAGCACTTGTTTGGCGATGGTGCTGGACAGTTGCATCGGACCCTCGGAGTCGATGCCCTCACGCGATCTGGAGGCGCAGGGAATCAGCGATTCTCCCTCGACCAGGCTGAGAAAACCACGATCCACTGGCAAGGATCGAAGAGCCAGGTCGATCGCTCCCTGTGCGACCTCCACCAGGTTTGATCGGGTCAGGAGCGTCTCGGCTGCATTCTTGAACAGGTCGAGGGCCACCCCGAGGCCAATACTTGATGATCCACTGGCATCGGACACCGGATGGGATTCGAGCTGCTTCTCGAAATCATCGATGATCTGCGAATCGAGTACTCCCTGGCCGGGAAGATCGTGATCGATCTGGATGTTGAACACCGACCCTGTGGAGCCTTCGACCAGCACCGAGATGCTTCCGAGCTGCAGGACCATCCCCTCACGCAGGGGCATGGCGGTGATTCCCATGTTGCCGACCTGGACACCATTGCGGCTGTCGAGATCCTCGATCAACAGCACCCCATCTTTTTCATAGATGCGGGCATGGTTCCTCGAGATGGTGTCATCCTGAATGTAAACATCGCAGCTGGAGGATCTGCCGATGACCATCGGAAACGATGTCAGGGAGACCTCCTGGTCGCCCTTGAGGTCTCGAAAGCGCAAAATCAGAGAGGTTGGAGTCGTCAGGGACATCGGTTGGAGGACCTTTCCTGCCCGATGATAGGGGTTCAGGACGATCCAGGCCACCCAGCGCCATCCGCTCCAGGCCCTCCAGATCAGACTGATTCTTGGCTTCCCTTGCAGCCAGGCCCGCCGATTCGTACGATTTCAGATCACAGCCGACACGGATCTGCCCGACGGGCCGGTTCGGCGGTGGCGAGATCTGACCTGTGGGACCCCGGGCCCTGAGGCTGCATGCGCAGCCGGCTTCGGGATATCCAGGCGGGCGGACTGTTGAAGACCGGAGAAGATACGATGAAAAAGAAGATTCACCCCGACAACTATCGCGAAGTGGTCTTTCAGGACTTCAACGCAGACTTTTCCTTCCTCACGCGTTCTTCGGTAAAAACCACCGAAACGATTCAGTGGGAAGACGGCAAGGAATACCCGCTTTTCAAGCTCGATATCTCGAGCGCCTCGCACCCCTTCTACACCGGCAAGCAGACCTTCGTCGATACCGCTGGGCGCGTCGAGAAGTTCAAGCAGCGCTTTGACTGGGAAAAGGGCAAGGCTGCCGAGGTGATCGACCAGGCGGAGGAACAGCGCACCGAGAAGCATCGTAAACAACTCGAAAAAGAAGAGGCGACTCGCAAGGAAGCAGCGGAACGTAAGTCCGCTCGTGAGGATCGTCGTCGGAAGATCCTCGACAGCAAGAAGAAGAAGGCCAAGGAGCAAGCCGAGGCCAAAGCCGCCGAAGAAGCGGCCGCTGCTGCCGAAGCACCTGCTGCCGAAGCACCTGCTGCCGAAGCGCCTGCTGCCGAAGCGCCTGCTGCCGAAGCACCTGCTGCCGAAGCGCCTGCTGCTGAAGCGCCTGCTGCCGATGATGCCGCGGCAGAAAAACCGGCGGATACAGATTCCTAAAGTGTCGATGTTGGAGGGCCGGTGAGGGCGAGTTTGCCCTCTCCGGCCCTCCTTTTCATCGTAAACGCCAGTACTTTGGGCCGATTCGGCCCGTCAGAGGTAACTACCATGTGTGCAGTTGAAAAAGACACCGCCGAGTTTCTCGAAAAACCCATCGAGGGTCGTCTTTCCGATCGGTTATCTGCGATGGATCTACGCTTCCAGGAACTCGAGCAACTGATCGGGGATCCCGATCAGCAGGCGAACGGCTCGAAGTTTCAGGAGATCTTACGGGAGCACGGAAGTCTGTCTCCGATGATTCAGCTCCATCGAAAATACCTCGCTTGCCTCGTCGATCTGGAAGAGGCCAATGAAATCATCGCCAGCGGCTTGGATCTGGAGCTAAAAGAGCTGGCCGAGATGGAGCTCGACGAGTTGCAACAAGCGACCAAGGCGAGCGCACGGGCGATCCGCATGGCGATCCTCGATCAACAGGTCGAAGGAGGGGATGATTGCGTCCTCGAGATTCGAGCCGGGGCTGGCGGCGATGAGGCGGCGCTCTTTGCCACGGATGTCTTCAAGATGTACACACTCTACGCCGAGAAGAAGCGCTGGAAGATCGAGATCCTCAGTGAGAGCGAAACGGCTCTCGGGGGATACAAGGACATCACCTTTGCCGTCCGAGGAAAGGGTGCCTTCGAGCGACTCTGTTTCGAGTCGGGCGGGCATCGAGTGCAACGAGTGCCATCGACCGAAGCCCAGGGCCGAATTCATACCTCGGCGATCACGGTGGCGGTGATGCAGGAGGCGCAGGAGGAGGAGATTCTGGTCGAGGAGAGTGATCTTCGCATCGATACCTTCTGCGCGTCGGGCCCCGGCGGGCAATCGGTCAACAAGACCTCCAGTGCGGTCAGGATCACCCACATCCCGACTGGAGTTGTGGTATCGATGCAGGATGAGAAGTCGCAACACCGCAATCGCGACAAGGCGATGCGTTTGCTCAAGACTCGCCTGAAGGAAGCGCAGGATCGCCAGAAGCAACAGGAAGAGGACGCCCTGCGTCGTTCCCTGATCGGCAGTGGGGATCGTAGTGATCGAATCCGGACCTATAACTTCCCGCAAAACCGCATCAGCGACCATCGCATCAACTGCACCCTTTATAATCTCGATCGGTTTCTGACCGGGGAGATCGATGAGTTGCTCGACCAGCTAGAAGCCCATGACCGCGAAGAGCGGGTTCAGGGGCTCTGAGATGGGCGGCACCGTCTCTTCCCTCGATCTGCTGCGACAGGGCAGTCTACTCTTACCTCACTCCGACGCCCCGCAGCTCGACGCACGATGGATCCTCGCCCATGTGCTGAATCTCGACCATCGAGACTCGAAGCTGCGTGTGGATTGCTGGTTGACGGCGGATCAGGCCGAGCAGTTCATGGAACTGACCGATCGACGAGCCAGCGGCGAGCCGCTCGCCTACATCCTCGGGGAGTGGGAGTTTTTCGGCTACACATTGGAGGTCAATTCAGCGGTACTGGTACCACGCCCCGAGACGGAATTGCTGGTCGAATGGGCGCTGGAGTTGCTGAAAGGAAGACGCGATCCCCGCATCGTCGAGGTGGGTGTCGGTTCCGCAGCGCTGATGATCGCGCTGGCGCATCAACGCCCCGATCTGACCGCCATCGCTGTCGATCTGTCGGTTCCGGCGCTCGAGGTCGCAAAGCGTAACCTGCAGCGTCATCAGCTGCTCGACCGGATTGAACTGGTGCAGGGCCACCTGCTGGAGCCGATCGTTGGCCGCCACGACCTGATCATCTCGAATCCGCCATACATCGTCGAGGGGGATCCACTACTGTGCGTCGATGTGGCCAGGTATCAACCCAAAGCAGCCCTCATCGACAACCTCGATGGGGATGGAATCGGATTTCATCGGGCTCTGATCGACCACTTTCCCGAGTACTCCACTGCGACCGGGTCGCTCCTGATGGAGTGTGGTGAGGGACAGGTGCCCGCCATCCAGCGTTACGCCAGCGAGTGTGGAAGGCGGTCGTCTTCCCGGAAGGACCTGGCCGGGATCCCGCGAGCGGTTCATGTCGAGATGGACCCGGCAGGATGATCGGGAACCACTCTTGTTTGTTGCGGCGTTGACACCCTGATCCCATGCAGCACAATCGGGATCATGCCGTCGCTGCCAGAAAGGCACCATCTTGGACAAATTCGTCATTCACGGAGGCCGCAAGCTCAACGGTTCTGTCAGAATCTCTGGCTCGAAAAATGGCTCCCTTCCGGTGCTCTTCTCGACCTTGCTTTCGGATGGACCGATACATCTGAGCAATATTCCGACGGAACTGCGCGATATCCGTCTTTCGCTGGAGATCCTTCAATCGCTGGGTGCCGAGTACCAGATCCATCCGGACGGCTCGGTAAAACTAGAGGTGACCGACTCCGCTTCGACCACCGCCGACTACGAGCAGGTCAGCAAGATGCGCGCTTCCATCTGCTGTCTTGGACCGCTTCTGGCTCGTCGCGGGGAGGCGAGAGTTTCTCTGCCTGGCGGCTGTAGTATCGGCGACCGACCGGTCGAGTTGCATACCCGAGGGATGGAAGCACTCGGAGCAGAAGTGCGGATCGAGAGTGGTTACGTGGTGGCCAAGGCGCCGCGTCTCCGGGGCAATACGGTCTACCTGTCGGGCCCGATGGGGCCGACGGTACTGGGGACCCAGAATGTCATGATGGCTGCCGCCGGTGCCGAAGGCGTGACCGTCATCGAGGGTGCCGCTTGTGAACCGGAAGTCCAGGCGACCGCCGGTTTCCTGCGAGCCATCGGGATTGTGATCGAGGGTGATGGTACCCCGGTGATACGTATCGAGGGACATGGCCGTCTCGGAGGAGACTCCTGTCTCGCGGGATGTGATTACGAAATTCCACCCGATCGCATCGAGACCGGCACTTACTTGCTGGCTGGAGCCATCGCTGGCGGCGAAGTTGTGGTTGAAGGTTGCCGACCATCGGAGAACAGTGCGCTGCTCCACCTGCTCGAGCGCATCGGAGTCCCGGTGGAGGTGGGAGAGTCGACCTTGACGGTTCGTGGAGTGGAATCGGTGAATCCGGTCGACATTGCGATGCTACCCTATCCGGCGTTTCCTACCGATCTTCAGGGGCCGTTGATGGCACTGATGTGCCTGGGTCGAGGAGTCAGTCTGATCACCGACAAGGTGTTCCCCGATCGATTCAACCACCTGTCGGAGTTGAGGCGTTTTGGCGCCAGAATCCGCAAGGAAGGCCCATCTGCCATCATCGAAGGAGGGGCTCCCTTGTCGGGAGCGACGGTGATGGCCAGCGACCTGCGTGCGAGCGCCTGCTTGGTTCTTGCGGGACTGGTCGCCGAGGGGCGTACCGAAGTGACCCGCATCTATCATCTGGAACGTGGTTACGAGCGGATGGAGCAGAAGCTCGGTCAACTCGGCGCCGACGTGGAAAAGATCGACGACAAGATGGCCGAAAAGATCGACGACCGAGAAATGGCCCGGGGCTAAACGATGCTTGAAGGACTCACTCGAAGATTTACCGATATCGTTGCCGGCCTACGCGGTAGCAAGATCACCGAAGCCACGATGAAGGAGACGGGTCGAGAGATCCGGCGAGCCTTGCTCGAGGCGGATGCCGCCCTGCCCGTGGTGAAGGACTTCGAGAAGCGGGTCCGGGAAAAGGCCCTCGGTGCGGTGGTGATCGAGGGCGTCGATGCGGGTCAGATGCTGACCAAGATCGTGCAGGATGAATTGACCGACCTGATGGGTCCGGTCGATCACGAGTTTTCCTGGCGTTCTGGTGGGCCGACCGTGGTGTTGCTGTCGGGTCTTCAGGGTAGCGGAAAAACCACCACCTGCGCAAAGCTCGCCATGTATCTTCGTGACCGCAAGAAACGAAAGCCGATGATGGTGGCGGCAGACCTGCAGAGGCCCGCAGCGATCGAACAGTTGAAGGTTCTGGGTCAGCAAGTGGGAGTGCCGGTGTTTCATCAGCCGGGCCTGACCCCTCCACAGGTGTGCAAGGCAGCACTCGAGGAGGCCAAGAAGCTCAAGTGCGACGTGGTGCTGCTCGATACCGCTGGTCGCCTCCATATCGATGACGACCTGATGGGGGAGCTGAAGCAAATCGCCAGCAAGACCTCTCCTGACGAGGTGTTCTTCGTTTGCGATGCGATGACGGGCCAAGATGCGGTGAAGTCCGCAGAGGCTTTCTCTCAATCGATTTCTCTGACCGGAGTGATTCTCACCAAGCTTGATGGAGATGCCCGCGGTGGCGCGGCGCTTTCGGTCAAGGCGATCACCGGAAAACCGATCAAGTTCATCGGAGTGGGTGAAAAGCTCGACCGGCTTGAAGAATTCCATCCAGATCGGATGGCCTCCAGAATTCTTGGCATGGGAGACGTGGTCGGCCTGGTCGATCGCGCCCAGCAGGTGATCGATGAGGATGAACAAGTTGCGATGCAGGAAAAGATGCTCGCGGCCAAATTTGATCTCGAAGACTTCCTCTCACAACTGCGCCAGATCAAGAAGATGGGTAGCTTGAAGGATCTGTTGAGTCATCTTCCTGGGCTGGGAGGCCGTGTCGACGAACTGGATGTCAAGGGCGATGAAATTCAGGTGGTCGAGAGTGTCATCCAGTCGATGACCAAGAAGGAGCGACAGCGACCAGAAATCATCAACACCAGCCGGCGCCGCAGGATCGCTGCCGGCGCCGGTCGGACCCTCGAGGATGTCACCGGACTGCTTCGCCAGTTCAAGCAGATGCAGGGGATGATGGAGCAGATGAAAAAGCACCAGGGTCTGTTCGGCAAGATGAAGGGAATGCGCGAGATGAAGGATGCGCTCGCCGGAGGCGAGGGGGATCCCACCGCGATGGTTCCGGGGGGATTGCCTCCTGGTATGATGCCACCAGGGCTGGCTCCCCCCTCGGGTCCAGGAGGGCCGGGGAAGAAGAGAATCGGCCCCTCTCTCGACGAAAGACGTAAGAAACGCAAGCAGGAGCGCCAGCGGCGCAAGAACTCCCGGCGCAAATAGCCCTTCTGGCGACAAATTGGCCGAATCTGACCGATTAATCCCCGGGCAGTGTTGATGGATCGCGGCCTCCCCTGTAATTTCAGCGTTCCTCTCTGATGGGGGGATTGTCGATCTGGGGCGATCAGCCGGCAGATCTCGTTTTAGAGTTTTGAATTCTCATCCGGGTCAACCCCGGAGTGTACGGGTGGAGAAGATACGCATGGCGGTAGCAATCCGTCTCAAGCGCTGTGGAAGACGCCATCGGCCCTTCTATCGCATCGAGGCCATCGAGAAGAGAAACGCCCGAGGCGGAAGATCTCTCGAAACGGTGGGATGGTACGACCCGATGGTCGACGACGCCCAGAAACGCGTGAAGTTGCACGAGGATCGGATCCAGTACTGGATCGACAAGGGAGCCCGGCCGAGCGACACGGTCACTTCTTTCCTGCGCAAGTCGAACGTGAAGTGGGGAACGCCGGGGCAGAAGAAGAGCCGCAGGGCTCAGCAGCGCGCAAAGAAAAAGAATTCTGGTGGTAGTGCCGCCTGATGGATCTCGTTCGGAGTTGCCGGTGCAGATCGACATCTTGACGATCTTTCCGCACTTCTTCGATCAGTTCCTGCGTCACGGCATGGTGCGGGTGGCCCGTCAGAAAGGCCGTCTCGATGTCCGGATCACGGACCTTCGCGCCTACGCCGAGGATCGACACCGAACTGTCGACGATCGTCCCTACGGGGGTGGACCTGGGATGCTCCTGAAGCCGGAGCCAGTGTTTCGAGCGCTCGATGCGCTAGGACTCACTGCAGGTGCCGCGGCTCCGGAGGGAACGTTACCCCTGTTGATGTGCCCGAGAGGGCAGCAACTGGGGCAACAAGACCTGGAGGAATTTTCCGGCGCTCGCCGCTGGATCATCCTCTGCGGTCGCTATGAGGGATATGACGAGCGTATCGTCGAGGCCTACCCGTGGAGACGGGTGTCATTGGGAGACTACGTTCTCTCCGGTGGCGAGGTTCCGGCGATGGCGATCATCGAGGGCGCTATCCGGCTATTGCCAGGTATCCTCGGCGATGGGGAATCGGCACTGCGCGATTCCTTCAATGAGTGGACCGGGCCGGAGGGTCTGGACCACGCACACTGGACTCGCCCCCCTCAGTATCGGGGGCGAGGGGTTCCGGAGGTGTTGCTCAGTGGCGACCACGGAGCGATCGAGAAGTGGCGACGCGAAAATTCGAAGCAACAGCGCTCGAATCGATGGCAAGCCATGAGGGGTACGAATCCAGAATCGGTGAGCTCGGGTGAACCCGGGGAATCACCAGCGAGAATTACAGATGGGGAAGCCTTCAAAGAGGTCCCGGGAGAAAACGATGTCGAACAAGATCAGTGAATTCGAGAAGGACAAGGTCAGGGAAGAAGCTCTCGCGGAGTTCCACGTGGGAGATACCATCGATGTCCACGTGAGAATTGTCGAGGGTGAAAAGCAGCGAGTCCAGATCTTCAACGGGACGGTGATTGGCCGCAAGAAGCGGGGTAGCCGTTCTGCGTTCACGGTTCGAAGAATCGTGGCCGGCGAAGGAGTCGAACGTACCTTCCCCCTGCATTCTCCCTGGATCGAAAAGATCGAGGTGAAGAGGCTTGGGCGAGTGCGTCGAGCCAAGTTGTACTACCTCAGGGAGCGGATAGGAAAAGCGACCAAGGTGCGCGAGAAGGTCGCCCTTCGACGTAAGGGGTAATACTGCACCCCACAGGGATGGAGGATGCACTCCTTTGGCCCGAAGAGAATCGAGAAAATCCCCTCCGAGTGGCCGCTTTCGGCGCTCGGGGGGGATTTTTCTTTCGCCGTCCGGTTCCGGACGATGGGCAGAGCGCTGGGTCCGCTGCATCCTGAGACTCCGTGGCTGGAGGATCCTCGGGAGCAATGTGCGAACCCCTTTTTGCGAGATCGACCTGCTCGCCGTCGAGGGCAAGACGCTGGTTCTGGTCGAGGTCAAGTTCCGCCGCCAACGTCCGCAGTCACGCCCCCTCTCCCACCGGCAAGCGGACCGACTCAGAAGAGGTGCACTGTGGTTGAATGCTCGCCGTAGTGGTCACGATGGGGTCAGGATTGATCTGGTCGAGGTGTATCCTGGCGGTGGGTGGCCGATCTGGCGCATCGAACATCTGCGAGCGGCGGTGGTGGATGGACCAGAGCTGTTTTGAAGAATGTTCCTTTCCACGGCAGCGGGAGCGTGGAAAATGACAGACGATCGGGACCCGTACGCCGACGGATGACACCCTTGAACAGGAGCCCCATCATGTCCGAGAAGCGCTATTGTGTGCCACTCCTCGATGACAGCTGGAAGAGATATTTTGCCCCCGATGATTCCTCCTATTTACTGGAGCGAATGGGCCAGGGGAGAATCCGTCGACTGTGGAGATGGTTCGAGTCGGAAGAAGGACTCTCTGGCGGGATAACGTTGGCTCAAAACGCCCCCGTGTTTGACCTGCTGCTCGATCGTCTGTGCGAGGAACTGAGGGCCGCGGATCCAGAATCTGAAGGTGACCCACTTTCGCCACCGGCTCTGCTGTCGGGGCCGGACTGGGCGCATGCTCTCTTTGGCACCGGATTGATGTTTGGTTGCCGCTGGAGAAACCATTTCGGTCAGGGTCCATTCGAGCGGGCGCAGGATCTCGATGAACTGGTTCGATACATCTCTCAGGTCGACTGGGTCGCCGAGGTCAAGAAAGAACGGGACGCAGGAACTGGGCAAGATTACCAGCCGCTCGCCGTCACCTCGGCGTTATTGCGGAGAGAACCACTGCTGGCGCTCCCCATCGATGCCTTGAGAAAACTGGTGGCCGGACAAACATCGTGGGTGCAGTGGTGTCATGAGATTCCCGCGGAGGCGAGAGCCTTGTTTTTTCTCGGTGGAGCCGCATCGGGGATCGAGATCCCCGGACTCGAAGATGGGGAACTATCGACTCGCCAGCAGGCAGAAGTCTCGTCTGATCCGTGATCAGGGACAGTTGTCGAGCAGGCAGTCGAGTGCGACAGGCTCACTGGCGCAGCTGTTCAAAGGAGCCGCTGGCGCGGGGCCGGAAGAGAACAGGTAGCCCAGCAGGTAGATCCCATCCGAAACATCCAGACTTGTATCCGAGTTGCAGTTGGCAGCCTCACGGCAATCCAGGGTGCCGTTGCTGAACAGATGGACCAGCAGCATGACCACATCCGAGAGGTCGAGAGCCAGGTCTCCGTTGCTATCTCCACGGATGAAGCGGGGAAGCACAGCGGTTGGAATCTTCGGGTGATCGAGGAAATGCTGGAAGATGAGGGAACTCATCTGGGAGCTGGGTGTTGGAAGATGGCTACCCAGAAGGATGGACCATAGCTCCACCGACCCATTGGGATCACAGCCATTTTGCCAGCGCTCCACGGTGGTTTCATTTCCAAACAGCAACCCATCCAGGTTGATATTGCTTCCTGAAACAGGCGTGCCGAAGCAGTTATTGCTGGCAGCCCACTGCGTACAAGTGTTCATCGCAGACGGATAGGGAGCGTCGAGAGTTCCTCCGTAGTAGCTGATGACAACGTCAAGAGTCCCATGAATCTGCAGGACGTGTACCGGGGCGGTTGCATTGCAGTCGAGGGGGTTGGAGAAAGCTGCTCCGGCGAGACTGGCGATGGAGGCGAATCGTTCGGGATATTCGCAGGCCAATCGATGCGCCATGAATCCACCGTTGGAATGGCCCACCAGGTGAACACGGTTCGGATCGACGTTGTACTCCGCCTCGATCATGTCGAGCAGGGTTGTGAGGTAACCGACATCGTCGTATCCCGCGTTGTCAAAATCACAGCAAGCATCGGTCGCATTCCAGAAGCGAAGTCCGACACTGTCGAGGGATCCATCCGGATAGAGATAGATGAACCCATACTGTTCGGCGAGCTGAGAGAATCCAAAGTAGAGCTCGATGGTGTCGCCACTGAAACTGTATCCATGAAGGGCCATCAGGATCGGAGTAGGGATGGCTGGGTCGTAGCTCGAGGGGATGTAAACGGCGACATCTCCTCGACCCGCATTCAGAAAATCCACACTCTGGGCGACCGATGAGGAGGTGACACAGGTGATAGACACGAGCATCGCACAGATTCCATGAAATAGTTGTTTCATGATTCCATCATACTGAGGGGTGATCACGGCGGGGATATTAATGCCTACGAATCCAAGTTAATTTTGTGGCTGATTCGTTCCGATCTGGCCAGGAAAGTCGCAACACACAGACCGATGGCGAGCAGTGAAGAAGTACCGGTCTCGAAGATCACCTGGAGCCGATCGGCCTGCGACAGTTTCCACCAGCTGGATGCGTCGAGGATGGCAAAGCGATGAATGAGCAATGCGGCGTGAAGAAACAGCACGATGAGCGCTGGAAACCTGGCCCCCGGTGCACGGAAGAGTAACTGTAAAGAGAGCAAGATGCAGAAGGACCCCAGCACGATATCGGTCAGTCGAAGGGGTGGGTGGAACTCGGATGGGCCGCTGAAAATTGCTTCGAAGATCCACACTGCGCCTCTGGTCAGAAGCCATCCTGCTGCCACCATCGTGAGAATTCTTGCCGGTGAAGCAGAGCGAGGTGGATCCAGGTTCATGGGTGGTTGTGCTCCACTTCGTATCGCTCCCACCGGGGGAGTGCCCGGAGTATGCTAAGGGGACACGATACAGGATGCTGCCCTTTCCGGTGAGTTCATGGGACGGGACCTGAGAACAGCCAGCGGGTGTCTGAGAGAATGGGTTCCGTGATCAACAAGGCAATTGTCGCACTGCTTCCACTGATTCCCCGCTCGCTGGTGTGGAAGGTTTCTCGCCGCTACATCGCAGGAAAGACCCTGGATGATGCGCTTCGCTGCGTTGAAAAGCTCAATGGAGCCGGGATGAGCGCAACACTGGATGTACTTGGTGAGGACACCACCGATCATTCAGAAGCGCTTGCCGGGGAACAGATCTACCAGGAAGCCCTGCGCGAGATCTCGAGTCGAGGGCTGGATGCCAACATATCGGTAAAGTTGTCGATGTTGGGATTGAAATTCGACGGACCTCTTTGCGAGTCGATCGTGATGCGGCTGCTGCAATCGGCAGAACTATATGACAACTACGTGCGAATGGACATGGAAGACTCCTCCGTGACCGGAATCACTCTCGACCTCTACAGGAAGTTGAGAATCAAATCCGGTCGTGTCGGGACCGTTGTTCAGTCTTATCTTCGCAGCACCGAGTCTTCGGTTGCAGAATTGCTCTCCGGGGGGATCACCAACCTGAGGCTCTGCAAGGGGATCTACGTGGAACCGGAGGAGATCGCCTTCAAGGAGTTTGAAGAAGTACAGGATTCATTTCGATCGACACTTCGACTGTTACTCGAGAATGGCGCACAGCGAGTTGGGATCGCAACCCATGATCCTCAGCTGGTTCTTTCCACTCTCGAACTGCTCAAGGAACTGGAGATTCCCAAGGAAAGATATGAGTTCCAGATGTTGCTGGGAGTTGCAGAGAAGATGCGAGGAGATCTTGTCACCGCTGGCCACCCGCTGAGGGTTTATGTTCCCTTCGGCGAGGAGTGGTATGCCTATTCCACTCGGAGACTCAGGGAGAACCCTCAGATCGCAGGGCATGTCGTGAAGAACCTGTTCAGAGGGTGAGTTGCAGGAAGACACCGAAGAGGCATCACCAGCGGTGGAGTCCGGGAGATGAAAGACTGGCGCCCATCGCTTCATTGAAGCATGCCAGCACATTGATCGAAGATTATCCGGCAACGGGGACCTTACAGCAGCAGTTCAAGGCTCAGATCCTCGAGATGTGTAATTCTCACCGATGTTTGCTCGATCGAGATTGTATGCCGGGTCATCTGACAGCGTCTGCTCTGGTGGTCAATGAAGATCGATCTCGAGTCATGCTGCATCATCATGCCAAATTGAATCGCTGGCTGCAATTTGGTGGTCATTGCGATGGCGATGCCAATCTGCCCGCTGTTGCCCTGCGAGAGTCCACCGAGGAGTCAGGGGTGCCGGATCTCTCCATCGATCCAGAGATCATCGATATTGATATCCACACCATTCCTCAACGAAAAACGGTGCCTGAGCATCTTCATCTGGATATCCGGTTCATGGTGATGGCTTACGATCATAGTCAGCCGATGAAGAGCGATGAGTCTCTTGAGGTTTGTTGGTATGATGTGGGCGATCTGAACAAAATCGTGCTGGATCAGTCTGTGATGCGTTTGGTGAGAATCATCTGTTGATCTTCACGCTGGCGGAGGGGTAGTCCCATGAGCGAGAGACGAAACGCTCTGAAAATGGCGGGATTGATGAATAGGCTGCTGGTCGGATTCGCGGTCACCTTGATGATTCTCGCAGGAGTACTGAGTGTCACCATTCCTTTTGAACAGCAGATGGAGTCGTCGATACTCTTGTATACCAGTGCGGGTCTGAGCGGGGTCAGCATCTTGACAGGAGTGTGGATCAGATATTCGGTCATCCCATCGATAGATCTACCACTTACGATGAAGGGTGTGGGGCTCCACTCGATCTGGATTTCAGTGATTGTCGGGCTGCATGAAGCCAGTGGATTGCTCTGGGCCTGCTGCTCCTTCCTGTATCGCGATCAATATGCACTTGCGGGAACCAGCATCCACATCCTTCTGGTGTCGATGATGTGGAATGCAGGAGCTGACCTGGAGCAAGGAAGTGAAGAAGCCGAAGCGGAGGGTGAATCATGAGCAGGAGTCGAGCAACCAGAGCGATAATGATCCTGGGAGGGATGGTGGTCATGGGAGTGCTTGCAGGTCTATTTTCTTCCGGTGCCAAGGGAGACGTTGGGCTCAAGATCGGCGATCCGATTCCCGATCTGACACTGTCGGGTTCAGACGGCAAGAAGCATTCGCTTCGTCAGGGGATGAGCCGCGCAGAAGGTTTGATCATCGCTTGGATTCCCAAGACATTCACTCCTGGCTGAACTGCTCAGTGCAAGGCGTTGCGTGACAGCGTCGAATCCATCCTGGAATTCAAGGTCAACATTTTTGTCATCTCCTGTGACGGTCTCGAAAAGTCGAAAAACTTTTCTGCTAAACTGGGTATGCCGTTTCCAGTACTCAGCGATGATGATCGAGCAGCGGCGAAGATATTCGGTGTAGATCGAGCATTTGGATTGTCGAAAAGACATACGTTTTTCTTCGGTCCCGAGGGAAAGCTGCGTGCCATCGACAAAAAAGTAAAGGTGTCCAGTCACGGGTTAGACGTAGTAGCACGACTCAAGGAGCTTGATTTCCCGCTGAAGGCACCATAGCGCTATTGGGCGATATTTAGCAGATCCGCAGATCTCAATCGTCATGAATGGAAGGCGGGCGGATCTCCTGCTTTGCCCGTGGTCGAGGTGTTCTTTCCATGAGCATGTAGAAGATAGCAGTGAGTAGCAGCCCGATCCCGGTGGCGGAAATCAGCACTCCGGTCTTTGAGATCAAATCTTGATGCTGGAGAAGATGTAGCGAGAGAGCGACGCCTCCCAGACTCGAGATCATGAATCGTGGCTTCCACATCTTTGCGGTCAGTGTCACGAACATCGTTACCGCCCCGATGAACGGAATGACGGTGAACCAGATGGAGCCCTGGCCCTGCCAGCCGACGATCGGGGTTCTGACCATCGCCGCCTGGTATAGACCTCCGAGGATGAAAATCGGACAGGCCCATTCAAAGAACTTGGCAATTCTTCGCCGTTCCAGTCGAGGAGAGCGGTCGAGCAGGATCCCGATTCCCAGCATGCAAAATCCGGAAATTGCAAAAGACCAACCTGATTGGGTGTCTCGAGCCAGTGACTCGACCCCTATCCAGGAAAGCAATGGCACCGCAGCCAGCATATACAGGCCCAGCATCGTTCCCGCGGCACCGATCCAGTGGAATGGACGAGCAAATCGAGGACGTCGTTGCATCTCGAATCCAGAACCGACCATCCAGGCGATTCCAGTCGACAAGATACCTACAGCTCTGGGGCCTGGGTCCCAGTCGAGAAATCCGAGCTGCAATAAAACCGAGAGATGCGTTGCGAGAAACAGAGCCGAGGAGAGCCATGCATAGAATGAAACCCCGGTTTTATTCAACCGGAGGACGCTGGCGATCATGCAGATGAGGCTGGAAAGAAGCAGAGTTTTGTTGGAAACACCGCCGTGGCGGAGCCAGTCTATTGAGGTCGTCGTCTCCGGAACCCACAGGAATTCGGTCAAGACCGACATCAGTGTCGGCATCAGCGAGAGGATGGCACCGCCGAAGAACAGTGGTGTGACGCGGTTGGCGGATCGCTTCTCCGTCAATACCCCTGCAATCAACAGAGAAATTGTGATGAACAGAGGAATCGTCCACCGTAGAGGCGTGCCGATCTCCTCACGATAAAGACCCGCAGAAAGAAAGGCTGCCGACAACATCGTCCAGGTGGAGATGTAGATCCCCAACTCGACCGCCCGCAACTTGTGCGTTTCCGTCGGCCACACGTCATCTCCTTCGAGGATTCGGCGGTACTGCCAGCGCAAGTGATCTCGCTCGGGGTCACGGACTAGCCCTAAATTCCGCCACTTTTCAATCTCGTCGACATGATCTTCAATTCGATTGAGCAGATGATTCTTGACGACACTGGCCTTCAATTGCACCGGTCGTCCAGATAGAAAACAGTCGAGTGCGTGGAGCAGTTCGATAGCGGAGGGCCGATCTTCAGCATTGAAGGACAGGCACGCCAGGCATATTCTTTCCAGCTCCTCTGGTATTTCGGGGCGATGTTCACGAGGTAAACTGGGCTCCCCCGCAAGTATCGATGAGATGGTCGGAGGTTTTCCCAGTTTCGCAAAGGGGTGTCGACCTGTCAGGACTTCATGGAACAGCACTCCAAGGGAGAAGATGTCGGTAGCCTCGGTTGCCGGCTGGCCCGTCAGGCGTTCGGGTGCAGAGTAGGAGATGGTGCCTGAAAATCCCTCTTCGATCTCGGTGCTATCGACCTCGATCGACAGACCGAAGTCCAGAATTTTCACTTCATGTGCAGGAGTGACCACGATGTTCTGGGGTTTCAAATCTCTGTGCAGAATTCCGGCACCGTGTGCTATCGATACCGCCCGGCAAACTTCAGCAATGATCTTCGCCACTTGCCTGGGTTCCAGAACTGAAGCGACATTTTGCAACTCATGTCCATCCACCAGTTCCATCGCAATTGCAGAGTGGCCCTCATGCTCAAGCACAGCAAAGATGGTGACGATGCAACGATCCCCCAGCGCAGCGGTGCGCCGCGCCTCATCGAGTACCTTCTGTCTTTGTTCCTTGTCCCCGGTGTCGGAGGTCAAGACCTTCAGCGCGACTGGACGATTCAGCATCAAGTCCCGTGCGCGATAGACGATACCTAGACCACCTCTTCCCAATTCACCTTCGATGACGTATCCGGGAAACTGGGGAAGTGGTTGTTTCTCAGTGTCGACAGGAGGGCTCCTTGGGCTCTTCTCCTGAACGAAATCTACCGTGTCATCTTCGTCGGCTTCGTTCAAAATAACTCCTAGCAGGAGATCAAAATGGCTCCGTGAGCATGAAGACAATGATGCCATCCTCGAAGAGCAGATGCGTCGATGGATTTTAGCAATTGAAAGGAATCATGGAAGCCTTGAACAGGCCGTTCCAGCGGTCATGGGAGGATATCAGGCGAAAGCAACATCCACCTCGGCAGACGAATTAGTTCGGACCGAACCTACGTTACGGAGGATTCGCTTCGTGACCACCTGTGGGGTCAGGTTATTCCGGTGGTGATCGCCCACAAGAAAGTGCAACCCAGCAGGCCGATCAGCGGCCCATCGGCGGTATGAGGACTGATGGCTTCCGCGACGGTCAACAGGATCGGGAGGCATATGAGAGCCAATATAAGTTGTGGTGAGGTGAACTCGGATGAGTAAAAAAGAAGTGCCAGTACGGTGACCAGAAACACCATCGCGCTACCTTCGAGGGAACGGTAGTACTCACCATTCCAGAACTTTCCGTCGTGCCAGATGGCCTTGGTCTTGTATCGATGTTTGCCGAAGCGCAGGCCAACCGGTTCCGCGAGGCCATCGCCGAACTCGTTGACCAGTTGTGGGATCAGCGTGATGATCTTTTGATCCACGATGGCGATGAACGGAATATAGATCAGGAAGCGCAGCACGTCCTCGATCATGTCGTATCTCATGCTGTAAGGACGATCTTCGAGGCGATCCCACGAAACGAATGCATAGCGGAATATAGGAACCTGCCTGCGGATGACATTCCATTCAGTGATGATGATCTTCAATTGCCCGAGAGAAAAGAGAAAGATGGTATCGATGATGATCCGGTCTCCGGCGACGAACAGGAAGGGGATCACGAAAGCTTGGAGCTTTCTCCATGGTCTCAACCCGAGCTTTCTGACGAAGTTGATGCGGATATTGAACTTCAGTACCAGGTATGAGCAGAAGATCTTGCCACCGAGCTCGAAAACCGAGGCCGCCAAGAAAAAGATCAATGCCTTGATATTGATGGATGGAATCCAGCCTTGTTGTGAGGCAAGGATCATTCCGGAGGCGATGAGCAGGTAGAAGGAGGAAGCCACTGCGACGAATCGATCTTCGCCACTCCAGTCATACTTTTCGTTATTGAGGCCGTAGGGATCAGCGTGGAGGACTTTGAAGTATTGGTCGAGATCTTCGTGGATGTCCATCGGCTTGGCGGGTTCTGAGTTGCGTTCAGTCATTTGGCGGGATACCTCCTGTACCCATACCAAGAAAACGACGGAACTCAGACATCAGTTCCAAAAATATCGGGAGAGGGGCGGCTATCCCCTACGGTTGTAGCAACGGATCTCGAAGACCCGGATCTGCTCCGTTGCGTGGGTGGTCAGGGCATGGAGGCGTAAAGAGCGCAGCTGGATCGCGGCGAAACGGTGCCTTCGGAGGCGCAGGTAGTTTCCCTCGATATCGACCAGGCCCTGCCGAGCGCCGCTGTCGTCGACGAAACTGATCTGGTAATCCTTGACCATCTCTGGCTGGGGTCCGCGGATGATATTTCTCGATGCTCCATCGGATGCGGAAAGGGTCAGTTGTCGATGGAAACCGCTATCAAAGGTGATCTGGATCTCATCGAGGAGAACTGGATCGTCCCAGGCCAACTCGATCCATTGCCCCCCATCGATCGCCTTGGCTCCCCAGCGATGGTCCCATTGGGTCGGTACATCTCGGACTTTCCCGTCGATGATGTGCTGGGGTTCGGCTCCCTCAAGATGATCAGAAGCGGACACCGAAGCGATTCGTGCAAGGTCATCCGGATCTTGGTTGGTCACCTTGCGAATCGACTGATCATCACGAAGTAGGCGTTGCTGTAGTTCATGGATGTGAGCTTTTCGTAGTTGCGCCGGTAAAACACCTTTTTCATTGCACAGTGCCGCAGCAGTACCGATCGCCTGTCCGGTACAGGCGCAAGTTGCCATCACTCGTGTCGAGGTGAATGCGACGTGTGAATTGGAGATGTTTCTGCCAGCCATCATCAAATTATCGATGTTTCCGCTGTAGAGGGATTCGAAGGCGATGTTGTAGGGCTCCTGTATGGGGCGCGAGTAAAAGGGCGGCTGATCCCAGTCATCGAAGCCTCCTGGCGGGTGTTCGTCGAAGGGCCAGCCACCGATACTGACTCCGTCGTCTCTTTTCTTCCATCCCTCGATGAGATCTAGCTGGGTCTGAATATGGGCGCCGGTCATCCTGCGGGATTCTCTCTTTCCTGGAATCATCCCGACCCGTTGTAGTGCCCAGTGAGAGGAGTCGGGGCGCTCTCCGGAGTTCTTGATCCAGTCCCAGACACCCATCACGATTCTCAACAGTTCAAATCTCAATTCTTCATTGTCGTGGATGACATCGCGTTCACCACCCAGTTCGATCCACCAGTATCCGTACTCGTAGGAGCCGCGGGGGATCTTGCGAAACAAGAAATCGTTCTCGGTCATCTTGCGAGACCATGGAGGGGCGAGGAAGTCGATCGGTTGATCGTGTTTTGTCGCCGTGAACAGGATCGTCGAACCCTGTGAGTTCGCATCTCCTTTTTCCAGTGCGAGAGGCTCGTTGTAGAGGGCGCGTGGTTCCCGGCCAGTGCGAAACTCCGCTCCCGCCTCCAGGCCCAGTCGACAATCTCCTGTACAGTCGCAGTAGGTTTTGGCCTGGATGCGGTAGATCGTTTCAGTCTTGTCGCATCGCGCCAGCACCTTGCGGATCGAGCCATCGCTTACTTCTGCGGAATAGATCGAGGTGTCCAGCTTCAAGGTGAGCAGCTCTTCACGCTGGCAAAGGTCGTAGAGGGTCAGGTCAAACAGCTCAAAGGCTCGATGGGGATTCCTCCGAGCGTCTTCCAGGCGGATCTCTTCGATCAGCCCTCCCTCGCGCCAACCGGGGCGTTGACCATGAACATCGGCGCCGACGATGTGCATTCCGATCTCACTGGAAGCATTGCCGCCCAATCTCGAGCGATCCTGTACCAGCACTGTTCGGGCTCCGTTGCGAGCAGAAGAGAGAGCGGCGCAGACTCCTGCCATGCCACCACCAGCGACCAGAACATCCACTTCAAGGTCGATGATTCGCATGTGCTTTTCGGAAGCTTCGAGACCCGCTTTACTCTCCGAGGAACCATCAGATGCGGAGTGTGAATCGGATTGCGGGAGAGGATCAGCCGCCGAAATGAAGCGACGGCCATCGACTGCAAGAGAAACCCCGGCGAGCAAGCCTACCTGCCCGAGAAAACCCCTTCGGTTTACCTGGGAAGAGTTCGAGTCGGCGGGTTCGTTTGCGGAAGCCGTCACCTGTTCCTGGTCTTCTTCTTC
>DUAN01000123.1 GCA_012960845.1 Planctomycetota bacterium | reverse complement strand
CGTACTCGGAGTTGCATCTCGTACGCCGGGTGCCCGAACCACATCGAGTTTCCAGCCGAGTGCGCGGAGCATCTTCATCGCCACGCTGGCGGACTGCCATCTTTCTCGATCAAAGATGTGCAGTGTTTTGACATTCTGTGCTTCCAGTTGATGATCGTCGATGCTCTTTCCCGAGGGCAGGATCATCATGTACTGGGGATTGGCATCGATCGCCTGAAGTAACTGCAGGACGGTGATCGAATGCGGATCTGCATTCGAGACATCGGACGAGACATCGGTCGAGGTGTCATCGACGGCCTGCACCACGAGAGTCGAATCGACGACCGGGTCGCAAGCGGCGAGACGGGCCCCGATACCGTGGGGAGCGAACAACAAGAAGGTCAGAAGCACTACCATCGAGGTGGTGCCAGATGAGATGTGAGAGGCCATGACGGCCCTCCTTTCGTTGACGAACGGGCGGGACTACTGGGCGTGCACCGGGTAGATTGCATCCGCCGTGCCGAAACGAGATGCCCTTGAATCGGTCGATTCAGGTCGATTGGGACCACTGCGGGTCGGGGCTGCCCGGCTCGGGGCATGCGGGTGTACGAATTTCCAACACTTTCGTGAGAGAGCGGGAGTCGCCGTCGGGGTGCGGCTATCCTGCGTCCTTCTGACGAGACCATTTGGCTGGACCGGCGCCACGGGGAAGGTAGATACGACGATGACCAGGGGGGTGAAGCAGGTCGAGGACGATCGCGATCCTCTGGTCGAGAGGATCGTCGCAAGTTCGACATTTCTTCCGCAAGTGAAGAAGCGTCTGCTCGCTGAGAAGGTGCTTCATGTCGGTCGTTGTAGTGAGGGAGCCGCCGGCTTGCTGGTCGCTCACCTCACCGAGCAACTCGATCGCCCGCTGGTGGTCCTCTGCACCAGTCCCGATGCGGCGGAGAGACTGCGTCGCGATGCCTCCACCTTCACTGCTGAACCGATCGGCTACTTCGGCATGTGGGAGAGCATCTTCGAGGCGGATTCGGAACCGGACCCCGAGACCTTCAGGGAACGACTGGAAGCCGTTTCAAACCTGAACAGTGGTTCGATCCGGACCATCATCACTCCGGTACAAGCGGCATTGCAGCCTCTCTCTGCCGATACCGGCGATGATCATCGGGTGTTGGTACGGTGCGGCGATTGTCGGCCGCCCGGGGAACTGGCCCGATCACTGGTGAAGGCGGGCTACCGTCGTTTTCCTCAGGTCGCTCGCCCCGGAGACTTCGCCATCCGCGGTGGCCTGTTCGATATCTGGCCGCGAGAAAGCAGTGTTCCTTATCGCATCGATTTCTTCGATGACGAGGTGGAGAGTATTCGATCAATCTCTCCCAGAGATGGTCGTACTGGATCGGAACAGGAACTGCTGGTGCTGACAATTGCACCGAAGGAGGAGTGGTTCATCCGCGGCTGGACCGGGAAGCAAAAGCTGCTCTTCGATGCTCTTCCCGAGGATGCAGTGGTGGCAGTGCTCGATCCTCGTGAGGTGGAGGAGAAGACTCACTTCCTGATCGGTCAGTGGGCGAGCCGTCAGAGGCAACAACTCTGTGACTCCTTCTGGGCGAGAGCGGGCCGATTCTTGCGTCTTCAACTCGATCCGCTGGTTCCAGAACCCGGTCATCGCCCGCTGGCTCTGCCGGTGGTCTCGGCGGAACGATTTCAGGGTTCTTTTGATTCGACCATCAGTGCGCTGGCCGAGGAGTCTGACCGCGGAACCGATGTGCTGGTGTTTCTGCGCCAAGAAGCGGAGGCGGAACGCTTCCGTGAGGTGCTCGCCGAGGCCGCAGTGGGTTCCTCGACGAGGGTACGGCTGGGAGATCTCTCCGCAGGATTCCGCTGGGACGAAGCGGGAGGAGGGATCTTTGTCAGTGGCAATGCCGCACTGGGGAGAAAGCGCAGTCTCGATCGAGTGCAGAAGAAACGAGTCGAGGGGCGAGCGGTCGACAACTTCATCGAACTGGAGGAAGGGCAACTGGTGGTCCATGTCGGACACGGCATCGCTCGCTTCCAGGGATTGCGAACGATTCGTGATGGGGCTCGCCAGGGAGATTTCCTGGTGCTGGAGTTCGCCGAGGGTGTGACCTTGCTGGTTCCGGTCGACCGGATCGACCTGGTCCAGAAATTCGTTGGCGGCGGACGCCAGCCGGGTCGCCTCGATCGACTGGGAGGTGCCGCATGGTCGAACAAGAAGGCGAAGGCGAAAGATGCCTTACACGATCTGGCATCGGAACTGCTGGAGATTCAGGCACTGCGAGCGGAGCGGCCAGGATTTGCATTCTCGGCAGATGACACCGCTCAGATCGCCTTCGAGGATTCATTTCCCTTCGAGGAGACCAGTGATCAGCTCGAGACGGTGGTGGACATCAAGAAGGACATGGAGAAGCCCAAGCCGATGGACCGCCTGGTCTGTGGCGATGTGGGGTATGGCAAGACCGAGCTGGCGATGCGCGCCGCCTTCAAGGCGATCCGTGCGGGAAAGCAGGTGGCAGTGCTGGTGCCGACCACGGTGCTCGCTCAGCAACACCTGGTGACCTTCCGCGAGAGGATGGCGGAGTGGCCGATGCGAATCGAAGTCATCAGTCGATTGGTCTCACGCAAGGACACGACCCAGATCCTCGAAGATTCGGCGAGTGGAGCCGTCGATCTCCTCATCGGAACTCACCGATTGCTGTCGGGAGATGTCAACTTCAAGGATCTTGGATTGATCATCATCGATGAGGAGCAACGCTTTGGTGTCGCCCACAAGGAGAAACTGAAGCAGCTGCGACGACTGGTCGACATCCTGACGATGACCGCCACTCCAATTCCCCGAACTCTACACATGTCGATGGTCGGGGTGAAGGATATCTCCAGTCTTCATGAGGCACCCGAGGGCAGGGCTCCGATCCAGACTGAAGTGTGTAGCTTCGATGATGCACGTTTCCGCCAGATCGTTCTGCGAGAACTGAATCGCGATGGTCAGGTCTTCTGGCTCCACAACCGGGTCCAGAGCATCGAAGAGTGTCGGCATAGGGTCGAACAACTCCTTCCAGAATCAATTGCAGTGGTCGCCCATGGCCAGATGAATGAGCATGAACTGGAAGACCGGATGCTGCAGTTCATCGACAAGAAAGCCAATATCCTCATCTCGACCACCATCATCGAGAGTGGGCTCGATATCCCCAGTGCCAACACCCTCATCATCGAACGCGCCGATCGATTTGGCCTGTCTCAGTTGCACCAGTTACGAGGTCGTGTCGGTCGTAGCCATCACAAGGCGTACTGTTATCTGCTGGTTCCCGAGGACCAGCCGCTGAGAAGCGATGCCAGACAAAGATTGCAGGCGATCGAGGAGTACTCGCAACTCGGTGCCGGATTCCAGATCGCCATGAGAGATCTGGAGATTCGCGGTGCGGGCAATATTCTCGGCAAGGAACAGTCGGGTCACATCGGTACCATCGGCTACGACCTCTTCTGCCGATTGCTCGAACGGGCAGTGGCGGACATGCGTGGTACTCCCTGGCAAGAACCTCCTGAGGTGGAGATTGCACTGAAGGGGCTGTGTCGCATTCCCGAGGAGTACATCTCGGATACACGCCAGCGGCTTCGAACCTATCGTTCCATCGCCACCGCACTGCGCCAGACCGAACTGGATCAAATCGCCGATCAGATGATCCACTTCAACGGTCCGATTCCACCGGAGACTGCCCGGTTGATCGGCCAGCAAAGAATGCGTATTCGTCTTGGCACCTGGGGTGTGAAGAGGATTGCTCCGGAAGAAGGATGGCTGGTGATGCGTGGAGATCGAGATGCCATCATCTCTGGTATCCAGGGAATCGGCTGGAAATTCCGCGACCTGCCCGACGGCACCATCGCAGGGCGGCCCAAACAGGGGGTCACTCCGATCGATCTGGACGGAGTGATGGAAGCGATGAGGAT
>DUAN01000122.1 GCA_012960845.1 Planctomycetota bacterium | reverse complement strand
AATCTCTCGCCCTCCCTCCCACATTGGACCCCTGGGCCGAGGTGGCACGCCTGCGGCGTGACAAGAGAGTTCGGCGCAGGCGAGCACCGCTTCCGACTGCGGTGGGAAGCGGTGTCACGGCAGCATCGACCGATCAGACCGCGGTGGCGAAATCGATGAGTTCTCAGGAGTGGCTCGAACTGGGCCGCAAAGCACTGGCCTCGTACCACCTGCCAGATCGGGTGCTGCCCGATTTCACCCTGGCCCTCCAGTCGCTGGGTGAAATCGCAACCGAGGAGTCGTGGAACCATCTCAATCTGCTGAGGATCGAGGCGAAGAAGTTACTACGAGCGGTCGCTTCGAGGGCGAAGCAGATCGGCAAGAAATACGGTCATCTCGATCGGAATCCGGATGCGCCCCTCTCCGCTCAGGATCGTAGAGAGGCAGAACTCGCCCTCAATTTGCTCGTCCTGATCCAGGAGCAGATGGAAGTATTGCTCGATGCTCGTGACCTGGCCTTTACAGAGTTGACAGACCCGGAAGACCCCGATCGGTTAGGATTTGCACTCTCTGCGGCTCTGGAGGACGAAGACGACGAACTTCTGGATCTCGTGCTGGAGCAGATGCACTCCAGTAATGCCGAACAATTGATCCCATCGCTGATAAAAGGATTGAAAACTCCCGCTGCAACCAGGAAATTGAAGGTACAGGCGACTCTTCAGCAGATCACCGGCCAGAGTTTTCGGTCGGAGTCTGAATGGAAGCGCTGGTGGAATAGCAAGGAAGGGAGTCGCGGATGATTCCGAATTCAATCAAGCGTCTGAGCCTCGTCATGGCCGGAACGCTGGTACTGAGTGTCTGTGGAGATCTGGGAGCCGGAGATGGCGACGATACTCGGATCACTCCACGCTCGGTGCCCAAGTTCAAGGGAACCGAGGTGGCCAAGCGCGTCGACAGGATGCTGTCCGGGGTCAACTGGCATGGCAACTTCGACGATGCGATGGCCACTGCTGCAGAACAGGGGAAGCCACTCTTCTGGCTCCAGATGGTCGGAAAGTTGGATGGCGGCTTGTGAAGTGCCGGACATTCATTGAGAGCCGTGACGCTCTCGGAACCAAAAGTGATCGACGTATTGAAGGAACAGTTTGTTTGCGGTTGGAGAAACATCCAGGGCCAGGAGGCGTACGCCGGGAAATCCCATGATCACCCGGTAGCGAGTACCGCACTTCAGACCAGCAACGGAGCCGGCGGCCGCAATGTGCAGATGCTCTTCATCTCTCCATCGGGAAATGTACTGCACTGCTTACCTGGTTACTGGGATCCAGATGGAATGATGCACGAGATCGAGTTCATCCTCGAACTGGCCAAACTGGAGGCCTCGGATCTGCCCTTGCTGGAGAAAAGAGATCAGTTCCAGCTCTCCCATCTGAATCACGCAGCCCATCATTCGGAACAGATGGTTGCCGATTCCTATCTTCAGGGATTTGACAAGATGAGAGAAGAGAAGCAGCAGGGAAGCGACTTCCGTCGCAAGACCGATGGCGATGTGATCCGCACCGTCGACCAGGTGATGCATGAGAGAATGGCCCGTCGCCCGATGATCTCGATTGAGCAGTTCGATATCGGAAAAGTGGTCGATTACGGCACCCGGTTTTATGACAAGGGCGGAGACGGCTGCTGCGATCTCGACAAGGGCAATCCGACCGCTCCCAAGCGGAAGAAGCCATCGGTCGGTGGCTACAAGAAATCAGGCGGCTGGAAAAAGTCCGGCGGATGAGTGCCCAGATGGAAGCCCTCGCATCGATGCCGGGGGCTTCCATCTGGTACGCCGCTGATTTCCTCGACGATGCAAGCCAGCATCGCATTCACCAGCAACTTCGAGAACAGATGCAATGGAGCCAGCAGCACGTCACTGTGTTTGGCAAACGCCATCTGATTCCCCGTCTCGAAGCCTGGCACGGCGATCACGCAGCTTCCTATCGCTATTCAGGAACGGATCATTCTCCACATCCATGGACCGCTGCTCTCGACGAACTGCGCACCCGCCTGGAGAGATTCAGGGAGGATCTGCAGTTCAACTCGGTGCTGGGAAACTGCTATCGAGATGGAGACGATGCGATGGGGTGGCACAGTGATGACGAGCCGGAACTGGGACCTGAGCCGTGTATCGCATCCATCAGCTTCGGGGCCACTCGTGATTTCTGCATGAAGCATCGAACTCGGAAAGATCTGGATCGGGTCAAGATCGCACTGCAACCCGGTTCATTACTGATCATGGAGGGGAAGACTCAGCGGCACTGGCTTCATTCGATTCCTCGTCGGCGTGGAAAAAATGCTCCGACCGAGCGTATCAACCTGACCTTCCGAAACATCTTGGGAGTCGAGCGAGTGCAGTCGGTCCAGCAAACGCAGGAAGCCTAGGGAGCCGGGATCGAAATCGCTTCCAGTGCTCTCAGGAAATCCTCGGGAGGTTTGACCTGGAACGAGTATTCTTGCTGGCTGACCGGGTGATGGAACGAGATGGATTCGGCGTGCAAGGCGGGTCGGTCGATCCATGGTGAGGAAACGCCATATCGGGTGTCTCCGATGATGGGTAACCCGATGCTCGTCAGGTGGACCCGGATCTGGTTCCTGCGTCCGGTCTCCAGCCGTGCTTCGATCAGCTGGTGGTCACCCTGGACATCGAGTTTCTTCCACCGTGTGATCGCTTCTATCCCTTCGTCCTCCCGGCGAGAGATTCGCATCTTCATCGTACGAGGATCTTCCGACAGGGACCGGGTGATGGTGCCCTCAGATGAACTCGAAGTACCCTGGCTGATGGCCAGATAGCGACGTCCCATCTTTCGACTCTTCAGTTGTCTTCGAAGTCCTTCTCTCGCATCCGGTGTCCTTGCAATCGTGATCACCCCGCTGGTGAATCGGTCGAGACGCTGGACGACAAAGAGTGCCGGGCGCTTCTCTCCTTCTTTTCGCAGCTTCCTGGAGAGCTCACCGAGCAGGCAGATTTCATTTTCGTCTTCATCTGTGGGAACGGTGAGCAGGCCAGCGGGCTTGTTGACTACGATGACATGACGGTCCTGGTGCAGAACTTCCAGCCCCCTGGAGAGCAACTTTCGCTGGGCAGTACGCAACTTCATCGGCTCTGGATCGGCCTCGATGGAGTCACCGACCTGGAGTCGGAATCCGGGGTCCATCACGACATGCCCGGAAACCTTGACACCGCCGCGCCGGATGATGTCCTTGACGCGACGATGGGGGAGTTCCATCTGGGCGTGGACTTCAGCCTGTAATGCGCGGCCAGCCTGCTGCGCTTGCCAGTTCCTTGTGTTTTGGTTCAAACGACCTCCAGACCTTAGATGCTGCATCTTCGACTGCGGATTGTCCAGCGATGCTCGACCAGGAAGTGGATTCCTGGTAATCTTATCCGATCGACCGCTGTGCTTGGCAAGTCAAGAGCCGATGCCGTGTCGTCGAAATGTGGACCGTTCACAGGACACTCAGCCCATCTCGGCAAGCCCTCGTGCTCCCCGGGATGCGGCTCCAGAGACCGCAGCCGTTCTCGGCTATTGGTCGACAGATTGGTGGTGGACCCGATGTCCCCAGCGTCACGAAAAGCACGCTCCTCTGCCGGTCGCACCTCCTCGGAGCCCCAGTATCTATCGATGACGGTGAAGGAATGCATCGAGAAGGGCTGGCTTCCCGCTGCAGGAGAGACCGATGATCCGGTCCGTCATGGGATCGACTTCGTGCTGGTCACCGGAGACGCCTATGTCGACCACCCCTCCTTTGCCAATGCCGTGATCGGTCGCCTGCTCGAAGCCCGTGGATATCGGGTGGCGATCCTGGCTCAACCGGACTGGAGGTCGGTCGAACCATTCCGCAAGTTCGGGGCGCCACGAATCGCATGGTTGGTCTCCGCCGGGAATCTCGATTCGCATCTCAATCATTACACCGCACACAAGAGACCCCGCTCCGATGATCTGTACTCACCGGGAGGAAAGGCGGGTCTTCGTCCCGATGGAGCCACCATCGTTTATTCGCAACGGTGCCGTGAAGCCTTTCGAGACGTCCCCATCATCTCCGGGGGTGTAGAGGTTTCGATGCGACGGATGGCGCACGTCGATTACTGGTCGGAGAAGGTCAAGCGATCACTCATCCTCGATTCGAGGAGTGATATCGCTGTCTACGGAATGGGTGAGCAGGCGCTGGTGGCCATCGTCGAGAGGCTGGAAAAGGGTGAGCCGATCGAATCGATTCGAGATGTTCCGGGAACGGCCTATGGCATCGGGAAACATGGACGTCCCCATTTCGTCGAGGAGTCGACGTGGCAAGAGGGCACACCCTGGTGGGAGCAGTATCGATGCAAACCAGAGATCGCTCAGGAGTTGCCATCTTTCGATGAGATTCGCGGGGAAGACGAGCACAGCAAGGAACGATTTGCCCGAGCGCAGCACATCTTTCATCGAGAACAGAATCCCGACTCCGCTCCGATCCTGGTCCAGCGCCACGCCGAACAGACTGTGATCGTCAATCGCCCGATGAAAGCCCTCTCCACCGCAGAGCTCGATGCGATCTTCGCTCTTCCCTACACCAAGGAGCCTCATCCGGAATATGGTGGAGAGAAGATACCCGCTCACGAGACGGTCAAGTTTTCCATCAACATCATGAGGGGTTGTTTTGGCGGCTGTACCTTCTGTGCCATCACAGAACATCAGGGCCGAGCTGTATCATCGAGAAGTGAGGAGAGCGTCCTGGAAGAGGTCGCTGCATTGAAGCAACTGGATGGATACAAGGGTGTCATCAGTGATCTGGGCGGGCCGACCGCCAACATGTACAGGATGCAGTGCACTCGGCCGGAGATTGAATCTCGTTGTCGCCGGCCGTCTTGCGTTCATCCGACCGTGTGCAAGTTGTTGGGTACAGACCATGGTCCGGTGAAGAAGTTGATGAAAAAGGTCCGGGAGTCCGACGGCGTCAAGATGGTGCATGTGGCTTCCGGAGTGAGAATGGATCTGGCAAACCTCGACCAGGATTACATCGATGATCTCGCTGCCCATCATGTCGGAGGACACCTCAAGGTAGCACCCGAGCATATCGATGATGAAACTCTACGATTGATGAAGAAGCCGGGAATGGACACTTACATCGAGTTCGAAAAACGATTCGAGGAGGCGAGTGATCGTGCGGGTAAGGAGCAATATCTGGTGCCTTACTTTGTTTCCAGCCATCCGGGTTGTGAGCAAGACGCTGCGGTTCGAGTCGCAGAGTTTCTCGAAGCACGTCACCTCAAGCCACAGCAGGTACAGGATTTCATTCCGACACCTGGAACGCCCGCCACCTGCATGTGGTGGACGGGGATCGACCCGACCCGGATGAAACCGGTCTTCGTCGAGAAGAAGATGAGAAACAAGCGCAAGCAGCGAGCGATGCTTCAGTGGTGGAAGCCGGAGAATCGTCTACTGGTCAGGGAGATGTTGAGAGATAGTGGCCGCGATGATCTGATCGGTGATCACCCGGGAGCGCTGGTGTCCACCCACGATACAGCGGGTGGAGCGGGCAAGGCATCGCCACGCAAGGGCGGCAGAAAACCACAAGGTAACCGATCCGATCGCAATGGCGGACGCCGTTCCGGTCGGCGTACCGTGCGCCGACCGCGGCGAGACTAGTCGCCGGACTTCTTCTCTGGAGTTGTGGGAACCGGGCTGATACTGCTCTCTTCCTTGTCGATAAACTCCTGCTTTTCCTTGTCGATAAACTCCTGCTTTTCCTTGTCGATAAACTCCTGCTTTTCCTTGTCGATAAACTCCTGTTTCGCCGCTATTAACCAGCGATCTGTGGGATGCCGCTGCAGTGCTTTTTCCAGTGCTGCGATGGCCAGTATTCGCTGACCTCCATCTTCCAGCGCCACTGCGTGGACCAGAGCGTAGCGTGGAGATTGAGGAGCCAATGTCACCGCCTGTCCCAGTGACTGCAGGGCTTGCTCTTTCTTGTCGACCCGTACCAGCGCCAGACCGAGTGCGTGATGCAATCCTGCATCGTCTGGAACCCGAGCGATCGCCTGTTGAAGCACCTCGATTCCTTCGGGATCGCGGTCGAGAGCTCGAAGTGCGTCGGCGAGGTTGACGGAGGCGGGTCCAAAGGACGGAGTTCTCTTCAGTGCTTCCTTGTAGCAACGAACCGCCTCCTTCAGATCTCCCCTTCTGCTCGCCAGTGCTCCCAGATTGACATGGGATTCGGGGCGATCACCGTTGATCTCTTGCATCGAGATGTACTCCGCCAGTACCCGACTCAGTTGTAGTCCGGCGCCTTGCGGATCGGCGGAGAGTTCCCGTTGAATCGGTGAGAGCAATTCCGCCGCAACAGTGCGAACGATGCGACTCGAATCACCGAGAAGATCGAGCAGGATTCCGTAGGTCTGTTCGAGGGGAAGACCGTCGAGTGCCAGCACTGCCTGGCGCCGCACCAGTGGGTCAGAATCGGTGAAACTCCGGGAAAGTAGATCGGAGTTGGTTCGGTCGAGGAACGGAGTCAGTTCTGCCAATGCAGTGGCGCGAACGATGCTGGGAGTCTTCTCGTCTTCGAGCACCATGCGGATCAATTCGGGTGCCACCGGAGAGTTGTTTCTGGCGGCATGGAGCGCTTCGCCCCAGTGAAAATCATCCCCACGCCCATCGGGAAACCACTCCGTCACCTTCTCGGCAGCCCAGTGAACTTCTCGGTCCTGATGGCAATCGTTGCACGCATTGGGAGTGCCGAGGCGAATCGACAGATCAGGTCGAGGAACCCGAAAGGAGTGATCACGGCGAGGGTCGACTCCCATGTATGTGCGAGAAACCATGTGGCATTCGATGCAGGAAGCGCCAGTGCTCTCGGGAGCGTGATGGTGGTGATCTGGTAGATCGTAGATGGCGGGATCGTGGCAACCGATGCAGAGAGAGTTCCCTTCGATGTGGAGTTTTCCACTGTGGGGTTCGTGGCAGTCGGAGCAGGTGACCCCCTCTGCGTACATACGGCTCTGAAGGAATGATCCATGCACATAGACTTCATCGAGGATCTGGCCATCGGGGTGGTAAAGAGTGGCATCGAGCAGGCTCAGCAGGTGAGTCTCGGATAGCGGCGCTCCAGGCACCGATCCGTCCACCAGTGCAGTACGGCGAGAGTGACACCGTGCACAGGTCTCGGTCTCATCATGATGAGTTCTGCGGATGCTTCTTCGCGCGACCTTCTCTCCTTCAGGACGAACCCAGGTCGCTGAATCTCGCTGGAACTGAACCGTCAAACCCATCTGTGAGAGAGGAGTTCTTTTCTCTCCATCATCTTTCTTCGATGATCGGGCCCAGTTCACATGATTACTTCCCGGTCCGTGACACGCTTCACAGGAAACATCGAGTTCTTGCCACTGTGTACGAAAGGAATCACTCTCGAGGTCGTAGTTCTTGACCATTCCCGTCGAGTGACATTCTGCACACATGTGATTCCAGTTGTTGAGAACTCCGGACCAGTGCAGAGGATCGCCCGGAGGTGTTTTTTCGTCGGGGAAGAGTGGATACCAGCGGGCGCCTCCCTTCGCTTCCGGTGTCGCCCATGCGATGGGAAACGACTGCAGCCTTCCCCTCGCTCCGTCGACCAGAACTTGCTGGCAGGGACTGGTGCCGAAGAAGTAGCGAACCGGCAGCGATTGCTGGCCAGCGGAGTCTTCGACCTCGATCACCGGTCGCTCATCGACCATCAAGAAGCGAGACAGGACTCCGCCCGATGAAATCTCGGTGCCGTCGAAGGGGGCTCGTGAGGCGGGATCGTTCACATCCAGCATGGCGAGGTCGTGATGGGAGCCACTCCAGAGGGAATGCTCTCCCTGATGACAACTGGCGCATACTTTTCGCCCGACATGGCTCGGTGGTTGCTGGGCCTCGAGGGGGCACAGTAGCAGCATCCACTGCAGCGAGATCAGCGATGCGATCTGCCATGACGAGGTTCTTGTAGCGCTCATCTCTCCTCCTCCAGGGGTGTCAGGATCGAACGATCCGTCGATTCAAGATCATGCTCGATCGAGCGCAAGGAGTCGAGAGGAGAGCCGGTCGGATCAGGGGCAAGCTGCGGTGGGATCGCAGATCAATCCATCGTCTGTTGGGTCGATTCCACAGGCAATGCTGCCAGGGTCTGGCAGTGGCGATCCGCCGGAGAAGAGGGTTCCCAGTCCGGTGATGGCGTCGGCGATGTTGCCCGATCCGTCATCGTTCATATCACATGAATCGGCACAGTCGCTGGAAGGCCCTCCGCTGAAGAGCGAGGCGAGCAAGAATACGCAATCGGCGATGTTGAAGGAAGCGTCCGAGTTGCAATCTCCACGAAGAAACTGGGTGCCGCCGGTGGGAGCCGTTGCATATTCACCGGCGGTGATGGCGACATTGTCGATGGCCCACCACCATTGGTTTCCAGGGCTGGTGTACTTGAACAGGAACGCGACTTCAGGTTCGCCTGCTGCACGTGGCTCCTCGAGCACAAAGTGGCCGAAGAGGGGGTCATTGTCGGGTTGCGGAGAGGTATCGGTCGGTGCTTTGAAGACCGCCGGACGAATGAAAGATACTCCACCATCCAGGCTCAGTAACACTTCCACCTCTTCCGAGAAGTACGGCATCATCTCCGAGTCGAAGTGAAGATATACATGTTCCTGCGCTGAGCAATCGATGACAGGAGTGATCAATCGTTCATCCTCCGTCGGGTCAGGATTGCAGTCCGAATCGAGGATGGCGAAGAAGTCCCCCAGTCGGTTGACCGCCTTGCCAGCGAGGTAGGGAAAGACCCCACCATTATTGGCGGTGATCGATCGATCACAGGGATCCTCGGTGTTCCAGCTGTCGGTGGGCGAGTTCACATTGAGCCCGGCGATCTGCCAGGTCGGCGGTATTCCTGAAGAAAAATCTTCTGTCGGCAGCAGGGTGGTCTGACCGCCCCCGGAGACGCAGATGTTGTCGATCAATACGTCGTCGACAGCGATCCACCAGTCCCAGTTGGGCTCGAAGTGACGGAACCGGACCCGCACCGTCGATTCCCCGGCGGCGAATCGGGTCAAGTTGACCTCCAGATACTGATAGACCCCGTCGGCATTATCGGTGCGAGCCAGGGGTGCGGTGGAAACCCGAGTCGGGGCGATCCGACGGAACGCGTTCTGCCAGCTGGTACCCCCATCGGTGGAGACTTCGATGTCAAATACTGCATTGCCGTTGTCATTGAGCTGGGCACAGACAGAAGCGTGAAGGATCACCTGATCCATCGCGGAGCAGTCGATGGTGGGCGTCCAGATGTCATGAGACATTCCTGAACCGATGGGGTTGCTGTTGGTGGCACCGCCGAAATCGCTATCGGAGATGATGAAACCGCCTCGGGTCGGATGACCATCGATTCGTGGAGGATGCTGTCTACCCAGTGGGTTGGTCAGGGTCCATGTGGAGTCTTCAATTGGAGAATTTTCGTCGACGATGGCCCAGCCTCCGACACTCTCCAGTTCGATATCGGAGGAGTAGTTTTCAAAATCTTCGAACAATGCGATGCTTCCGGTGGAGTAAGTACCTCGCGCTGTCATGTCAGCACAGGGTGTGGCGGTTCCGATGGTGACCACGGAGTAATCGAGTAGATGGATCCTGTTGGCCGTGAGCGCCGACAGGTCGTCGATCGTAGTATTCGAAAGCCCATCGACGGTAGCGATCCACTGGTCACCCCTGAAAATCTGGAATTCGGATGCAGTGTTACCGGCGACTGATAGGTTCCACTCGATGACCATCAGGTTCTGGCCATAGTCGGGAAACGCTTGTAGATTTGTCGGGCAAGTCTGCGCAGTGACAGGGGTCGCAGTGATCGACAGCAATGAGAAGACACTGGTCAACAGAAGTGAGACTGTACGCGTCCTCATGGAACACCTCCTCCATTCGGTAATAGTGGAGGATATCACGGGTAGTTGGGGATCCTCAGCACCAACAATTCAACTCTGCTGGTGATCGAGGGGATGGACCGAGACATGATCCTGGTGTAACAGACAGGTAGGAGATCTTGGTACCGGGTGAATTGGCCTCTCGTGGTCTCCGGGGAGGCAAGGATCAGAATCAAACGAGTTGCGGCTCAAGGAGTGTCATGAATCAAAGAAGGTTGGATCAGCTTCTGGAGCCTCTTGTCGAGGAGGAGCGGTTCGCCCTTTACCAGGGGTTGGCTCGATTTGCAGATGAAGAACTGGCCGACAAGATTCTCGGCTGGGAGCGATCGCATCAACTTCTGCCTCATGATGTCATCGAGCAACTGGGCTCGATGGGTGTGTTTGGCTTGCCGATCGCAGAGCAGTACGGCGGTCAAGGTGGTGGCATGACAGATCTGCTACTGGCGGGTCTGGCACTCTCTTACCAGAGTCCATCGATCGCCATCACGCCGGGAGCTGCAGTCTCACTGGGAGCCAATCCGGTGCTGAAGTTCGGTACCGATGAACAAAAAGAGAAATACTTGCCTGAACTCTCGGCTGGCGAGCGGATGTTCTGTTTCGGATTGTCTGAGCCGGGGCGAGGATCGGATGCCGCAAATCCGCAGGTGGTGGCCACTCGTGAAGGGGATCACTTCATCCTTCGCGGAGAGAAGTGCTGGAGTACTAACGCTGCATGGTCGAGCCACATCGTGGTCCATGCATTGACCGATCCGTCCGGTCGAAATGGCCATCGAAGTACCTGTTTCATCATTCCCATCGATCGCGAGGGGGTGCATTACCAGGAGATGGAAGGGAAGACGGTCTGGCCCCTATCTTCCACCGGCTCCATCACCTTCGATGGAGTCGTGGCTACCGAAGCTGAAGTCCTTGGCGATCTCAACGAAGGATTCCGTGTGATGGTCACGACTCTCAACGGTGGTCGCTTGTTCGTGGCATCGATGGCCCTGGGATCGCTGGCGTTCGCCCTCGACAAGACTCGCACTTATGTTCAGCAGAGAGATCAATTCGGCGGTCCGATCGGGCGCTTTCAGCGCGTTCAGGATGTGGTGCTGGAGATGGATCTTGCGCTGGAGAGAAATTTGACGTGGCTGATGCATCTGGCGAGATGTCACGACGATGGATCGATAAAGCGTGAACAGGCAGCAAAGGTCAAGATCGATTGCAGCCGTGTTGCGTCGAGGCTCTTGATGGATGCGATGGAGGTTTGCGGTGGAGTGGCCAGCCTCGACGAGTTTGGTTTGGCACGACACAGTGCTGACCTGTTCGTGACCCGGGTCGGGGAAGGATCCAATCGAGCATTGATGACTCAGGCGGTCCGTCCACTTCTGCCAGACATCGCCGATCAGTTGCAGTGATGCGGGTGGATCATTTTCTTCCGGGCATCGGATAGCAGTACTGGGTGTACGGCGTTTCCGATTTGCTCTGCAGTTCCAGGTGACGGACCAGAAGCGACGGACTGATGGTCGACACCGGAACGAATCCGCTCTCCGCTCCACACCAACCATTGTCCAGCACTGGTTGATCGCCAGCAGCAATGATTCCATGAACAGCATTGAGAGGGGTGCCGATGAAGTTGATTCCTCGGATCAATTCCTCGCGTCCATCCGGATAGATCCTCGAAGCAAGATTCACTTCTCCAAGAAATGCCTGGAAGTCATAGGAATCGGTCGCAGTTTCTCCTCCAGTGGCATCGATGATACGGATTCCGTACGGCAAACCTTGCTGCTTGACCTGATCGATCAGTTGTTCCCTGAGGGTGGCCTGGTCGAGTCCGTTGGTGGCCTCGAGAATCGTCACGCCCATCCTGCTCATCGATCGCTCATGTCGCCTCGATCTGGCGTGGCCATTGGAACGATGTCGTTTGCTGACAGGAACTCTTCCGGTGAGGAACCCGGTCAATTTTCCGTTCTCGATCAGGCGTGCATCTGCAGCGGGGGTTCCCTCATCGTCAAATTTGTAGTGACCGACCAGGCCCTGTTCACGACCATTGGAATCGATCCAGGTTGTCTGGGTCGGATCGTCGTGCAGCGTCAAGAATTCGGGAAGTACCCGATCTCCCAGGGCATCGGCAAAGGTCTTGGCCTCGCCAGTGGCTCGCAGCCGGTTCCCTTCCAGTCGATGACCGAGTGCCTCGTGAATCAGCAATCCGGCAGAAACCGGCTCCAGCAATACAGGTCCCGAGTAGGAGTGGATCTTTGGCGCGGCCGATATCTTCTCCAGTAGCTTTGCCGCAGATCGAATTTCTCGGCGAAAACTGTTCAGGTCCGGTAACTGATCCGGATGTGGAGTGAAGTGACTCACGGTCCAGGGGATCCCGTCTCCGTTTTTACTGAGAAACCAGAGGTGCGCCTCCAGCTGCCAGTAAGCGAGGCTCTCGATGGAGAGGGAATCGTCGGAGTTGACGAACAAGTTGGTCTGATGGCGAACCTTGAGCTCCACGTGGCTATTTCGAATCCGCGGGAAGGCGAGCATGGTGGCGCTGGCTTTCTCGACAAAATTCGACCAGTATTCCCGGTCGATGGGAGGGAGCTGGTTGGGACTCCGGGCCTGATGTGAAGAACATTTCTGCCAGGCTCCGAGGTGCTCATTGGTATCGAGGTAGGTCAACTCGTGAGCACGTTTTCTGAGGAACGCTTCCTCCGCTTCCCGGTACTTAGCGTCGGTCAGTCGCCACAGACCGATTCGCATCGGATCCGAGCGATCGGAGATGGGTAGTTCGACATAACCATGCGATTCATCCTCCTTGGAGTTGTCGAACAGACCACCATCGGTGACCTGATCTCTTCTGAAACTACCCACCCGTGCGTCGGCGAGACAGTTTCTTCGTTGGTACTGTTCATCGCGGTAGAGAGCGCCGTACCGTGCTTCTACTTCGAACAGGTCGAGGTCTCTTATCATGTACGAGAGGTAGAATAACTTCGGGAACCCGGGTTTTCTCAGACCTCTGGTGGCTCGCTTGGCCTCGCCTGTCGCGAGCCGAGCCAGTTTCAATGCGCTTCTCCTGTTCAATCGTTTTCCTCCAGCAGGTGAAACACCTGAGCATCCGGCAGCTTGGCCCGTCCTCCGAGAAAGGTGAGCTCCATCAGGAAGGCACACCCGATGACGACCCCACCCATCTTCTCGACCAGTTCGCAGCAAGCAGCCATCGTGCCACCAGTGGCCAGTACATCATCGACCATCAACACCTTTTGACCTGGCTGGATCGAATCGGAGTGCATCTCGACGGTGTCAGTGCCGTATTCGAGTGAATATTCGACCGAGTGTATTTCTCTGGGTAGTTTTCCAGGCTTTCGAATCGGCACGAAGCCGACATTCATTCGCATCGCCAGTGGCACTCCGAACAGGAATCCCCTCGACTCGGGGGCTGCGATGATCTCGACACCAAGATGGGCAACCCGCTCCTCGAGCAGTTCGATCGAGGTGGGGAAGGCTCTGGGGCATGCCAGCAGCGGAGTGATGTCCTTGAACTGGATCCCTGGAGCCGGGAAGTCCGCGACGGTGGCAATCTTGCTCCTGAGGAGATCGATGCGGGTATCTGTAGATTCATTCATGAAAATCCCCCTTCAGTGGAGACGGCCGAGGGACCGCTGCTGCTGAAGGGGGAATGTTATCCGAAGGCCGGATGGGGTGAAAGAGAGCCGGAGCCTCGAGCTTTAGCCAGTCATCTCTTCGTATTGCTCGTCATAGATCTCCGGTTGCTCGATCTGCCCTTCTGCGACCAACTCCTGCAACTTGCCGAGGGCATCGTTCTCGATCTGGCGGACCCGCTCACGAGACAGGTTCACTCGCTGGCCGATTTCCTTCAGGGTCATCGGCTCTCCATTATCGAGGCCGTAACGCATCCGAAGGATCTTGGTTTCGCGATCGTCGAGGTGTCCGAGCAGGTTGTGAATCATCTCGACCTGGATCTTCTTCTCGAGAGAAGCATGGGGTTGAGTTTGAGAGGGGTCTTCGATGATGTCGGAGATGGTCCAGGAGTTTTCGATCGAAATGGTCTGGCTGACAGAATCTGCAACAATGAGAGCATTCTTGATGATATCGGTCTTCTCCATGGGGATTTCCATCCGCTCGGCGATCTCGTGGAACTGTGCCGGTCGTCCCAACTCGATGGCGAGGTCAGCAGCCGCTTTCTTCCACTTGGTGATGGTTTCCACCATGTAGGAAGGGATGCGAACCGATTTCACCGTGTCGATCAGCGCTCTCTTGATCGATTGTTTGATCCACCAGGTTCCGTAGGTGCTGAAA
The DNA here is from genome assembly GCA_012960845.1 of Planctomycetota bacterium. GTDB lineage: Bacteria > Planctomycetota > UBA8108 > UBA1146 > UBA1146 > QNYK01. The sequence goes on along the minus strand of DUAN01000122.1, from coordinate 9,687 downwards.
CGGCACTCCGCAGCGGGGTCGAAGCGTTCGACGGCCTTGAGCAGGCCGAGATTGCCTTCCTCGATCAGGTCAAGCAAGGGAAGGCCGCGCTCCACGTAGTGCTTGGCGATGCTGACCACGAGCCTCAGGTTCGATCGAACCATCTTGTCACGTGCTTCGGGATCACCCTTGCGTACGAGTAACGAAAGAGCTTTCTCTTCCTCGGCAGTGAGGAGCGAATGGCGATTGATATCCAGGAAATATGCTTCAAGGCCGACCTCGCGAGCTGACATGCTGTGGTCCCTTCCAATGGGAGCGTGGTGATAGAGCCGGAAGTCGGTTCACGATCACCTGGGCGTTGTTTGCCCATGGAAGAGTCATCGGTCGCGAGGCGGGTTCATCTTTACTGGATCTGCAGATCTTTCTGATCTTCTTTTCCACCAGCCTCTCCAGCGCGCTGCAATTTCCTCCTGTGCTTCAATTCTCTCGCTCGAATCGGTGATGGAAAAAGTGTTCCACCAGCCCATATCCTCCCCTGTGAGTCGTCGTAGCAGCGGAATTGAATAATTGCGCAGATTGCGGGTGTCGCATCGTTGGACAAGTACCGAGAGGAGCCGCTCCCGGGGAAAATTGTCCTCATTGGCGTGACTGGCGACCCACGATTCGATGGCCCGGAGGGCCACAGGCAACTGGTTCTCGAGGATTCGGTTGCGCAGCGAGGCGGGTGTTTCAAGCCAACCGAGCACCAGATGGACGGTTTCGAGATCACCCAGTAGTAGTAACTGTTCCATCGATTTCTGGGCTTCCCGGGTCGCTCTCTTTTCCAGCACCTGGATCCCCTTGAACAGCAGGTCCCTGCCACGAAGGTCTCCCAGGGCCAGCAATGCTCGCGCCACCGCTTCGCTTTGAGAGTTCTCCCACAATGCGATGAGCGGTTCCCGGGCAGACTCGAGCTGCAAGGTGGTCACGATGTCGATGACTGTATTTCGGATGGTCTGTTGTGGTGACCTCATCTGAGTCAGCAGGATCTGCTCGATCCCTTGCCAGCTCGGTTCAGTTTCCCAACCCGGTTGATCGAGGGCCTCGTCCGCACCGATCACCTCCATCAGGACCAGGGTCTGGTAGGTGACCAGGGAGCGAGACTGAGCGCTCTCGGAACCCAATCTGGCAGAACTGACCCGGTGTACCCAGCGGCGCCAGCGCGGTCGTAACCGTGCCAGCACCGGGCGACCGGCCACCAGTAAGATCGATCCGGAGAGTCGATGAGTATTGCCAGCAGTGGCCTCGATCTGGATCGACTCATCTTCACCATTGTCTTCGATGGAAATCAAACGTCGTCCCACCTGCAAGACGACTCGCTGGATTCTCAATGGATCGGTCTTGCCTTCTGGATCGATTCTGAAATCTGCCAGGGTCAGTCGGACCCACCGATCCGCATCGATCTCCGGGTAGAGCTGGTCATCCTCCAGGGATTCGAGCCGCTCTTTCCAGTACTTTGCCTGTGCAGTCCAGTAACTCTGGTCTCGAGTTCGCAGTTGTGGAGTCGCCGGGCGACCAAGATTCTTCGACAGCAGTTGAGCCGCAGTCGATCGATGATTATTGGACCCGGTGGCGAGCACTTCGATCAGCGTCTCGAACAGGGTGCGGCGAATGGCGGGGGACAGGAACCTGAACTCGCTGAATCGGGTCACCGAGTTCCGGACACGGAATCCGATGGTGGTGTCGCTACTGGCGAGCCCGGTGGCAAATCCCTTGCAGGCCTGAAGCCAGATCTCCTCGGGAACTTCCTTCAGATTTTGCATCTGGGACGCCAGTACGCCGATGGCGATCTCGGCGTGCTGGGAAGGGATCAGTTCACTGACGTAGGAGAGCCACTCCTTCGGAAGTGCCTCTGAACGGTTGGAGAGAAATGCGAGGGTTCCCAGGATCAGCGGGATTCGACCGGAAGCCTGGGCCAGATCCTCGCCGAGAGCATTCCGGATGCGGCCATCGAGGGCTTCCATCCACTGGCCGCTGGGAACATGGCGGTGCAAGGCACTCCATAACGAGGCCATACGGGAGTTGGTCCAGCGCAGGATCGGTAGTGCCGCCGGTGACAGAATCGCTTCGATCAGACTCTTACCGTGAGTCGAAGCAAACTGAGGATCCTCGATGCGCTGGAGCAAGGCATGCCAGGTGAGGTGCTGCCGCCACGGGGAGAGATCACCGCAATGGCGGATCAAGAGCTCGATCGATCGATCGATCTGGGCCTCGATGAGTCCGGGAATCAACGCATCGATTCGCCGGATGGCAATCGTATCGGAACCGTCGAGGTGATCGGCAACCAGACGGGTCAAATCGTTGCGGGCCGTGGTATCGCCGCTGCTCAGCCTGGCCAATGTGTGAGCGTCTCGAATCCGCGGACTCTCATCTCTGGTAGGGGCTGGAAGGAGCTGCTCCTCGGGCCAGATGCTGGCCAACATCCACAGTGCTGGATCATCGGTGTGGGGTAGATGCTCGATCATCGCCCTGCGCAGTCTTTCGGCGGGTTCCAATCGCTCCAGTTCCTCGGAGGGATCGTGATGGAGGACGGCGACCCAGGTGGCGAACTCACCCTCCGTGGTGGTTTTGCCCAGTGCATGCTCCATCGCCACTCGCTCCTCGGAAAGGACCACCCATGGGACACCGGGGTCGAGTCCACGAGCGGGGGGGCCGCTGACGATGGTCGAGTTGACCCCGGGAAAGAGGATCTCCACCGAGTAGGGCGCTTCTGTCCCGCGAATCTCGACCTGGATTCTGCGCTCTTCAGTGGCCGATGTGACACTGCTCTGGATCAGTTCGTTTCGGCTGAAGCGGATCGAGGTGGAATCGAGATCGGTTCGACGCGACAGCCACGAGCCTTCTGCTGAATTTCCGACTCGCACCACATCGACGATCAATACCGGTGGAGAGAGAAGAGCGAGCATCTCCTTGATCCGTGCGCGCACCTCGGGATCTGGATCCATCAGAGATGAGCGCAATGCTCCGATCGCAGCGGGTCCGGCGTCCAGCAGTTTTCGAGCGGCTTCTTCCCTCACAGACCACTCCTCGGAGCCCAGATTCTTGATCCAACCCGAGATGTCAGAAGAGGTGCCCGTCGGTTCGTCATCGATGGCGTAGACGATGGGGAGAGGCGAGGCCAGCAGGGACAGTGTGAAAATTATCGTGATCATGGGTCAGGCTATTTTCCGGGTCCATTGCACATGGACCGAGAGTCTCCTACTCTTCCGCCAGAGGCGATTCTTCAAGATAACACTTCAGCCGGCACGCTTCCGCTGCCGATATTGCCTGTGGAGCCTCTTGTTACCAGGAAATGGCTCGAAGTCATCACGGTGACTCCGGCTCGGAACGATCGAACAAGAGCACTGCAGAAGGATACCCCGAAATCGGGATCTCGTGCAGGTGAGACCAGGAGCCCGTGAAGGGCAATAGCCAGAAGGATTGTCCGTTGTCAGATCACGCTCTCGAACTCGAACTTCGGGAAGGCCTGCAGGGCCTCGAGGAAGTGCAGTTATCTCGACGAAGTGAGTTTCTCACCGCGTCGTTACTGGGAGTAATTCTGGAACAGTTCAATGCTCGCTGTGTCCTCGCCTACCAGATTTCCCCCGAAGAAACGGATGGAGAGCAGGACTGCCAGGAGATCGCCAGCAAAACCGTGGGGGGGCAGCGTCCTCCAGAAGCGATCAATCCTCAGATGGTCCAGCGACTCGCAGAACTGGAGGGGCCGCAGTACACGGCGGGAGATGATCCGGCGCAGCATGGCCCCATCCTCTCCTTCTGCTTCTTTACCGCGGGTCAGCAGAGGATGCTGTTACTGGTAGAGGCTCACCAGAGCAGTGGCTTCGATCAAGAATCCGCAGATTTGCTGGCAACGATGGTGAATCTGGTTGAAGGAGAAATCATCGATTCGCTGCTGATCAGTCAGCAAGCACAAAAAATCGAGCAGTTGGAGAGTCAGATCGAACGAGCCGAGGAAACTCTGGCAGATCATGACATCGAACTGTCGATTCTCGACCAGCAAAAATCAGATGATCTTCCCGAAGCGACCCGGACTCTCAAGAGTCTCGGTGCCGTGTCCAGCTACGATCCTGTGATGTGTGATGTTCTCTCTCATCTGGAGAGATTGCGCGAGTCGGACCTGAGCGTGTTGATCTCCGGGGAGACTGGAACCGGCAAGAGCCTGCTCGCCAGAACCCTTCATGAGGGAACCCATCGGCAACAGCATCGATTCGAGGTGGTCTCCTGTGGGGGGCTGACCCCGAGCCTGGTCGAGGGCGAACTGTTCGGTTGGCGTAAAGGTGCCTTCAGTGGAGCCGATGATGATCAGAGTGGTGTCTTCGAACGAGCCAGCGGTGGCGTCGTCTTTCTCGAAGAGGTCGGGGATCTGCCCCTTGAGTTCCAGCAAAAACTACTGCGGGTGCTTCAAGAGGGAATGCTACGCCCGGTCGGGGGGTCGGAACTGATCCCCGTCGATGTGAGAATTGTGGCCTCGACCTGCCAGGATCTGCCGGAGATGGTGCGGTCCGGCAAATTCCGTGAAGACCTCTACTACCGCCTGGCCGGATTTACTCTCGAGGTGCCTCCATTGAGGGAGCGAATCGTCGATTTGCCCCACCTGATCGAGCAATTCTTCTCCGATGCTCTGGAGCAAGGCACCCCGACGCGAAAGTTCTCGCGAAGTGCGTTGGCGGAACTGGTCGCCTATCCGTGGCCTGGAAATCTCCAACAACTGCGAAATGTCGTGAGCCAGTCGGTTCTCGCCAGCGAGCAGAGGATCATTCCCCGGAAGCTGGTCGAGGGTTACCTCGAGAAACCTTCGGGGGAGAGACTTCATGGTGAGAATGTCCAGTCGACGGTCGAAGAACTGGTCCTGAAAATTCCTGCCACCGAGGGTTTCAATGACATCATTGCAGAGGTGGAACGGCTGGTGATTCTGACGGCGCTGCGGAGAAATCGTGGCAACAAGTCGAGGGTCACGAAGCAGTTGAAGATTCCGCGCCAGACCCTTTACAACAAGCTGGATCGCTACGGCATCGACGAGTCCGAGTACAAGTAGCCGATTCCCGCACCCCCCTCACAAGGTTCGCAAGATCGTCTCCGCCACGGCGATGAAGGTGATCGCAGCGGTTACATCGTTAAAACTGGTGATGAACGGACCTGCAACCAGAGCCGGGTCGAGGCCGATTTTTTCGCAGAAGATGGGTAAAGCAGTGCCACAGGCGCTGGCGAGGACGATACCGGCTCCGATTCCAACCGACACGGCGAGCGGGAAGTGGAACCAATCGGTGGAACTCTCTGGTCCGGTGGCGAGGGCCAGGATCAGGCCGACCACACCTCCAATCGCCAATGCGATGAAGATTCCGACTACCACCTCCTGGCGGAAAAATCTCAGAGTGGTTCGTCCCATCTCGATGTCGCCGACCGCCATTCCACGAACCACCATCGTCGCGGACTGGGTACCGACCCCACCGGCAATGCCCATCACCAGCGGAATGAAGGCGGCCAGTATCAGTCGCTGATCCGACCCGGAGGCGAGAATCTCTGCCAGACTTCGGTCATCCGGGTGCATCCACGCCAGGATGAATCCGCTGATCACCGGCAGGAACAGCCAGGGGATTCTGAGCAATGCCCTGCGCAGGACCTTCTGCTGGGCAGGGTGCACCTCGGGAGCCCCCGCCAGGCGGTAGATGTCCTCATCGGCTTCATCGCTGAGGATCTCCACGATGTCGTCGAAGGTCGCCACCCCCAGCAGGTGATCGTGATGATCGACCACCGGGATCGCCTGGAGGTTGTAGCGTCGAGCCAGATGCGCCACTGCTTCCTGATCCTCGTCGACGGCGATGGAGATCACTTCAGTCTCCATCAATTCCGCGACCTGGGTTTTCGGATCTGAACCGAGCAGGTCTCGGATCGAGATGACTCCGATCAGGTGCCGCTGCTCGTCGATGGCGTAAACGTAATTGACCACCTCGGTCTCGATGTGTTGCTGGATCAGCGAGATGGCATCTTCGGAAGTGAGTTGAGGATTCACCGCAAGGTAGTCGAGGGTCATGATCCCACCGGCAGAATCGTCCGGGTGCTGCATCAACCGGAGCAACTCAACGGTGGTTGCAGGATCCATCCCCGATAACACCTGGCGGCGCCGGGCCTGGGGAAGTTGATTGAGGAGGTCGGTGGCCTCGTCAGGTGGCATCTCTTCGAGGATCGACTTGAGCTCGGAGAGGTCGAGATTTTCGATGACCTGTTCCCGAGAGGTGGGGTCCGTCTCGTCGATCACCTCTGCCTGGATTTCAGTCTCGATGGTGTCGAACACCTTCAGTTTCTGATCGGGATCGAGATCGTCGAGAATGTGAGCGATGTCTTCGGGGCGGATGTCCTTGAGCGTCGCTTTCAATTGCTGATCGGCATCGGCGGAATCGAGAGCGGCTCGGATCGCATCTCCGAGATTGGTGGGGTCTTCCGCCGGGTGAGACAACTACAGACTCCGTTCCTCTTCGATGCCCTCGTGGCAACGGCTGCTCGCCGCTGTCCCCGCTGAATCGTCGCCATCCGCCCCTGACAATTCAACAGTTCCACCGTCTGTATCATCTGCCACCGTGGCAGGAGTCTGCCACTACGCCTTCTGACCTATGCCATTCTGGCAGGTTAAGTTGTCGCTGGGCCGCCCTACCGTCCAGTAGAGCAATCATAACTAGAATCCAGACAATGACTTGGAATCAGGTCACGAAGTTGTCGCTGGGCGGCACGATCGTTGCGAAAAAAGAGGATGAGCGGAAAAGTCCGCAATCCGAAATGGGATCCGAGAAGGGATCACGATGCTGGCGGAGATCATCACACCGGGAGCCGATTCCCGTCGCGGGCGCTATCGAGTGCTGCTCGCAGATGACGACGCAGGGGTCCGTGGCAGTTTGACTGCCTTGCTCGATGGTGCGGGGTTTGAAACCGTAAATGCAGGCGGCGGCGTCGAGGCGCTGGAGTTGCTCTGTCGGTTTCAGTTTCCCGATTCCGCCGACCGGGTCGAGACCAGCCCCTTCGATTTCCTGGTGCTGGATGTACACATGCCAGACCTGACCGGAGTCGAGTTGCTGAGAAGGATCCGGACCGAATTCCGCTGGCAGTTGCCGGCGCTGTTCGTCAGCGGCGAAGCGAGTGAAGCATTGAGTAAAGATGTAGAAGAAGCAGGTGGTTTCGCGTTGTTGCCGAAACCGGTCGAGCCAGATCTATTCCGGAGTAGTGTTCGGGACCTGGTTCAAACCTTGCTGAAGAACTGACAACAGATCTTGGACTGGATTCCGAGGAGGAATCTGTCGAGATCTTCATGAGAATGCCCGCATGGGCACGGGAAAGAGAGGCGACTCGGATGGCGAATCTGAATCTTCGTCCGCTGAACGACAAAATCGTCGTCAAGCGACTCGAAGCGGAGGACAAGACCAAGGGTGGGATTTTCCTGCCTGACAATGCGAAGGAAAAGCCGAGTGAGGGGCGCGTGATGGCGCTCGGAGACGGCAAACTCCTCAAGGATGGCAATCGTGCCAATTTCCAGGTCAGCAAGAACGATCGTGTGATCTTCAGCTCCTACGCCGGAACCCAGATCAAAGTGGAAGGCGAAGAGTACCTGATCATGAGTGAGGATGATGTCCTCGCGATCGTCGACTAGTTCACTGAGTTCAACCCAGTCATCCGCCGGGAGAACCCAGGGGGATGACGATAATGAGAGGAAGCGACACGATGGGCGCAAAGCGCATCGCGTTTGACCACGAAGCTCGCGACGCCGTACGCAGAGGTGTACACAAACTCGCGAAGGCTGTCATGGTCACGCTCGGCCCGAGAGGCCGTAATGTCGTTCTCGAGAAATCTTTCGGGCCTCCCACCGTCACCAAAGACGGTGTGACCGTTGCACGTGAGATCGAACTCGAGGACTCCTTCGAGAACATGGGCGCACAGATGGTGAAAGAGGTCTCTTCCAAGACCTCCGACAACGCCGGAGACGGCACCACCACTGCGACAGTTCTCGCCAATGCAATCTTCCATGAAGGACTGCGGAATGTCACTGCGGGTGCAAACCCGGTGAGTCTGCAGAGAGGAATCCAGAAGGCTGTCGAGGCGATCGTGACTCGCCTCGGTGAGATGTCGACCGAGGTCAAGGACAAGACCGAGATCGCCCAGGTCGGCAGCATCGCTGCCAACAACGATCCTGAGATCGGTGATATCATCGCCGATGCGATGGAAAAGGTCGGCAAGGACGGCGTCATCACCGTGGAAGAGGGCAAGTCGCTCGACACCACCGTCGACTGGGTCGAGGGGATGCAGATGGACAAGGGATACCTTTCCCCCCATTTCGTCACCGACACCGAGGAGATGGCGTGTGTTCTGGAAGACGCATACCTGCTGATTCACGAGAAGAAGATCGGTTCCATCAAGGATCTGGTTCCGTTGCTCGAGAAGATCGCTCAGTCCGGCAAGCCGATCCTGGTGATCGCCGAGGACATCGAGGGCGAAGCTCTGGCGACCCTGGTGGTCAACAAGCTGCGTGGTACCTTCTCTTGCTGTGCTGTGAAGGCGCCGGGATTCGGAGATCGTCGCAAGGCGATGCTCGAGGATATCGCGACCCTCACCGGTGGACGTGCCATCTTTGATGACCTGGGTATCGACCTGAAGAACGTGGATATCTCGTTCCTCGGACGCGCCAAGAAGGTGATCATCGAGAAGGACGCCACTACTCTCATCGAGGGAGCCGGTTCCTCTGAGGACATCAAGAGCCGGATCGATCAGATTCGCTCCGAGATGGAGAAGGCCAGTTCCGATTACGATCGCGAGAAGCTGCAGGAGCGCCTGGCGAAGCTTTCCGGTGGTGTTGCCCAGATCAATGTCGGGGCGGCCACTGAGATCGAGATGAAGGAGAAGAAGGCCCGCGTCGAGGATGCGCTTCATGCGACTCGCGCTGCCGTCGAAGAAGGTATCGTGCCTGGCGGAGGAGTCGCTCTTCTTCGTGCCAGCTTGGTGCTGGATGAGCTGAAGATTCAAGGTGACGAAAATGTGGGTGTCGATATCGTCCGCAGGGCGGTCGAGTCTCCGATCCGTCAGATCGCCGAGAACGCTGGTGTCGATGGAGCCATCGTCAGCGCGAAAGTCAAAGCGGGCGAAGGTTTCTATGGTTTCGACGCACTCAACATCGATTACGTCGATATGATTGCTGCTGGAATCATCGATCCGACCAAGGTGACCCGCACCGCACTCGAGAACGCAGCTTCCATCGGTGGGCTCTTGCTCACCACCGAGGCCGTGGTCAGCGAGATGCCGAGCAAAGATGACGCAGGGGCTGCTGCGGCAGCGGCTGGCGGCATGGGCGGCATGGGCGGCATGGGTGGCATGGGCGGCATGTACTAGCCCGGCGAACCGTTCGAAGGTAGATGGGGCCCCGTTTCGCTCAGTGCGGATCGGGGCCTTTTCTCATCCTGAGTTGTTGAGAAGCGTGGATCGTTCGAGGAAGAGTAACGAGAGGGATCGAATCGAGTTCGCTGGATGAAGATTCTGCGAGAACGATGACTCAGTAATACTAGCCCTCAGTAATACTAGCCCTCAGTAATACGATGACTCAGCGAGAGGGGCGTCTGCCGCCCTGGCGAGGAGATCCGGAACCGCCGCTGCGACGAGAGTCTCCGCCACCACCACTGCGACTGCCACCGCCGC
>DUAN01000121.1 GCA_012960845.1 Planctomycetota bacterium | reverse complement strand
ACCAACAGGATCTGTGTGGCCTTTCAGGCGCTGGTCGCTGGGTTGACGATGAATCGTGGGTTGGAACGATCGAGAGGCTCGAAACCGCACGAATTGCCCACCATCGGCTGGCGCCCTCTGCTGCTGGTGGGAGGGGCTGCGATCCTCGGGGCGCTGGCAGCGGTCGAGATCGAGCACCTCGACAAGAGGCTGTTTCGCCAGGTGATGGGTGGGTTGTTGTTGGTGGCGGTCGGGGCATTCCTGGTGCCGCGGCCAGATCCGCCACCGACCGATCCACTGGCAGATCCACTGGCCGCCACTCCCGGAATCAAATTCTACATCGGCTGCCTGATCTGTGGCTTTTACGGCGGGTTCATCGGAGCCGGAGTCGGAGCTTTGATCGTCTTGTTGTTGACCACTTCGATGCGACTCTCGGTGGTCGAAGCGGTGCGCAGGAAGGTGTGGTGGGTGGTGGCGATGTCCGCCGCATCGGGCCTCTTGTACCTGAGCCACGGCAAGTTTCAACTGGCCGTGGCGATTGTGCTGCTCCCTTCCTACGGACTCGGGGCGTATCTGGGAGGGAAATTTGCCCTGAAAGGAGGAGAGCGGCTGCTGCGACCGATCGTCGCATTACTCAGCGCCATTCTGGCCCTCACCTTCATCCTGCAGGGGAGTTCTGTCGATTAGCCGCTATTTTGCCCGGTGTCAGTGAAGCCGAGAGAGGGAATTCTGGGCGATTCCAGCAGGAGCGGAGTTTCCGACGAATCGGTCCTGTTTCAGCTTATTGGATCGATACGCCGAAAATTGATCCAGATCCTAGGTGTTGAACTGGTGCATTGAAGGGTAGAATCGAGGTCCCCCGATTGTTCGTATTCCGTATCGAGTTCGGGGCCAGGGCGAGCGTTCTCGCCATCGACGAAAAGTTTAGGCAATACAAGGTCAACATTCAGCGGGGCATGGCACTCTGAATATCGACATACTTCTTGAGCAGTCTGTATCTTCCATTGCAGCCTGTTTTCTTGGCAATCGAAAGCAAGAGGAGGATTTACCGTGAAAGTGATTGTTCCCCTGTTTCTGCTGCTGACAGTTCTGGGCGTGGGGCAACTCCATGCTGCAGACTTCAAGCGTGGAGATGTGAATGAGGACGGCACCTTTGATCTCGCTGACGGCGTCACGATGCTGCAGTACATGTTTTCAGGTGGAGTCGGCTACTGTGAAGATGCCTACGACTACGACGATGATGGTGTGGTCAACCTGGCGGACGCCATCGGTGGATTCAGTTACCTGTTCTTGAGTGGCCCCGCTCCGGCAGAACCGTTCGCCGTTTGTGGATCGGATCCAGTCGCCGATAATCTCGGTTGTGAGTCCTACGCAGGTTGCTCTCTCGGAGGAGCTCTTCAGGGCCTCGATCAGGCGACCTTCGATTCATTCCTTCGGGGCCGAGATCTGATGCACAAGAAGTTCTCTCCCGAAGAGGGACTCGGGCCATACTACAATGCGGTCAGTTGCGTGGCCTGTCACAGCACCCCGGAAGCCGGTGGTTCTTCTCCGATCTATCGGAACTTTTTCTTTGCAGCAGTCGGTGCACCTGGGTCTCAGGCTCCGATCTGGGATCCGGATGATGTTCCCAGCATCGTGATGCCCTCCTACACCGTCCCCGGTGCGGGCAGTGGCGGCAGACCCTCGATTCCTGAGTCTTCCCAGGTCGGCGGACTTCAGGTCACGGTGGCGCAGAGAAATGCTCCTCCGCAGTTCGGTGTGGGTCTCTTCGAGTTGATCTCAAATGCTGAAATCTTCTCCAACTCAGATCCGGATGATCTGGATGGAGATGGGATCAGTGGTCGCTATAACTCCGATGCTATGGGCAACATAGGCAGATTCGGATTCAAATCACAGGCCAACTTCCTCGAGGCGTTCCTGCGTGGTGCCCTGAACAATCAGATGGGAATCACCACAGATCCATTCCAGGGGAGCGGTGGAATTGTCAGTTCCGCGATGATGCAGGTCGGTGCAGGACCCGATGATTCGACCTTCGACCAAGATGCTGTTGCGGACCCCGAGATGCCAATCTCGGATCTGGGAGACATCGTGACCTTCAGCAAGTTTCTTGCTCCCGCACCCCGCAAGCCGATGGGCAGCGAGGAGGTGCTGGGAGAGACCTTGTTCTTCCAGATGAATTGTGTGAGTTGCCATGTTCCCAATCTTGAATCTTCAGTGGGGCCGGTCAACGCCTACACGGACCTGTTGCTTCATGATATGGGACCAGAGCTGGCGGATGGGATTTCACAGGGGTTTCCTCAGTTCAGCGTGATTTCCCCGCTCGTCACTTCCGATGAGTTTAGAACTCAACCACTGTGGGGAGTTCGTCTACATGGGCCCTGGCTACATGACGGCAGGGCAGACACGATGCAAGATGCCATCCTGATGCATGGAGGAGAAGGGCAGCAGTCGAGAGACGCCTACGATGCTTTGACTCCTTCCGAACAGGATGCTGTGATCCGTTTCCTGGAGGCCATCTGATGAATAAAACAACATTATTGAATACCGGTTTGCTGGTCTTGATCTCGACCTTGCTGGTGATCAGTGGCGTCAATGGCGAGATCATCGATGACGACACTCCCGTTCCACCGGTAGGTGCGATGGGCGGTCCCGATCGAGTACTCGATGCCAATGAACTGGAGCAATGGATTCGCGGCCGCAAGGTGTTCGATCGCGATTGGACTCAGGCGGAAGGCCTGGGGACTCCCGATCTCAACGCGGATTCCTGTAGGTCCTGTCACCAGACTCCCATCATCGGGGGTGCAGGCGGACTCGATGTGAATGTGATGCGCTTCGGCCTCGACAACGGCGGTGCCGGGCCTTTCGAGGATCTTCCCGGAGGACAGGTGGCCAGCAAGTTGCGGCGCCCCGATACGCCGGGTCGAGAGGATGCTGATCCGCTGGCGGATGTCTTCGAACAGCGCCAGACTCCCAATACGCTCGGGCTGGGCCTGATCGACACGATTCCAGATGCCGAGATCCTCTCTCACGAGGATCCCAACGACAACGATGGCGACGGATGCAGAGGTGTGGCTCGGATGATCGACATCGCCGGAGTTCCCGAGGTGGGTAAGTTGGGCTGGAAGGCTCAGGTGCCTACCCTCTCCGATTTCCTCAGGGATGCACTCGGTGGCGAGACTGGAATCACTGTTCCCGACGATGGTCGTGGATTCGGAATGCTGACCGATGCAGATTCTGTTGCGGATCCCGAGATCTCGACGGATGACTTCGAGGATATGTTGTTCTTCGCAGTGCATCTGGCGTACCCCCCTCGAGGCGGCAATACCGACCCCCAGGTGCTGGTGGGAGAGGTGCTTTTCAATGATGTGGGTTGTGCTGTGTGCCATGTTCCTGTCTTGCAGGGATCTGGTGGTCCGGTGCCGTTGTATTCCGACCTACTTCTACACGACATCTATCCGGATGATTTTCGAGGTACCGCCGATCTGGGCACTCCCGCTGGCGTCGGCTACTACAAGACCCCGCCACTGTGGGGAGTTCGGGTCACGGCTCCATATCTCCACGATGGAAGAGCCACCACCCTCGAGGATGCGATCTTGCTCCACCAGGATGAGGCGGAACAGATCACAGCAGCCTATGAGGCCCTCAGTGAGGAAGAACAGGATGCGTTACTCCTGTTCCTCTCGGACCTGTAGAACTCGATTCTTCTGCAGAAGTTGGACCGCCCGCTGACCCGCGTCTTGCGCCGGGGCAGCGGGCGGTTTTTCATCTGACACGGGGGGCGTGCATCGCGCACGCTTCGGCAACGAATCGAAAGTGCAGGCTGCGTCGCAGCGAGAGGGGAGATGTGAAGTTGGTGCACTCGGGGAAACGACAGCGGTGGTCACAGCTGTTGGCGATCACTCGGTGGAGCTCCACCGTGGGGAGCGGACTCCGCTCTTCTCTACTACTGCTACCTCTGTTTCTGTGCGCCTGTCACCTTGCGCAGCCAACACAGCAGGAAGAGTACCGATACAGTGGCGGTGCGTTCCAGTTTCGATTCACCATCCTGCACCGGATGATCGGTTCCGATGGAATCCTTTGGCGCATGGACCCGACGAATTGCCCCTTCGATCTTCACAAGGCTGAACAGGTGATCGAGTCGGCACTGGCCAGATGGAACGTTCCAGGAGCCTGTTCCTTTCGCAGAGCGGAGGAAGGGGAGACGGCCACCCTGACGATCGGGTGGAGGGGTACAAATCATCGTTCATCCTGTGTTTCCTTCGGGATCTCGGCGGAGATGCTCGCCCACATCGCGGCGGCTCCGAGGTCCGGAGATGACACTCCGTGGTCGATTCATCTCAATACCAATCTTGACTGGACACTCGGGAAACCCACCTCGAAACCCACCTTGAAACCCACTCCAGCAGCGCGAGGATTGAGGGCGATCCGCAGCATCGAGCCGCAGTTGGAAAAGGTGATCGTGCATGAAGCCGGTCACATCCTCGGGCTCGGTCACGTACCTCTGAAGAGTTCGGTGATGCACCCGGTTCATCCTGAAGCGCGTGCAACTCCTGGAGAGCTCGATCTCGACGGGATCCACAGCCTGTATGGGTCTGATGCAGCAGCGGCATCGGATGATCTGGAGATCTGTTGCGTCGATCCACAAGGAAAGCCACACCGGGCTGCTCCGACCATCCGTGGAGTGGCTCCGGCGGGGCGGGTGCGGGTGCACCTGTTCGATATCGATGACGATGGCAAGGAAGAGATGGTATTGCTGGGAGTGGGTTACCCCACCGATGGGTCAGGGCTGCTGGTACTGGATTTTGGATCGGGAGCCGTGCTGGAAAGAACGACAGGACCTTTCCCCGGTATGCTCGGGGGAAATCTCCCGCTGGCGGTCGGGCGAGTGAGCAATGGCGATCGAGTCCTGGCTCAACAGCCGAACCGGCCGCAGGGGGGGTACCACGCGGTGGTGTATCTTGGCCAGACGCGGCAATTGAGGGCACTTTCTGAGGGGGAGAAGTGGTACCCACTGGTCGGTGGTGGTGGTGGTGGTGATGAAGATGGAGACGGAGAACTGGATCAGGCGATCGTGGGTATCGTTGAGGAGGGGCTGGCGGATCTCGACGGAGACGGAATAGACGAACTGGTGAGAAGGGGTCCAGCGGATCCGCAACCCTAGTCGAAGAGCGCTTCGATGAAACGATCGGGATCAAAGGACTGCAAGTCTTCGATTCCTTCTCCGACACCGATGTACTTCACCGGAAGTCCCATCTCTTTCATGATCGGAAAGATCACTCCTCCACGTGCCGTGCCATCGAGTTTGGTCAATACCAGTCCAGTGACCGGCATCACCTCGTGGAATGCCTTGGCTTGCAGGATGGCATTCTGCCCGGTGGTGGCATCGAGCACCTGGAGAACCTCGTGTGGGGCACCTTCCAGTTGCTTGCCGATCACCCGGCCAATCTTGCCCAGTTGATCCATCAGCGGTTTCTCGGTGTGGAGGCGGCCCGCGGTATCGATCAGCAGAACATCTACCTGCTTCTCCTTGGCCGCATGGACCGCATCGAAGACCACTGCAGCGGGATCGCCACCGGCTTCCCCGCGAATCATCTCGACGCCGAGTCGTTCACTCCAGATACCGAGTTGATCGATGGCGGCGGCACGGAATGTATCTCCCGCTGCCAGTATCACGCTCTTGCCCTCTGACCTCCACTGGTGAGCCAGCTTGGCGATGGAGGTGGTTTTTCCGACCCCATTGACCCCCGCCACCACGATCACCGTGGTCCCCTGTTGGGCCCAGGAGATGGAATGACCGTCTCCCAGTCGGTCGCGCAGTTTATTCTTGAGGAAAGGAACCACTTCATCCGGAGAGAATTCACGGTCGGAATACGCAGCCTCAAGATCATCGCAAAGTTCCATCGCCACCGAGGGGCCGAAGTCTGATTGGATCAAGATGGTTTCGACCTCCTCGAGCAAGTCTGCATCGAGTTTGCGGCCGAGTGAGAAAACGGAAGCGAGAGCTGCTCTGGTTTTTCCCAGTCCTCGGCGAAGCCGGGCGAAGGCCCCCAGCTGCTCTTCCTCGGGTGTGTCGTTCGGTTCTTTATTCCCGAACAACTTACCTAGGATCATCTGCTTTCTCCGATTCCTTCAGCAATTTGTCCAGGATGCCATTGACGAAGGAAGTCGAACTCTCGGTAGAAAATCTTCGAACGATTTCAATCGCTTCATCGATGGCAACGCGTGCCGGAACATCTTCAATCCAGCGAAGTTCTGTTGCTGCGATTCGCAGAACATTGCGATCGATCACTGCCATGCGGCTCATTCGCCAGTTTTCACTGGCCGAATCGATCCACTCGTCGATTTCGGCAGGTCGCTCCCAGTATGCCGCCAGGATGACACGAGCATGAGGACGAATTTCTTCCTCGGCACCGAGGCTGTCCATCACTCCCTCGACGATCTCGAGAGAAGCCTCATGGCCCTGCTGGTCCCACTGGTGAAGGCACTGGAGTGCCAGCTCTCTGGCTTTACGTCTTGGGCCGGTACTACTGGTCATCACCTTGAACTCCGGATCTTTTTGAGCAACTGAGCCATTTCGATGGCGGATTCAGCACATTCTCTGCCCTTGTGTCCCCGATCGCCACCACTTCGAGCCAGCGCCTGCGCCCGATCATCGGTGGTCAAGATTCCAAAGATGATGGGAGGTTGCTGGAGAGCAGTCGAGGGACTTTCACAACTCTGTAGTTTCATCAGCGCATCTGCGCAGGGACCAGCAACGAAATCGAAGTGAGGGGTTTCGCCTCGGATGACGCAACCCAGAGTGATGATTGCATCGTATTTTCTGGGGCGTCCTCTGCTCAGTTCCGTTGCGACGATGGGAATCTCGAACGCACCGGGAACCGATGTCACATCGATGTCCTGCTGAGAGGTGCCGAGTTCCATCAACCGCTCGAGAGATCCATCGAGCAACCGTTGACATGGTTCTCCACTGAATCGTGAAACGACAATGGCGATCTTTAAACCAGTGCCTTCAAGAGAACCCTGAGAAAGTGCGGTCACAGAATCAATCCAATCCGTCACGATCATTACCTCCGCCTGATAGGATCATGATGATCCCGATCACCGAAATAATGACGAGGAGGACTGTGAGTATTCCAAATATTGACAATGAAATATTTCACTCCCATTCGATGGTCGATGGAGGCTTGCTGGAGATGTCGAGAACTACTCGATTGATTCCTTGCACCTCGTTGCAGATGCGGTTTGAAATTCGTGCGAGCACCTCCTGCGGTGGAAGCATCCAGTTGGCGGTCATGCCATCGGTGGATTCGACAATTCTCAGGGCAGCAGTGCAATCGTAGGTGCGCTGATCCCCTTGCACTCCCACCGAACGGACCGGCAAGAGCACTGCGAATCCCTGCCAGATATCACGGAATCGACTCCAGCCACTTAACTCCTGCTGGACGATGGCATCTGCAGCTCGAAGAATCTCCAGGCGATCCCGGGTGACCTCTCCGACGATGCGGATCCCCAGTCCTGGTCCGGGAAATGGTTGGCGCTGGATGATCTCATCGGGCAGGCCCACTTCCTTACCGATCACCCTGGCCTCATCCTTGAACAGGAATCGCAGTGGTTCAATCAACTCGAAGCCGAGATCGTCGGGCAATCCGCCGACATTGTGGTGGCTCTTGATGGTCGCGGACGGACCTTCGAAGGGACTGACGCTTTCGATCACGTCAGGGTAGAGAGTCCCCTGGGCGAGGAATCGGGCGTCCTTGAACTTCTTCGCCGCCTCACGGAATTCTTCGATGAACTGGTGACCAATTTTCTTTCGTTTCTCCTCCGGATCGGTAACTCCTGAGAGTCGCTCGAGAAATCGATCGCTCGCATCGATGAAGCGGAAGTCGAGTCCGAACTGATTTCCGAATACCTCGCAAACCTGCTCCGCTTCACCCTGGCGGAGAACGCCATTGTCGATGAAGAAGCAAGTCAACTGATCGCCGATCGCCTTGTGAATCAACATGGCAACCACCGAGGAGTCGACTCCTCCCGAGAGTGCGCAGATCACCTTGTCGGTGCCCACCTTCTCGCGGATTTCCTCGACCGCTCGGGAGACATAGTTCTGGATTTCCCAGTCACCAGAAAAGCGGCAAATGCGGTAGAGGAAGTTGTTGAGGATTTTTCCTTCATCACGGGTGTGGGTCACTTCGGGATGGAATTGTAGTCCCCAGAATTGATGAGTTGGGTCGTAAACCGCTGCCAGAGGAGTGTTCTCGGTGTGGGCGATGGCGACCAACTCGGAAGAGATCTGGTTGACCCGATCTCCATGGCTCATCCACACCTGCATTCGCTCGTCACAGCCGTGAAAGATGGGATTGTCAGGCTCGTTGAGGAAGATGGTGGTGTCGCCGTACTCTCGCTCCTGGGAGGGAGTGACCTGTCCGCCGGATGCCTGGCATGCCACCTGCATGCCGTAGCAGATTCCCAGCACCGGGCAGTCCAGTTCGAGGATGGCGGCGTCAAAGGTCGGTGCATCAACATCGTAGACCCCACAAGGGCCTCCACTGAGGATGACTCCCTGAACCCCGAGATCCTTCAGGTCCTTTGCAGTAGTGGTGCAAGGAAGGATCTCGCAGTAGACGCGATTCTCGCGAACCCGTCGGGCGATCAACTGGCTGTACTGCGATCCAAAATCGAGTATCGCACAGAATTGGTTGCTGATTTCCGAGGCCACCAGGCCTCCTCTCGGATCTCGTGGTTACTCGACACGCTCTCGGGTGCCGAGTGCAGGCTTCTCGTAGGAATACATGTCATGAACTCCACCCTCTTGCTGAGCGGATTGAGTTCTGGTTTCAAAGCACAGATCGCCGCTGTTGAGGATCGTGTGCAGTGTCTCGAGGTTCTTGACTCCGATATCCTGGAACGCGTGCTTCAATCCCTGACACAGGTAAGGCACCAGGTTACGGATCGAGCCCTTGTCCATCACCATGCCGGAGACGCCTTGAGCGACTCGAACCGGTTCATCTTCGGCGAAGTATCTCTTTCCACCACCGGCATCCATCGCCTCGATCGAGGCCATTCCACGGTATCGTTTGAGCCGTACGCCATTCTGGTAGAAGTACTCACCGGGAGTTTCCGAGGATCCTGAAAACATCAATCCCATCATCACTGCAGAGGCGCCCATCGATAACGCCTTGACGATATGTCCGATATCGCGAACTCCGCCGTCGGCGATCACCGGAACACCCTGTTCCCTGCAGTGTTGTGAGCAGTGATAGACCGCCGCTGCCTGACCGCGACCGACCGCCATCGTTTCCTGGGTGGTGCAGATGGAGCCTGGTCCCATTCCTACACGGATTCCGTCGGCTCCCGCCTGGATCAGTGCTGCGCACTGGTTCTGCGTGACCACGTTGCCGGCGATCACCTGGAGGTCGGGGTAGGTCTCCTTGATATACCTCAGCATCTCGACCTGATAGACCGAGTGGCCCTGGGCGCTATCGATCACAATGACATCGACGCCGGCCTCGACCAGCGCCTCCAGCCGCTCACGATCCTCGGGGCGGGTGGACAGAGCGGCTCCGACCATCAGTTGCTTATCGACACTCTTCGAGGCATCGGGAAACTCTCGGTTCTTCATGATGTCGGTGCGGGAAACGAGAGCGGCGAGGTGACCATTTTCGTCGATGATCGGTAATTTTCCTCGCTTCGACTCGCGTAACATCTGGTTGGCATCTCTGAGAGTAACTCCCTTGGGTGCGGTGATCAGGCTGGTGGTCATCACGTCGCGCAGCAAGGTCGACCGATCCTGCTCGAAATCGACATCCCGATTGGTGACGATTCCCACCAATTTGGTATTCAGTGTTCCATCTTCGGTGATGGGGATCCCTGAGAAACCATTCTTGGAGCGAATCTCGTCCACATCGTGGATGCTGTGGGCAGGGCTGAGAACGACCGGTTCGGTGATGAATCCGTTCTCGAATCTCTTCACCCGGCGGACCATGCGAGATTGTTGCTCGATGGTGTTGTTGTAGTGAATGAAACCAATGCCCCCGAGCAAGGCCAGGTTCACGGCCATCTCGGTCTCCGTGACGGTGTCCATCGGTGAAGAACAGAGCGGGGCCGCGAGCTCAATTTCACGGGTGATCTTGGTCTGAAGTTGCACATCCTGAGCGCCGAAATCGATGTACCCGGGCAAGATGATGATGTCGTCATAGGTGAGGCTGCTGTGGGACTGGAACAGTTCCCGAGCGTTCATTCCGTCGGTCATGAGACCCCCTCGTCTTTCCCTGCTTTTGGCAGGAACTCTTTCGAGGTCGCTCTTCCGCCAGGAAACAGGCCGATCGGGAGGTTCCCGGTCGGACAATCCGACGGAACCACCCCGTGGCGACATTTCGTTGGAAGGGGCAGTGGACAGAGTTTAGGGGTGGCAGGATCCAAGTCAACGAGACCCGGGCAGGAGAGTCGAGAGGGGGCGAGACCAGTAGATGGGAGCCAATTCAGTCATCACGGTAGGTTTCCTCGGGAATCGGTACCCTTTATCTTCCACGGACCAGAGGACCCATCCACCTGGGGTGTCATTAATTGCCCCCCGGAACCATCTTGCAGTTATTGCCCCGGCGAGGAGAGCCGCCGTCTGGCCAGACCCAGGAACGAGGAAACTACATGACCAGCGCAGATGAACGTCCAGATGAGGGCAGCGAGCCGGCAGAAGATTCTGGCGAGTTGGCCTTTCCCAGCGACCCGCCTTCCCCGGATGAAGCCGCGGAGGTGAGTGAAGACACCATCTCTCAGATTCAGCAGGCAGTCGATGAATTGCGTCGACAACTGGGAAAGGTCATCGTCGGCCAGGAAGAGGTCATCGATCAGTTGCTGCTGTCATTACTCTCTGGCGGTCACTGCTTGCTGGTCGGGGTTCCGGGTCTCGCAAAGACACTTCTCATCAGCACACTGGCTCGGGCACTCTCTCTCACCTTCAACAGGATCCAGTTCACTCCGGATCTGATGCCGAGTGATATCACTGGCACCGAGGTGATCCAGTCCGATTCCGAAACGGGAGACCGGGTGTTCCGTTTCGTGCCAGGACCGATTTTTGCCAATGTTGTACTGGCAGACGAAATCAACCGGACACCACCCAAGACTCAGGCTGCACTTCTCGAGGCGATGCAGGAGAAGCAAGTCACGGTGGGCGGTAACCGCCATCCACTCACTCCACCCTTTTTCGTACTTGCGACTCAGAACCCCATCGAGCAGGAAGGCACCTACCCCCTTCCCGAAGCGCAACTGGACCGATTCATGTTCAACATCAGCGTCGATTATCCCAACTCGGATGAGGAACTGGAAATCATGCAGCGCACCACAGGAGGAATAGAAGTCGAGGTGGAGTCGGTGCTGGACGGAAAACGAATCCTCGAGTTGCAGGCGTTGGTTCGAGGCGTGCCGATTGCGGATGATCTGATTCGCTACGCCTTGCGATTGACTCGGGCGACCCGTGTTCGAACGGAAGAAGCTCCCGATTTCGTCCGCCGTCATGTCGAGTGGGGAGCGGGACCTCGCGCAGGCCAATACCTGGTTCTGGGTGCGAAGGCGAATGCGGTCCTCAATGGCCGTCCCCATGTGACCGGCGATGACATCCGCAGGGTCGCCTTGCCCGTTCTTCGTCACCGGATCGTGACCAACTTCGCAGCAGAAGCAGAGGGAGTCAGTTCCGACGACATCATTCGCAAATTACTCGAAGAAACGGCGGCGCATGTCGTCTGATGAGTCGCAGAGACTTCTCGATCCGGCTTCCCTGGCCAAGGTCTCGGGCTTGATCGTCCGTGCCCGGATGATCGTCGAGGGCTCCATCACAGGACTGCACCGAAGCCCCTTCCATGGATCTTCGGTGGAGTTTGCAGAGCACCGGGAGTATGTCCCCGGGGATGATATCCGGCATATCGACTGGAAGGTCTTCGGCCGTTCCGATCGCTTTTACATCAAACAATTCGAGGAGGAGACCAATCTCAGGGTCCAACTGGTGCTCGATGCCAGCGAGTCGATGACCTACGGTTCGGGAGCGATGACGAAACTGGATTATGCCAGGACGCTCGCTGCGTCACTCGCCTATCTCATCTTGGGGCAACAAGATGCAGTCGGGGCGCTGGTCTTCGATGACAAGATTCGGGCGGAAGCACCCATCTCTCAGAGTCGTAGCCATCTTCAGGATATGGTCAGTGTGCTGGCGCAACAATCGGGTCAAGATGCTACTGATATCGGGGAAGTTCTCGGTCGAGTCTCCGACCGGTTGAAGCGTCGTTGCCTCATCGTTTTGTTGTCCGATCTCTTCGATGATCAAGATCGTCTGGTCCATGGCCTACGAAGACTTCGGCATGCCGGCCATGATGTTCTGGTGCTTCACATCATGGATCCGGACGAGTTGAACTTTCCATTCAACAGGATGACTTTGTTCGAGGGACTGGAGGATATGCCAGCGCAACTGGCAGATCCGGATGCGGTTCGTGAAGCGTACCTGGTTGAGATTCGTGATTTCATGAGACGATTACGGAGGGATTTCAGAAACAGTGGAATCCAGTACCAGTTGGCAGATTGTTCCAAAGGATTTGACCAGGTTCTGAGAGAAGCACTGGTTCGTAGGGTGGGTGGCAAGCGATGAACTTCATCCACCCCGCCATGCTCGGCTTCCTTGCACTGGGCATGATACCGATCGTGATTTACCTGATCAATCGTCAGCGATATCGTCGTCGTCGGTGGGCTGCGATGGAGTTTCTGCTCAAGGCGATGAAGCGTCATCAGCGTCGTCTCCGCCTCGAGAACTGGTTGCTGATGCTGCTAAGAACTCTGGCATTACTTCTGTTCGTGATGGCGATGGCTCGTCCCTCGCTGACCACCGATGCTCTTCCCATCCTCGGGAAGCAGGTTCGCCAGGAAGCGGTCATCATCGATGCTTCGGGGAGTACTGCGGCTCGAAAGACCAGCAGGACGACGATGGAAACCGCGCGTGATCAGGCGCGACAACTACTGCTCGGGCTGGCAGCCGGGGATCGTACTTCGATGCTGGTAGGAGGATTGCCACCGGCGGAAACACCGATCCCATTACCAGAACTGGTCGGGGAAGCGGGGCCGGCAGGAATACTGGGGGATCTTGAACAACTCGCCCCTGGTTGGCTGACACTTGCACCTGAAGTCCTGATCTCGGAAGCCGCAAACTTTTCCAAGGAGCAGGGCGGCAAGTGGTCCTTTCACATCTATTCCGATTTCCAGCGAGCCGACTGGCTCTCCGAGGATGGTACTGAACTACCGGCATTACGAGAGGCGCTGGAGAGACTCGAGGCCTCTGGTGCCGTTTTGATCTTGCATCCGGTGGGTCCTGATCGGCCCCGAAATGTCTCGCTGGTGTCTCTACGCCCATCCTCTGGGTTGATCAGTTCCGATGTTCCAATGGCATTCCAGGCGGTGATCGAGAATCGTGGAATCGAGATGGTGCCTGGAATCGAGGTCGAGTTCCTGGTCGACGGAGAGGTTCAGGGCAGCCGGATGATCGATGTCGAGGGTGGTGACGGTCGCACCATTTCATTTCCGCACATCTTCAGGCTGCCTGGTGTGGCGAGGGTCGAGGTGCGACTGAGAAGTGATGATCTGGATCGTGATGACGTCCGATTCTTTGCTGCCGAGGTGCTGGAAGCGGTCGATGTACTGGTGGTGGACGGCGGCTGGGACGCAGTCAGTGAATCATCCGAGTCGGACTGGCTGGTCGCCGCGCTGGGTAATGATGAGGTCGGGCCCACCGGAGTGCGCCTTTCTCCATACAGGGTCGAAGTGATCCCAGAAGATCGGTTCCATTCCGCAGATCTCGCCAGTGCCCGGGTACTGGTGCTCGCTGATTTGTCGCGGATGAGTGAAGAAATTTCGGAGAAGGTCGAGGGCTTTCTCAAGCGTGGTGGTGGAGTGCTGATCTTCAACGGCCCTCGAATGATTCCAGAGAGCTGGTCGACCCACGCATGGCGAGATGGTTCGGGGTGGTTCCCCTACGAGCCGGGGCCTGCGATCGAAGACCGCAGACGCCAGAACTTTTTTCACTGGCAGATTGATAGTCCCGATCATCCGGTGCTGGAGTATCTCTCCGGTTTCCCCGAAGCGGGCCTCGGTGATGTGGCGATTCACGGTCACCGGAAACCACTCTCTCCGGTTTCTGAATCGGATGTTCTGATGTCACTGGACGACTTCGATTCGACTCCGATTCTGGTCCAGAAGGGATATGAGAGTGGAGTGCTGCTGGTGTTTGGTACCGGAGCGGATCGAGACTGGAGTAATTTCCCCATCACCCCGGCCTATGTTTGCTTTCTTCACGAAGCGTTTCCCTGGCTGATCCTCAGAAATGGCGGTGGCCGAAATCTGGCTCTGGGTCAACCTTGGCTGCAGCAGGTCTCCTCGGAGCAATATGCGACTCGGGTCACGATGCTGACCCCTGAAGGAGGAGCGGTGCCACTGGCATTGAAGGAGACGGAAGATCGCAGGTCATTCCGATTGGAAGTGCCGGGTCGCTGGGTTCCGGGCGTCTACGAGATCCGATTCGAGGCGGATACTGGCGAAGTACGAAGTGATGCTTTTGCAGTCAATGCCAGATCTGAAGAGGGTGCGCTGGTGCTGGCTGCTCCCGAAGAGATTGCTGCCCTCTATCCCTCGGTGGTCCATGATCGATCCCAGGGTTCAGATCTGGAGGAGAACTCGATGGGAGTAGGGCTGGGAGACATCTGGTATCCGCTCTTCTGGACGGTGCTGGCCCTGCTCATCACAGAGACGGGACTGGCCTACTTCTTTGGCCGTGCCAGACGGGGGTCAGAATGATCTTGTCTCCACTCCTGTCCCCACTCCTGTGTCTGCTGGATACCCGTCTTGAAACCAGGGTCGAATGGCTCGCGGCTCCCGAGCCCTGGGTCATTGCAGTGGTCATCATTCCGCTCTTGCTGGGGATTTCAGCGTGGGGCTATCGCGGCGAGATGGGAAATTTGGGGCGCAACGCAAGGATCCTGTTGGGATCACTTCGCTTTCTCGCACTCCTGATATTGGTGCTGATCCTGTTCCAGCCGACGCTGACTCGTGAGCGAGTACAGACTGAATCTTCCACGGTTCTGGTGGTGGTCGATGATTCCTTCTCGATGGGAATCCAGGATCGTTGGTCCGATCCATCGATACCTGCATCGATCGCCTCGGTCGCAGGTATCCAGGTGAGCGAGGAGACGACGCGGATTGAAATCGCGCGTGGACTCTTGACCGGCGGAGTTTGCGATCTTGTCGAACGGCTTCGCCAGGATGCAGATGTGCGAATCGTCACCGGCTCCGATGGAGTCCGAGGAATCACCGATCTGCCGAAGTTTCAGAAGGGCTCCGGTCTGCTGACGGAGGAGCCGCAATTCGATGCCAGCAAGATCGAATTGCGCGGACGTGTGAGCCGCATCGGCGATGCGATGGGAGATACTCTCGATGATGCCAGAGGGAAAACTGTCGCTGCGATGGTGTTGCTGAGCGACGGTAGAGATAGTGGTGGCATCGTGACTCCCGAGGAGGTGGCTCGCCGATTCGGAGCCCGCGAGATTCCGATTCATGTGATTGGAATCGGCAATGCAGAGGAACCTCGTGACATCCGGCTGATCGATCTCGACATTGCAGATGTAGTGCTGGAGGGAGATCGTGTTCCGGTCGACTTCCGCATCGCAGCGGAGGGATTCGAGGGTGCGGACGTTCGGGCAGAACTTCAGTTGTTGCGCGAAGATGGTGGTATCGAACAGCGGGTGCCCTACTACCCAAGAATCGGCAAAGATGGGCAGGTGATGCCGCACAGGCTCGAGTTCACCCCCCGTTCGCCGGGGAAATACCTCTGCCGTGTCGAGATCGAGTATCAGCCAGGAGAACTCTTCAGTGAGAATAACATCCTCGAAAAACCGGTCACCGTGGTGGCCAGGAAGATCAAGGTCCTCTATGTCGAGGGCCCTCCGAGGTACGACTACAGGTATCTGAAGAATTCACTGATTCGCGATCCGACGATGGAAGCCCAGTGCTTGCTGCTGGAAGCAGACCCGGAATATCCGCAGGAATCTTCCGCTGGAATTCCACCTCTGAAGGAGTTCCCGCGGACTCGAGAAGAGTTGTTTCAGTACGACGTAGTGCTGCTCGGAGATATCCGACCGGATGCACTCTCGCTCAACCAGAAGGAGTGGATTGTCGAGTTCGTCGATGACCATGGTGGGGGCCTCGTGTTTATCTCGGGACAGTGGTTCATGCCGAGAAGATTCCGCGGTGATCCACTCGAGCGGGTTCTTCCTGTCGAACTGGAAGAGGCGGACGAACGCGGCGCGATGACCCGCGATCTGGTCGATCCATTCCATGTCCAGCTGACACCCGAGGGACTGGAGCATCCGGTGATGCAACTGGTCTCCGACAGCGAGAAGAATCAGGAATTATGGCAGTGGCAGGGTCGATCAGACCTGACGATGCCAGGATTCTACTGGTACCAACGAGTCAAAAAATTGCGCAAGGGTGCGGTGGCACTCGCTGTTCATGAAACGGATGAGCATTTCACCTACGGGCCGAGACCGATCTTTGCGTTCCAGTACTTCGGCCGTGGGCGGACCTTCATCTCTCTCACCGACGACACCTGGAGGCTCAGAAGATTGGTCGGGAATCGCTGGTTCTATCGGTTCTGGGGCCAGGTCACTCGATTCGTGGGAGCGGCGCGGCTGCTCGGACCTTCGAAGAGATTCTCCGTCAGTGTCGATCCCCGGGAAGTGGTGCTCGGCAATGAAGTCAAGTTGCTGGCACGGATGCTGGGCCCTGACTTCAAGCCGACATCCGAGGAAGAAGCTCAACTGAGGCTGGAGCGGATGGATGCAGAGGAACAGGGATCGCTCGAGATCCAGGCGATCCGCAATCCGGCTCGACCCGAATATTACGAGGCCACCATCGAGGCTCGTGAACTGGGGGAGCATCGGATCTCGCTGATCGATCGGGAGGAGGAGGTGGCGAGTGCCGTTTATCGGGTAGTTGTACCCCAGTTGGAGTATGCGGATCCGAGAATGGACCGGGAGAGATTGCAGCAGATTGCACAACTCTCCGGAGGTAAATACTATGAAGCGAAGGACGCCGCGGATATCGCAGCGGGGGTGGAGGCGCTGGAGCGAGAAGTGCCAATTTCTGCTGAGCGAGAACCTTTGTGGGATCATCGCTGGGTTCTGGCGCTGTTCACGCTCCTGCTGACGGTAGAATGGATTCTGCGAAAGGTTTTCCGGCTGCCCTGATGATGACTTCAATTCCGACCCACGAATTTCATTCTCCGCTGCACGCCCGCTGGCTGCGGGTGCTGATTTGCTGGGCGCTGTTTGGGTGGCCTGCTGGATCGGTCGTTCACGCGGATGTGGGTTCGGCGCTGATTCCACTGCTGGTCGGTGCCGACGGAGTCATCCAGGAATACCGCAATGCACTCTCGCGTCTCGATTCCGGGGAGACCCTTGACGGGATTCGCAAACTCCAGGTTCTCCATGAAAAGATCTGGGGAGAAGATCCCCTGATGACGGAAGGATCCTCGGACAACTGGCGAGTGGCTCGCCCTCTTTCTGACAAGATTGTCGAAGTGTTGCGATCGCTGCCTCCGGAACACCAGCAGGTTTACCGCACTGAATTTGATTCGCGCGCTCGGTCGTTGTTCCAGCGTGCGATGGAGCAACTGGATCCCGCTGAACTGTTGCGTGTGGCGGATCTCTACCCTCTCACAGAGGTCAGGAATCAGGCACTGGTGGCCGCCGGGGATCTATTCCTCGAGCGCGATCAACCGGGGCTCGCCATCCGGGCCTGGGATGACGTGGTGGCAGAACTGGGTGATGATTCGGAGAGTTCAGCGATCCAGTCGGAACTCAGCCGATCCTTGTTGACCAGAAGATGGATTGCACTGCAACGGACTGGACAGAGCCAGCGAGCTCTTCAACTGACTGAACAGGCCGAGGATTTTGGAGTGGCGCTGCCGGAGGTGGCTCCTGTTCCTCGTCGTGAGGAGCAGGTGACGCTCCCCGAGAACCCGATCAAAGAGGGTGTGATCGCCTGGAAGACTCATAACTTCTCGCAACACATCGCTTATGGCGGTGGACGAGGGCGAAGTTATTTCCCGTCGCTCCCCGGGTCGATGCTGACTCCCGGTTTTGGCAAGGATTGGCTGGCGATTGCCACCTCCCGACGATTGCTGAGATATGATCTCCGTACCGGCAAGTTGATCGCCAATGACAATCTCCACTCCGGAGCCCCCTATTTCGAGGAACAGGATCCAGATTCGCGCCTCTGGGTGTCGACCGATGGATCGCTGCTGATCTGCTCCTATGTGGCCCGGGCCAGTCGTAGAGAAGACTACCTCGGTTTCGATATCCAGGTTTCATTGCCTTCGAGAGGAATGAAGTGCTGGGATCTGGCTGGTGACGGAGGATTACTCTGGGACACCGCTGATCGTGCCGTCCGAAACGAGATATTGCGAAGCAGTTCCTTCAACTCGATGCCGGTGATTCAGGATGGAAAAGTTTGGGTGCTCGGCTGGAGAAAGAGTGGCTACATCGATGCCACTCTCTGGTGCCTGGATGCAAGGACTGGCGAGGAGATCTGGTCGCGCCCGATCGTCGGGAATCAGGTCGAGCTGACGATGTTCGGCGAGCCTGCAAGGGAACCGTTTCTCGGCGGAGTGCTGGTCCAGGATGGAACCGTATACTGCTGTTCCAATCTTGGAGCGGTTGCTGCACTGCGAGCATGGGATGGTCAGGTCGAGTGGATCTCGGAGTACGATCGAAGTTCGTTGAACTCCCAGCGTAATCGATTCCGACGGGGAGGGAGAAGGAGTGGTGGACACTGGTCTCCCAATCCGCTGGTGCTTCATCAGGGAACCCTGTTCGTGACTCCGCTGGATTCCTCTCAACTTCATGCCATCGATGCTACCACCGGTTCGATTCGATCCCAGATCGAGGGAAAGGGCATCGGCCCGCACATGCTCGGGGTGGCCGATGGAAGGCTGGTGCTGTTTGGAGATCTGCTCACCACGATGCTGGTGAATGACATCGGTCGAACCGAGAAGTGGGACCAGGCTTTGACCAGAAACGCCTCGCGAGCGAGACCTGCCCTCGTCGATGGTGGGGTCATCTACTCCGACCTGGAGAACCTGGCGATCCTGTTTCATCCGCTCGATTCGAGCAGCGATCCATGGGCGATCGGTGCTCTCTCACAGAATAAGCGCAGGAATCCGCAAATCGGTGCCTATCGACCAGAATTGAGTGGAGGGGACAGGATCGATGTCGTTGGTGATAGGATCATCTTGACGAATCTGTCGCAGGCCACCTGCGTGACCCAGAAACTGACGATCTGGGAGGGAGGGAAGTGATGCAAACTGGAACCCGTCCAGTATTACTGCTGATGATTTTTCTGTTGATGATTCCTGCAACAGCAGCTCCATCAGGATCACGGGGAGATGACGATTCTACCCGGGTGATCGACTTGAAATTGCAGGAGCGGGCACGCCTCGCCGCCGAGCGCGGACTGGAGTTCCTCAAGCAGACCCAGGATGCCGATGGATCCTGGACCGACAAGATCGGTCGTAAGGTTCATTACGAATATCGAGGCCGTCTGGGCAAGCATGTCGGAGTGACTTCGCTGGCGTGCCTGGCATTTCTGGCCCAGGGGAGCCTGCCAGGTCGGGGCAAGTACGGCGAGCAGGTGGAGAAGGGTCTCGACTTCATCCTCAGGACGGTCCAGACCAACGGCTTCATCTCGACCGATGAATCGCGCATGTACAGCCACGCATTTGCGACACTTTTCCTCGCCGAGGTCTATGGCATGACTGGCATGGAAAAGGTCAAGGAGAAGCTCAAGAGTTCGGTGGGCTTGATCGTTCAGGCGCAGAATGAAACAGGTGGGTGGCGCTATCAACCCGGGGCAGACGATGCGGACATGAGCATCACGGTGTGCCAGGTGATGGCCCTTCGTGCGGCCAGAAATGCCGGGATTCATGTCCCGAAGGATGTGGTCGATTCGGCGATCTCCTATGTTCGAGAGTCCTCGAATGTGGAGAGTGGCGGCTTCATGTATCAACACGAGGTCGGACCCACGGGTCGGGTTCAGCGATCGAGGACCACTTTCCCCCTCACCGCAGCAGGCGTCACCGCTCTCTATGGTGCCGGGATCTACGAGGATCGGGTCATCGATCGCGGCTTGATCTATCTCACCCGCCATCGCCCACGCAGGTATGAGGCTCTCAATACATTCGATTACTACTACGGGATGTACTACGCCACACAGGCGGCATTTCAGCGAGGCGGGGAGTACTGGACCTTGTGGCACAAGAACACATGGTCTGACATCCTGTCGTTGCAAAATCCCGATGGATCCTGGCAGGATCTGGTGGGGCCGAACTATGCGACTGCGATGGCCTGCATCATCCTGGAGATTCCATTCCAGTACTTGCCCATCTTCGAGAGGTGAGCGTGATCGAGTCGAATCAACCCACTCCCCTTCAGAGGCCACAGCTGGCGCTGCAAAGAATCAGGGAACTGCGGACACGCAGGCGCTGGATGCGTGCCATGACCGGGGGCTTCCGCTGGTTGGTGGTGGTGATCGCGGCGGGGATTGCGATGTTCCTGCTCGACTGGGTCGCCGATCTTCCTTGGGCTCTCCGGGTGGCGCAAATCGTTGCGGTGTTGATCCTGTTGCTGATCACCTTCCGGGCCATCCTGCTGGCTGCACGTACACCCGCGACCGAGGATCAGTTGGCCTCGATGGTCGAGACGGCCTCTGGTGAGCTGGAGGACGCTCTCATCACTGCGGTGCAACTGACCGACCCCAACAATCCCAGGAGACATCTTTACAATCCAGCACTGATCGAACAGACGGTCACACTGGCAGAGCAGCGGATGCACGAGTTGCGGCCGGGGAGGCTTCTCTCATGGAGTCGAATGTGGGCGGCCATGGGATTACTCCTGATCCTGGCGGTGCCCGCAGTTTCTGGCAGCTACTTGCGTCCCGAACTGGCACGGACCTTCTTCGCTCGCAACATCCTGCTACAAGGAGATTTGTGGCCGAGGTCTTACGAACTGGTAGTTTTGAGCCCCGTCAATACGGATCTGGTGGTCGCCAAGGGAACCTCGCTGGTGGTCGACATCCAGAAGAACCGAGGTGGCAACGCCCGGGCATATCTCGCGGTGCGATTTCCGGCCCAGGAGGGGCGGAGGGAGTTGCGCGAAGAACTCACGCTGGATCGAAAGGGAGAATCTGGATTCCGCCATGTCTTCCAGAATCTCCAGCGAGACATCGAATTTCGAGTCGAGTGCGGCGATTACACCGGCCGTTTGTACTCGATCCGGGTCCGCGCCAGGCCACGTGTCGAGGAGATCGAACTCTACTACGAATTTCCTGAGTACACGGGACTCTCATCGAACAGTGAAGCCGCTTCGGTCAGGAGCGGCCATGTCAAGGCTCCGACCGGTACCCGCGTGGAATTCCTTGCACATACCAGCATCGATGTGACTCGAGCCGTTCGTGTCGAAGGTCGTCCCAGCGGAGATGAGGAACTGTTCATCGAATCAGAGGTCGCCATCGAGGATGGTCGGACTCTTCGGGGATCGTTCGTCGCAGAGGAGAATGGACGATGGTGGATTTCGCTCGATTCAGAGCAAGGTTTTGCCAACGACAATCCAATCGTCTGGCGAATTGCGGTGATCCCCGATCGTTCTCCGGAGGTGACCATCGAGGAGCCGGGCCAGAACATCGAGATCACACCGAGAGCGCTGCTGGATCTGTCGATTCGAGTCCTCGATGACTACGGCGTCAATTCAGGAAAACTGATCTTCTCTCCAGAATTGGAGGGTGAATGGGAGCCGAAGGAAATTGCACTCGATCAGATCGGTCGAGTGGAAGGAACTTCGACGGAGGCATCTCAAGCACTTCAGATCGATCTTTCGACGTGGGGATTGAGCGCCGGTCAGCGGGTTCAGTACCACGCGACCGCCCTCGATGCCCTCGAGCAGATCGGGTCCAGTCGGACCTGGATCCTCAGCGTTCTCAGCGAGGAGGAACTGGAGAGGGTCACCCAGGATGAACTGACTCTGCTCAAGGAGAGGCTCGAGGAGACCTTTACGGTCCAGCGCGAGGTACGGAGGGAACTGGAAGACGTGCGAGATGCGTTGAGTTCTGGTGAAGAAGCCAGTACCCAGGCGCCGATCGTTCGTCATGCCCGTAATGGCCAGGACAGAGTCTCGACCCGGGTGGAAGATGCCGCCGAGAGGCTGGCGACCATCTCCCAGAGACTGATCCGGAATCGCATGAGTGATGCCCAGGAACTGGCATGGATCCAGGAACTGAAGGAGCGAATCGATGCGTTGGGGACGGAGAAGATCACTCCTGCTCGGCAAGCGCTGGATCAGCTGGCGACTCGGTCCGCCTCAGGGGAAGCCACGACCGAGGATGCCGATCAAACACTGGATGCGGTTCGGCGAGTGGAGCGCGGACTCTCGGATGTGGTGTCTGATTTGCAAGAGTGGGGAGATCTACGCACTGTGATTCGCAAACTCGAGGAGTTGCTCCGATCGGAAAAAGATCTCGAGAATCGAATTGAGGACAAGGTCAGGGAGTCCCTCGGCGGGGACAAGCCAGAAGGAGATCAGCGATGATGATGCTAAAGAAGCGAGACAGCCGGTGGCTCTTGCTCCTCCTTCTCTTGATGGTCTTGATCCCGATAGATCTATCGGCACAGACTGGAAATCGTCTGGCCAGGCTGCAGGAAGAGTCTCGAGAATATCTCCGATCCTTGCAGGTTCAGATGGAATCGTTGGCTCAGCGACTGGAGGAGGAGCAACCAGAAGACTCGAGTCGCTTGAGAACTGCGCGAGAACGAATCGTCAGGGCTCTGCTCGAGGATGACATGAAGTCTGTCACGGAAGCGCTCGAATCGGAAGATTACATCGTGGCCCTCGAAACGGTCCGAAAGGTCAGAGAAAATCTGGAACTGGTGCTGGCAATTCTGGAGAAGCGTGAGGTCAATCGGGAAGAGGTCGATCAACGCCTCGAGGATGTGGCTCAACGATTGCAGCAGATTGGCGAGATTGCGGATGCTCAGCGGTCGTTGCGGGATCGTACTGCG
This sequence comes from Planctomycetota bacterium, assembly GCA_012960845.1. Lineage (GTDB taxonomy): Bacteria > Planctomycetota > UBA8108 > UBA1146 > UBA1146 > QNYK01. Next base: position 801 of record DUAN01000121.1, on the reverse strand, counting down.
GCCGCCGAAACCGCCCAGCAAGATGCTCAGGACCTCGAGGATGTTCGCAGTGCCATCGACGAGATCGCCGCAGAACAGGGGCAACTCGACGGAGCCGAGGACTCTACCAGTGACCAGGACTCTACCAGTAAGGCGAGGGAGTTCTCAGTAGAGGCCCATGACATCGCAGATGACATCTCCCGTGAAGCTCGCCGTCAGCAAGGCATCGAGGCGGTGGCCCTCAGGGTCGCCCGGATCCAGCAGGATGCGCGGCAGGATGCCGTGGAGACCGCAGCGCTGGGTACCGATGACAATCGAGAAGAGACCGCCGCGCGCCAGCGCCTGGCGGCGCGTGCTCGAGAGCAGGCGATGGCCGCTGCACAGGTTCAACAGAGTGTCGATGCTCTCCGCCGAGAAGCTGCAGATGATGCCCAGCGAGGCGATGATAATGCCGCCGCTGCATTGGAGGGGTTGAGTCTTGCCAGTGAAGCGCTGGCAAGAGCTGCCGAGGCGGCGAAGGACGCTGCCGCGGCGACGACTGGCGAGCCGCAGGCGGTCTCTGCGGCGGCCGGTTCACGAGAGCAACAGCAGCAGGCGCTCGCCCAGGCCAGTGATGCTCTGCGGGATGCCGCGGATCGCGACGGCCAGCGGATCGCATCTCTCGCACAGCGTCTCGCCCAGTTGCGTGCTGAACTCGATCGCTGGAGGCAACAAGAAGCCTCGAGTGGTGGTGCCGAAGATGGGAATGACCAGGCGGGCTCCGCTGCCGGGGATCTGCAAGACGCATCCCGGGCGCTGGGTCGAGCACAACAACTGGCCGGT
>DUAN01000120.1:23618-23919 GCA_012960845.1 Planctomycetota bacterium | reverse complement strand
CTCCCATGCTGGAGAGACGACGGAGGAGTTGTCCCAGTTGCTCTCTGGAATCAGGGTGGTGAAGAGTTTTGGGCTCGAGCAGCAACGTCAGAAGGAATTTGAACGCACCTCTGATAATCTTCGGCGTGCCCAGGTCAGTACCGAGGTCGCTCGGGCCAAGGGTAGGAGCCTGGTCGAAGGCCTGTACAACCTGATTGCAGCGTTTGCCATTGCCGTCGGAGGTTGGGTGATCACCGATGGAATCGTCGATGTGACCTTCGGCGATTTTGCAGTGTTCATGGCGGCGATCTTGTCCTGCTAT
>DUAN01000120.1:6291-23362 GCA_012960845.1 Planctomycetota bacterium | reverse complement strand
CGGTTCGGGCAAGTCGACCCTCTTCGATATTCTGGCCAGGTTCAGGGAACCGACTGGAGGAGCTGTTTATTTCGATGGCATCGAATATCGAGACCTGACTCATTCCTCGCTGCTGGATCAGATCGCCATCGTCGGCCAGGAACCATTTTTGTTTCACACGACGGTGAAGGAGAATATAGGGGGAGGTGATGCTGAAGCCACCGATCAGCAGATCGAAACTGCGGCACGAGCCGCCTCGGTCCATGAAGAGATTCTGGCTCTGCCCAGCGGCTACGACACCGTCATCGGTGAGCGAGGAGATCGCCTCTCCGGCGGCCAACGTCAACGCATCACCATCGCTCGGGCGATCCTCAAGAATGCTCCCATCCTGCTTCTCGATGAGGCGACCGCTTCACTCGATTCAGAAAGTGAGCAGCGGGTCCATCGGGCGCTGCAACAGTTGATGAAGGATCGGACCGTGCTGGTGGTGGCTCATCGCCTCTCGACGATTCGTGATGTCGATCGAGTGGTGGTCCTCGATGGCGGTCGAATCGTCGAGCAGGGCACCGACCAACAGCTGCGATCTGCAGGGGGACTCTATGCACGTCTCAGCGAAATTCAGCAGGCCGGCCTGGCTGAGGGCAGCCAGTAGAGTTGGCTGAACCTGGCCATCTGTGTTCATGACATAGGGATAAGGGGTCGGTGGGTCAGTTTATAGAGGCATTCAAGAGATGTGGTACAAATTGCCTCTACTCGGCATTTATTCCATGAATTCTGGTAGATAGCCCAATTATTCTGAGGGGCTAACAACTTTGGCATGAAGAATGCATATTAACAAGCAGCGGCAAGGAGATTTAGTTTTCCCACCGCTATTATTCAACTCTTCCTCGCTGTTGGGAGTGTGACTGTCGGAACCCCTTATACCGACAATCACCTCCCATTTTTAATTCCCCCCCGGTCACCGATGAGATCCGCCAGCGCCTGGATCACCCTCGTGGGGTCTCCCTCGAGCAGCCGATGGTGTACGGGAAGGGCCAGCACCCTGCGCGCAGCTCGCTGTGCCACCGGGAATAACTCGGCGAGATCATCCGAGAGATACCGATCGCTGGCGAGGCAACTTTGTTGAGGAAGAGTGGAGGGGTAGTAGATCCCCGAGTCGATTCCACGCTCGGCGAGCTGGTCGCGAATCTGGTCACGATCGTCGACTTGCACGATGAACTGGTGCCAGCAGTGATCCGATCCCGAGGTGCGCCCGAGGGGGACGACCCTCGAGGTCAGGTGATGCTCCTTCAATGCGTGGAGGTATTCCTTGGCATTGCGCTGGCGGATCGCTTGTCGCTCATCGAGTCGCTGTAATTGCAGAGACAGGATGGCGCCCTGAAATCCGTCCATTCGTGCATTCCAGCCCAGCATCTGATGATTGTAGCCACCAGCATCTCCGTGAACCCTCAACTGTCGTACCTTGTTGGCGATCTCGTCGTCCTGGCAAACGATCATTCCCGCATCTCCTGCTGCCGCGAGATTTTTGGTCGGGTAGAAGGAGAATGCGCCCACATCTCCGATGGCTCCTGCGGGGCGCCCCCGCTGGAAGACACCGAACGCCTGGGCAGCATCCTCGACGATGGGAATCTGCCGTTTCTGCGCGATCTTTAGCAGCGCATCCATGTCAGCGGTTTGACCGTAGAGGTGAACCGGAAGGATGGCTCGAGTCCTCGACGAGATCAGCGTCTCTGCAGCAGCGGGGTCGATGCAAAGAGTGTCGGGATCGAGATCGCAGAAGATCGGCACGGCACCCAACTGGACGATCACCGATGCCGTGGAGAAGAAACTGTAGGCGGGAACGATCACCTCATCTCCGGAGGTGACTCCAACGGCGCTGAGCGCCACCTTCAGCCCATCGGTACCGCTCGAGACGCCAAAGGCGTGCGCCACGCCGAGCCGTTCCTTGCAGGCGGATTCAAACCTATCCACCTCTGCTCCGAGACAGAAGGAATTGGAGTCGATGGCGTTGCCGAGTGCTTCAAGCCACTGGGCCTTCTCAGCAGCGTCATCCGGGCCGACGGCGACCATCCGGATTCTCTCGGTTGTGGACAAGGTAGCCTCCCTCAATCAGCCGTTACTCTTCTGGTCCTGTGATGATAACCAGTCATGGAATTGCTTCAGGCCCTGCTCGATCGAGACTGCCGGTTCGTAGCCAAGCTTCGCTCTGGACTTCTCGATGCAGGCGCAGGTTTTGGATACATCTCCCGACTGGAAGGGATGAGGTTCGATGGTGTAGGGCTGACCACAGCAGGCCGCAATCGATTCGATCAGATGATCGAGGCGGATGCTGTCGTGATTGCCGAGGTTGAAAATCTCATACCCATCGCAGCGATCGAGGGCCGCGAGAACCCCTGCAGTGATGTCATCGATGTAAGTGAAATCTCGTTCAGAGGATCCATCCCCGTACATCGGGACCGGCAACCCCTGTTCGATCAACCGGGTGAACAGGTGGATCGCCATCTCTGGACGCTGTCTCGGGCCATAGACGGTGAAGAATCTCAGGCATGAGACGTTGAGGCCGTGCAGGTGATGGAAGGTGTGGCACAGCAGTTCCCCCGCCTTCTTGGTCGCTGCATAAGGGGACACTGGATGATCGACCGGATCACTCTCCTTGAAGGGCGTCTCGGTTCTTTCACCGTATACCGATGATGACGAGGCGAAGACGAAATGGTCGATGGAATGTTCCCTGGCCATCTCCAGCAAGTTCGCCGTGCCATTGAGATTGACGTCAACGTAGAGAGCGGGCTGGCGGATCGAAGGTCTGACCCCGGCTTTGGCTGCCAGATGGATCACGCTATCGATGCTGCGGGTCCTGGCGATTTGCTGGAGCAACTGTCGATCACGAATATCGCCCTTGATCAGTTCGAATCCGTTGCTGGACAGGCAGGGTTCGATGTTGGCGTGCTTGAGAGCCGGGTCGTAGTCATCGGTGAAGGAATCGAGGCAGAGCACCTCGTCACCACGTTCGAGTAATCGTTGGCATAGGTGACTTCCGATGAAGCCAGCACCGCCGGTCACGAGAATGTGGCTACCCACCGGGGCTCCCTTTCGATGTGGATTCCTTCAGTTCGGAACGATTCTAGGCGAGTATTGGAATCTCTGCCAATGGAGCCGAGGAATCGCCCCAATTAACCGTGATTTTGGTATCTGGTAGGGTCAGGAATCGCCGCCTCTTCGAACCCTCGTCTTCTGAGCCCACACGAATCGCATCGCCCGCAAGCCTGGCCCTCGGCGTCGGGAGCGTAACAGGAGAGGGTGAGCGATAGATCCACACCTAGTTCCGTCGCAGTGCGGATGATCTGGGCTTTGCTCATCTCCACCAGCGGGGACTGTAATCTCCACCACGGTTGATCCGACTGGCTCGACCCTTCCCGCGTCCCTCGGTGGGCTGCAAGCAGGAACGCTTCGAGAAATTCCGGGCGGCAATCGGGGTAGCCGCTGTAGTCGAGAGCATTGACTCCGATCCAGATGTCGCGAACCGATCGTGCTTCTGCCGCGGCCACCGCCAGCGACAAGAAGACCAGGTTTCTTGCCGGAACGTAGGTCGTAGGAATCTCCTGGCGCTGGCTGGCCCCCTGTTGTGGCTCATCGGGGATGGGCGATGAGCCGAGCAGCGCGGATCCACCGATGTGGTCGAAGGGTAAGTCGAGGATCAGCGGTGGCGGCAGGTCGAGGGAGCGGGCGATCCATCCGACCTGCTGCGTCTCGATCGAGTGGTTCTGGCCATAACGAAAAGTCAGTGGGAGCGGGCGAAATCCTCGCGAGATGGCGATGGCCAGGACGGTGGTGGAATCGAGGCCACCACTGGCCAGGGCGATCGAATCGAAGGAATCATCCGGAGCGAAATCCGCCACCTCGGGTACCTCCTCATGGTCGGGGTCTTCCAGGTCGTATATCCTGAGGCAAGTCTGTCGGCAAGGACAGGGATGGATACGGACCGGGAGAATGGGGGATCCTTGAAGATATTACTGGTAGGAGGGCGACTCGACTGGTCGGTGCCCACGACTCATGCACTGGGCCTTGCCGAAGGTTTGATCCAGCGTGGGCACGAGATCCAGATGGTGTGTCGTGGTGGAGTCTTCTTGCCGCGATTCCGCGAGATCGGTGCCGAGGTATTCCAATATCCCTCCTCCTGGCTGGCCCGTCGTCGCCTCATGTTGTTTCTGCAAGACTTCGATCCGGCGGTGGTTCATGCCACAGGCGGACTGGGGGCGCAAAAGATCGCACTGAGATTGTCCAAGGCCCTCGGTCGTCCGATGGTCCATACCGTGCACTCCTGGTTGGGTGGCGAGCGGTCCGCCCGGGCGACGCGTCATGCCGCAGCGGTGATCGTCGTCAATCAGGATCTGCGGGAGCATCTGGTCGGAGAACTGGGAATCTCCAAGGATAAGATCCGCGTCATTCCTTACGGTATCGAGATTCCCGAGGTGGTTCGGGAAGCGTGGAGTCCCAGGGGAATCCCGGTGATCGGAACCGTTGGAAGGCTCGATAAAGGGAGACGGCTCGACGATTTCCTCGAGGCTGCGGGATTGTTGAGAAAGAAGATTGGAGATGTAGTCTTCACGGTGCTGGGAGAAGGTCCGGATGAACGCCGGCTTCGGTCAGTCTGCAAGACGATGGATCTCGAGGGGCACCTGACTTTTGCCGCTCCTCCGGCAGATATCGATGCGGTTTATCGAGCTTTTGATGTGTTGATGCTGGTCAGCGACTGGGGGGGAGCAGGTCTACACATGCTGGAGGGGCTTGCTCGGGGGATTCCTACCATCGCCACCGGCGGGGGAGAGATCCTCTCGCTGCTGGGGGAAGAGGGCATCTGCACGCTGGTTCGACCGGGGGATCCCGAGGCACTGGCCGAGGAAGGGGAGCGATTGCTGGCGGATCCTCAACGGGCGCGCAACCAGGTGGTGGTCGGAGTGGAGCATGTTCGTCGTCACTTCCCGATGCGAGCGATGCTCGATCGGGTGGAAGACCTTCACAAGAGCCTCACCCAGACCCCTGTCACCTGATCGTCCTGTCACCGGATCGTCCTGATCGCTTTCGCGGGTCGGTGTCGGGGGGATGGCGCTGATCCACCGCTCGATTGGTGGACAGGGACACCTGCCACGCTTATCCTCATGCCATGACGAAGATGATCGTCATCCCTGCGCGTCTGGCCTCGCAGAGACTTCCGCAAAAGTTGTTGCGAGACGAGACCGGCTGGCCGCTGATTCGCCACGTTTATGAACTCTGTCTTCAGGTTTCAGACGTGGATGGGGTGGTCGTCGCTACCGATGGAGATGCTCTCGCCGAGGTCGTGGCAGGATTTGGCGGCCAGGCGGTGGTGACTCCTGCCGACCTTCCCACTGGAACCGATCGCGTGGCTCATGCGTGCCAGCAACTCGATCTGGCAGACCAGGATCTGGTGATCAACGTGCAGGGGGATGAGCCGGAGATGGATCCGGGCCATGTGGAACGGTTGATCCAGTTGCTGGAGGATCATTCCGGTTGTGGAGTGGCGACCCTGGCCATCCGCCGTTCGGGCCACTCCTCCTTGAAAGATTTCCACAATCCTAACCGGGTCAAGGTACTCATCGACCCTCAGGGGCGGGCACTCACTTTTACTCGGAGAGCGGTACCCGAAACGGTAGAGGATGCGGTTCCTGAGGGGGGTTGGCTCCAACATATGGGAATTTACGGCTTCCGCAGGGGAGTCCTGGGCCGCTTTCCTCAGCTCCCCAGGGGGATTTTGGAGCAGCAAGAGCGACTGGAACAGTTGCGCTTGCTCGAGTCAGGGTGTGAGATCAGAGTTGGAATCGTCGATCACGCCGAGGCGGGGATCGATACGGAGCAGGATTACAGGCGATTTGTGGAGAAATTCCGCGCGGTGCGGAACGAGCAGGGTGGCGAGGGAGAGAGCGGGTGGAGTCCCGCGGAAAACCCTGGCCGGGGGGAAACGGACGACAGTTCATGACACAGTACATTTTTGTGACCGGTGGAGTGGTTTCCAGTCTGGGCAAAGGACTTACGAGTGCAGCGATCGGCTCCCTCCTCGAGAGCCACGGCTTGAAGATCGCCCTCCAGAAGTTCGACCCCTACATCAATATCGACCCGGGGACGATGAGCCCATTCCAGCATGGTGAAGTCTATGTCACGCCGGACGGGGCCGAGACGGATCTCGATCTGGGTCACTACGAGCGCTTCACTTCCTGCGAGATCAGTGCCAACTCCAATTACACCACGGGCAAGATCTATTCGACCGTGATTCAACGGGAGAGACGAGGTGATTACCTCGGCAAGACGGTCCAGGTCATTCCCCATATCACCGATGAGATCAAGGAGTGCATCGCCAAGGTAGGGTCCACCGATGTCGATGTGGTGATCACCGAAGTGGGTGGAACCGTGGGAGACATCGAGAGCCTTCCGTTCCTCGAAGCACTGCGGCAATTCGGCCATGAGCATGGTCGAGAGAATGTCCTCTTCATCCATCTGACACTTCTGCCCTATCTTCGAGCCAGTGGAGAGATCAAGACCAAGCCGACCCAGCATTCGGTGGGACGTCTGAGAGAAATCGGAATCCTTCCGGACATCCTTGTCTGTCGGACCGAAATCGATGTCGAACAGGAGGTGTGCGACAAGATTGCACTCTTCTGCAACGTTCCCGTCGATTCCGTGTTCATCGAGAAGGATGTAGAGACTTCGATCTATGAGCTACCACTGGTGCTCAGGCAGCAGCAGATGGATGGCAAGATCCTCCAGCATTTCGGTCGTCAGCCTGGATCTGGCAACATGGATCGCTGGATCGAGGTGGTCGAGTCGTTGCGTTCTCCCCAATCGGAGGTCGAGATCGCAGTGATCGGCAAATACATCGAGCTCACCGATTCTTACAAGTCGATCTACGAGTCGTTGACCCATGGTGGGATTCACCACCGAGCGCGCGTGAGATTCCGCCGAATACAAGCGGAGGATCTGGTTGAAGGAGATGCCGCGGCGGTGCTTGGCGGCGTCGATGGAATCCTGGTTCCGGGTGGGTTCGGAGAGCGTGGGTTGGAAGGCAAGGTGAACTCGATCCGCTACGCCAGGGAGAACAAGATCCCATTCCTGGGGATCTGTTATGGCATGCATGCGGCGGTGATCGAATACAGCAGAAATGTCCTGGGAATCGAGGGAGCGTCCTCGACCGAGATCCACAAGGACACCAACGATCCCGTGATCACCTTGCTCGAGGAGCAGGAAGGCGTATCTGAAAAGGGTGGAACGATGCGATTGGGCTCATGGCCCTGCCGCTTCTCCAATGATTCGACCTGCTTCAAGGAGTACGGGCGTTCAGAGGTGGGCGAACGCCATCGGCACAGGTACGAGTTCAACAATCTTTACCGTGACCGACTCGCAGAAGCGGGGATGAGGATTGCAGGATCCTCTCCCGATGGTGAATTGGTGGAGGTGGTCGAAGTGGTAGATCATCCATGGTTCGTTGCATGTCAGTACCATCCAGAGTTCCAGTCAAAGCCCTATGATGCTCATCCGTTATTCAGCGGATTGATCGGTGCTGCGATGGAGAGGAAGTCGATTCGTGACTGACCCGGACAAGCGAATCGATGACGACTGGAAGAAGCGTGCCCAGGATGAAAAGGCCAAGATCGCCAGGGAACTGGATGCCAGTGCTGATCCTGTCACAGAGGGAACCGATGCCCCTGCGGTCGAGGGGGACCCACTCTTCCCATCTCTGGTCCAGCAGATCGCATACCCGGCCTTGATGGCTCTGGGGCAGATCCCCGATCCCAGGAGTGGCGAGAGGATGCTCGATCTCAAGCTCGCCAGGGAGTCGATCAATCTCCTCTCGGTACTCGAGAAGAAGACCGCTGGTAATCGAGATCCAGAAGAGGACAAGATGATCCGAGATCTGGTGAGAGATTTACAGATGGCCTACACTCAGACCGCCGAGGCTGCTCAGCGGTCTGCAGAAGATCAAGGTTCCGGCAATCCAGCCGAGTGAGGGATCTCTCAGGGAGATATTCGATGACTTCGCGCAGGGTGCTCATCACAGCGGCGTTACCGTACGCCAATAACCATCCGCATCTGGGGCACATCGCTGGGGTCTACCTTCCGGCGGATACCTACAATCGATATCTGCGCCAGGTCGGAGTCGAGACGATTTTCATCTGTGGCAGTGATGATCATGGGGTTCCCATCACGATCTCTGCCCAGAAAGAAAACAGTACTCCAGAGGAAGTGGTGCACAGATATCGCTCCATCCAGGAGCAAGGATTTGCGGCTCTGGGAATCTCTTTTGATCATTACAGCGGAACTTCCACCTGTGAAGGTCACCAGGAATTGGCGCAGGAGTTCTTCCTCAAGATTCGCGATCGAGGCGATATCGAGGAAAAGGTCACGGACCAGTTCCGCTGTACGGATTGCGACATGTTCCTCCCCGATCGCTATGTCGAAGGGGAGTGTCCGCTGTGTGGCGCCAGTGATGCCCGTGGAGATCAATGCGATGCGTGCGGTGGTGCCTTTGAGCAGAATCTGCTGATCAAGCCCCGCTGTGTCAATTGCGGATCCAATCCTCAACTCACCTCGACCCGACACTGGTTCTTTCGGCTCGATCGTTATGAGGAGAGGCTGGAAGAATGGCTCGAGAGTCGTCAAGGCTGGCGTGACAATGTACGAAACTTCTCCCGCGGAATCATACGGGAGGGATTGCCCGCCAGGAGCATCACCAGAGACCTCGAATGGGGTGTGCCGGTGCCCCTGGAAGAGGCGCATGACAAGGTTTTATACGTCTGGTTCGATGCCCCGATCGGTTACATCTCCTTCACTCGTGAAATGTTCAGGGCGAGGGGGCAGGAGAATGAATGGCGATCCTGGTGGTCCGATGAAGACGTGGAGATCGTCCACTTTCTCGGCAAGGACAACATCATCTTTCATGCAGTGATCTGGCCATCGATGCTGCTGGGGCATGGTGACTTCAGGTTGCCCACGTCGATTCCTGCGAACGAGTATCTCAACTTCAAAGGTGAAAAGTTTTCCAAGTCGAAAGGGGTCGGTGTCACTGCACAACAGATCCTTGAGCAATTCGATGCGGATCGAGTTCGCTACTACCTGACAGCGATTGCGCCCGAGGGTAAAGACTCTTCCTTCACCTGGGAAGATTTCATCCAGAGGAATAACGATGAACTGTCCGATGTAGTGGGTAACTTTGCCCACCGCGTGTTGACTTTCACGGCCAAGAATTTTGAGACCAAGGTGCCTGCCGGGGTGGAGAGTTCTCCATTCCTCGAAGAGGTCTTGAGTGTGGTTTCCGAGGCTCGGGAGCAGTGGGCGAGATCTCTCGATCGACAGAGATTCAGAGATGCTCTCGACCGAGTCGTGACCCTGGCTCGTCATGGAAATCGTATCTTTGATGCAGCAGCACCGTGGAAGAGTCGCAAGGTTGACCTGGAACGATGCGGTGCAGACCTGGCAGCACTGCTGGAACTGGTGCATGCAGTTTCATTACTGCTACTACCGTTCTTGCCGGTCAGCGCGACCAAGATGGCAGCGACTTTTTCCGACGCCACAGCCGACCCTGAAACTGCGGTGATGAAACTGGGGACCGAGCACTTGCTACAGCCAGGTGCAATCCTCAATCCTCCCGGGATCCTCTACCCTCGGTTGGAATTGCTCGACGATGAAGAAGAGGAATCCGCCTCATAACAGCGCTTGGCCCAGTCGAGCCATGTTGAGTGGCTTGCATCCGCAGGGTCGCGCAAAGATGTTTCGAACAGCTTCCGGACCTCCGATCGCTTGACCTTCCCTGCCACCAGGCACTTGTAGATCTTCTCCCCTGATCGGTAGCCGATGAGGTGAGCAGTGCCGATGCGGATGTCCTCATCTCGCAGGGGCAATGGGCCGGGTGTCGGGATCTTGCCATTCCCTTCGAGCCAGGTCTGTTCGTTTTCGATATGGAGCAGGGAGGCGCGAACTGTTTGACGGGTTGCCTTGAGGAGAGGATCGAGAGAGTGACCGCTCAATTCGCCCAGCAATGTTTCGAGTTCTTTCACATCCATGCAGGCTCTCTTGTGATCGATGATCTTGGTGCCGATGTAGCCAATCGCTTCACGGATGGCGATCTCATAGAAGTGCTGGAGTGGATCACTGGAAGCACTGGTTTCGTTGCATTTAACCGAGTTGATGTGATGAGACGCTTCCTCTGCGGCATGACGGATCGATAGGTTGCCCAGGACGATGACCTGAGCATCGGGTAGATAGCACGACTCTTCTCGCGCCAGCTGGGAGTTCACAAGTTCCATCTGTTCAGGACCCAGGGAATGGGTGTTTCTGAGACGATCGAGCAGGTCGAGATTTCTTCCGGTGTGAACAGTGAAGCCGTCGAGGCCTTTGGTGGGTATATCAAGGTAGCCGCAGATGGTCTCGATCATCATCCATACCTGATCGGACATGATCGTCGATGAAATCGATGGCAGATTGTGCACTCCACTGGATTCTTCCAGTTCCTCCTCGTTCAACTGCCAGTTGAGATAGGACTGGTGCTTTACCATCGGGGTTGTATTGATCATGCAGAATCGGTCTTCGCCGATCCGTACTGCTGCGACCGATTGCTCCAGACCGGTCCTGGCCAGCTCCCAGTAGACACGATCCAGGTTCTGAAACACCGTGGTCTGGCGAGGTGGTTCGATTCCGGTTCGCTTCGCCAGCAGGGAGATCTTCGCTGGGAGGTGTTCTGGAGCGACATGAAGATCGCCAAAGATGACCGCCAGGGTCGCATCCGGGAACTGTTCGAGAACTTCTAGAATCCTCATCGCAGCGATCTTTTCCCGAGCGTTGAAGGAGTCGCCGACAACCGTCGGTTCCGAGTTGAGGGCGATCACTGGCAAGCCGGCTTCCCGGCAGAACTCCAGCTGGAGCGAGTAGTTTTTCCATGGGAAGCCCCATCGATGATCCCAGTTAGATTCCTTCAATAATTGCTCGTCATCGATTTCTCTGCGGCACCAGCGATCGAGCAGTGGTTGCGAATCGATGTGGAATGCTTCGGTAGCGAGCACTACTTTTTTGCCACTCTGGAGCCATGATTCGATGACTCTCAGAGGGCCCTTCTGAGATTCTCTGAGGGTGTGATAATCGCCGAAGTGGACCACATCAAAGTCGCTGGTGTCTTGCGAGAGTTGGCCGATGGAGATGGGGGAAAGGAGCCCCTCACTGGCCTCGTAGTATGTCTTTCGCCAGCGCGGTAGTGCACCACTGGGGTCGATGATCGAATCGTCAATTTCTCGACGAGTCTGCTCGGAGAGAGTTCGTTGCAGGGTCATCAGCCGTTCTCGGGCTGGCACCGGGGAAGCACTCAAGCGAGTGGTCCCCACGAATCAAGATCTGTCGGTGAGTTGAGATTCTTGAATGGGTTTTGTGTCGGTGGCTCCGAAGCTGGGGAGAAGTGTTCGGGCCATTGAAGCAGTCGGGTGCTGGACCTCTTGACCCAGGCCAGCAACGCCAGATCACCGTCGGGTGGGGAAGAAAATTCGAGTGCGGAGGGGTCCCACACAGCAGCCAGAGGTTGAGGGCGTTGACCATCGACCGGAATCACCGAGATCCCAGGGCTGTGGTGAGAGCAGATGGTGGAAACGGTGGCGGAGTTCAGAAGGGGCAAGTCGACGGCGGCAACGAAGACCGGTACCGCCAGTCGCTCGACGATCGATCCGATCACGTCGACCAGACAGCGACTCTCGGGAGGATCGAGTAATACCTGGTGCCATGACAGATCCTCGACGGAGTCGAGCAAACTCCGGTCCTTGAGTGCAACGGAGATGCGGGGGAAAAGCGCAGAGAGTTGATCGTGCTGCCTCTTCAACAAGGTGACGCCGTCCAACTTCAACAGAGCCTTGGGTTGCCCCATGCGGGTCCCCAGTCCCCCGGCGAGGATCACGCAATCGGAGACGGTGCGTGGGTCTGGGGGGTTCATCTGGATCACCTTTTCCATGGCAGTGGATTAACTTGTCGAAGCAAGGGGGTCAACAGTACAGGTCTAGACCCGGCTCCAGCGTCGCAATTGTCGTAGAGTTGCCCGGAGATCCTTGGGAAAGTCCGCTTCGATGGTGATCGGTTGGTTCGTCACTGGATGGAGCACCGAGATGGAAAGGGCGTGGAGGCCGAGCCGACCCAGTAGTGGCCGTTCCACTGTCGATTTGCGGGGGCGGTAGCCCTTTTTGAAGGAGGAGAGGAACAGGGACTCTCCATCACCATAGAGTGGATCACAGACGCAGGGCGTTTTCAATTTTGCCATCACCATGCGGATCTGGTGAGTCCTTCCGGTACTGGGGGATGCTTCGACCCAACTGTGGTCACGAAAAGCCTCCAGTACCCGGTAATCGGTGACACACTCCTTGCCATCGGATTGGAATCGCATCGATCCGGGTCGGGCAGGATTTTCATCTACATGGAAAATGCTGGTGCCTCTGGCAGGAGATGGAAGATCGGAGACCAGTGCGCCGTAACGCTTTTGCACTTCCCGATTCATGAACTGCTGCCTCAGGTGAGATTGAGCGGAACCATTCCTGGCGAACAGGATCACCCCGGAGGTTTGCTTGTCGAGGCGATGGACCACATGAGGTTTCAGTGCTTCGGGATCTTTCTGCTTCCATAGATCCCACAGCAAGTCGATCAGGCAGGGCGCCTGATGGTCCCACCTTTCGCTGACGGTACTGAACCCTGCTGGTTTATTGACCGCGACGAACGAATCGTCGTCGTGAAGGATTTCCAGTGGGCGCATTCTTGGGGGTCGCTCCGACATCGGTTCTAGCTTCCCGGCAGCCGTGATGCTGCTGTTTCCAGTTGCTGGATCCCGAGCATCGAATCGGCATGGTCGTCATCATTACGCTTGGCGATCTCAGAAAAGGCGCTGATCACCTGCAAGAATCGAGCATAGGAGGTCTTGTCGCCCCCTCGCCATCGCGCAAACTCTAGCCAACCGGTCGCAATGTTGATGAGGAACGAGGCGTCCGGACCGACCTCGATCGGTGAAGCAGTTTCTTTGGCGTGGTCTCGAGCCGCTTCCAGGGAACTTTCGAATGCCACGATCGCCCCGGACCAGTCTGCTAGCCCACAACGATGAGTTCCGAGAGCCCACCAGGCCATGTGGAACGGGACGGCTCCCTTGTTCAGTTCGGATCTCCAGCGAAGGCAATCCTCCGCACAACGAATCCCTGCCCTGAAGTGGTCAACAGTTCGAGGCTCGGGATCTTCAGGCCAGCATGGAGCCAGGTCCGCTGCAAGGTTATAGGAGAGGATGTTGGCTCCGTCGATGCGTCGGTCCCTTTCCTCGGCATCGGATTCAACTTCTGCCTGGGCGGCAAACTCATCGATGGCGGCGCGAGAGATTGCGATGAGATCAGCCAGGGTCCTCGGCAAGTCCTGGCCTGCAGAGATGCGCTGACTGGCCATCAAGAACAAGCCCCTTCGTTGCCTGGGTTCACTCTTTGCGCCGATGTGATCGATCAGGGAGACGGTCCCGGATTGGAGATAGATTTCACTCAATTCGGGCCACAGTGGTTCGAAAGGATTGGTGGTCTGGGTCATCAAATTTCCTCCAGTGAGATATTATCGAACCAGACTGTACCGGATTGTCCCTTCACAAAACAGGCGATGTAGGTGGTCCGACTGGTCCCCGGCATCCAGTCAAACTTGATTCTCGTCCATTCCGTATCTCGGCGAAGTGGTGCAGATCGAGAGGACCATGATCCGAGCCTGCCGGTGAAGAACCCGATCAGTGCCTCACCTTCGAACTGGCTCGCCTTGACCAGTGCTGTCACTCGATATTTTTTTCCAGGGGTGACGACGATACGCTGGATGGTTCCACCGGCTCCGGGTTGGATGATTTTTGCCCGTAAGGCTCGGGTTCCATCGACCAGGCCTTCTGTCTCCCCATCGAAGACCACCGAACCTCCAGGATCGACTTCCCCTGGGATCCAACCGTCGAGTAATTTCTTGGCCTCGAAATCTCCATTGATCAGTGGCTGGTGCACATCGTATCGAACGACCTCTTGTGTAAGATCCTCACCATGTGGCCCTTCGTCGAGGATACCCACCGGAACAGGATCTCCCTCGGCGGTCATCAACTCCAGGCGTAAACCGCGAGTGCCGACCATCTGGGTCACTGCCACTTCGATGATGTTCTCACCTCGGAAGAGTTGGATGGGGAACGGCTTCTTCTGGTTCAGCATCAGTTCGTCGTGCATCGGTTGGCTCATCTGGGGGCTGGCATCGATGAACCCGACGGGAGAACCGTTGAGGCTAATTTGCATCTTCACATCGGTGGCCACCGTCAACCTCGCCTCGAAATCATTGTTGACCACGATGCGGCGAAATAGCAGCCACTGTCGATTCCGAGTGACGGGATCCTGTCCGGCGGTGAGATCGGTGAAGGGAGTGGGCCAAACCAGAGGTCTCCAGTGCGGGTTGGATTCTGCCGGACTCTTCCGCTGATTTTTCCTGCGGGTAACGGATGATTCCACCGGCCCCAGCACCCACCACCCATTGATCACAGTTCCTTCGAGCCGGTTGTAGTTCAATTGTATCGGGTGCTTTCGGGTGAACTGAACCGACGAACCGCCCAGATCGACGCGATCATCGAACACAGGCCATCCATTGGCGCGGAAGATCCAGGCGATATTTTCCCCCAGAGCGAGGGAGTAGAGTGCGGCGATTCGTTCGATACTGGAGAGCCCATGAAGGCGCAGTGTTTGCTCGGAAGCCTTGCGCTCGGTGAACATCTTGTGGTGAACACCAAGTCCGTGGATGAATCTCAGGGCGGCAAAGACAGAGGGGTTTGGCTGCCATTCTGATCTCTGGTCACTATTTCTGTCGAGCAGCCAGCGAATGGTTTTCTGGAAAGCGCTGGCGTTGAGAAGCCGATATCCCAGTTCCCCATAGATTCCTTCGTCGACACCACAATCGGCCAGCAACATGTAGGGGTCGTGGCCGAATCCGATGTTATGACCCAACTCATGGGTGTAGGCGCCGGGCAAACGATCTCCCTGACCGGTGTAGTCATGCAAGACTGCTGCGTCGAGAACGATGACTCCGCCTCCTCCGAGACCGCCGACTCCCGGGGGTAGAAAGATGTCGAAGTCCATCAGCAGTCTCAGGACTCCATCGGCGCACCCGAGGTGATCCTTGCAACCCCTCAGACTGCGGGCCACCTCCGGCATCATCGATTTCATCCTTGCACGAAAGATACTGGGCCCGGTGGCACTCGATCCGGCATCGTTGACGGTGATGGGAGTCTCGGCGATGGCGATCCCACGAATCGCAGAGTTCCCGAAGGGTGCATCGATCTGGATGCTCAACTTGTCGAGGTCGACTCGCTGCAGTGTTTCAGGTTCTTGCCAGCGCATCGCTCCGAGGGTGCGGTGGATCAGCACCTTGCCCGATCGATCGACTGCAGCAAGGGAACCATCGTTGCCCGGGACCCGGTCGAGGACTCGCCCTCCTGCATCGGAGATGGAGAGACGCATCTGGATCGTCTTGCCCTTGCGTTCGTAATGGAGTCTCGGAGTCCAGGGTGATCGCGGTTCCAGGTCAAATTTTTGTCCGGCAGATAATAGCGCTCGATAGGGTAAGAGGCGGGCGGTTTTCCCTCCGGGAAGGGTACATCGAGTTTCCAGCCGATAGGTCCCCGGCATCACCCAGGCTCGCCGAGCCTGCCGGGTCTCGAGAGTGAAGCGTTCTCGGAAGCCGTCCACCGCCACCACCTCGATGGTTGCATCTGCAGCACCACCGAACGCAGACTCGGCACTGTACTGGAGGCGACTCATACGGTTCTGGTCGATCAAGATCGGCACCACTTCACGGTCGCCACCGGTTTTGGCACGGGTGAGCACCGCTTCTCCTTCAGTGGTGCGGCACAGCACGCAGATGTCGACCGGAGGTCCAGACATCAACAGGCGAAACTGCCCGGTGGGGGCCGAGCGCGATGACTCCAACCGTCCGCGGGCTCCCACCTCCATCGCCACTCTTTCGGTGGTGAAGGCTGCGGCGACCGGTTCAGGGGTGATCCATAACTTCTCGATGGACAGACCTTTTCCCTGGCGATCTTCGACCGAGATCACGGTCTGCTTCCTCGGCTCGAGGAGGATGCTGGAACTCTCCCCGGATAGCGTTTCCTGCAGCAGCAATATTCTTGGCAGGGTCAGTACCAGAGTGTTGTCATCTGGATCGATATCATCGACCACTTCACCCTGGGCGATGACGGTCCAGGAACCGGGCACAACCACTGCGCTCCAGCGTCCATCGGTCCCCGTGGTACCCTCGACGACCGCCAGACTCTCGTTGGAGAGGAGCAATAGTGTGGCCCCTGCGACCGGCTTTCCAACTTCGTCTCGCACCTCGACCGAGATGGGTCGGAGCCTGAATTTCTCTCGCACCCACTCCTCACGCTCTCGCTCCAGTGCGATCGCTTTGGCCTCCTTGGCACTCTCGGCAGATCGCCCCGGGAGTAGGACTCTCTCGACCGAATCGAGGAGCTCCCCGTCCTCATCGAGCATCTCGACCAGTACTGGTTGGTCGCCTGGATCCTCGATGGCGAGGTAACGACGCAAGCTCAGCCCCGGATCGACGCTGAATCGCATCTCCAGGTCGTTGCGTAGCGGAGTCTTCAACTGGACCAGTTGTTTCTCAGTGGTCGAGTTGTCCACCTCGAGGGCGATCACCCGGAATCCCTTTCTGCTGCCGGAGCCACGTCGCTTCAGTTCCTTGCCTCTTCGATCGATGAAATCAGGCCCACCATGGTGATCCTTTTGATGGAACTGATAGGCGATGATTCGATCGGAGGGAGGCCATGCGTCGTCAAGGATCCTCAACTGCAGTTTTCCATCGTCAGGTGTGGGCACGGTCTGAACGTCGGACACCTGATCGTCGGGCACCTGGTTGTCGCCACCAGTGGGGACGACATCATCGACCGCAGGCTCGAAGGAGACCACGAAATTTGCATCCGGAGTGAAGCCGCTGGTGACCGGCCGAATCGGTCGATCGATCGCGCTGGATACAGCATCAGAACTCTGCACATTCGGGACATCTTTGGATT
>DUAN01000120.1:572-6252 GCA_012960845.1 Planctomycetota bacterium | reverse complement strand
AGTGGCGGGATGGACCGCAGCGACCCCGATCTCTGGAGGAAGTTCCTGCGGCGACGGTCCCAGTTGGCTGATGAAGTAGCCGATCGCTCCGATGGTGACCACCAGCAGCAACAGGTTCCCCACTGGGCTGGCTTCTTTTCGGGTGGCGCGAGTTGTTCGCGGGGTGGGAGCTTGGTTGGCGGCATTTTGGCTCTTCTGAGTTTTTGAGTTGCTGCTGGCCTTTGCAGTGGCTGAGCGACGGGGCCGATCGCTGCCCGGGTTCCGGGGTGGATTGCCGGTGGGTTTCTTCGATCGGATCAAGACATCACCGATCTTCAGCGTCGATCTACCAGGGAAAGGAGCACGCCCTTCGATGGATCTTCCATCGAGAAGTGTCCCATTCGAGCTGGCGAGATCCTCGATCACCAGGCCCTGTTCGGTAGAGATCAATCGGGCATGGCGACGGGAGGCTCGATGGTCGGCGATCTCCACCTCGCAGGTTGAATCTCGACCGATGATCCAGGGACCTTCACCGGTCAGGGTGACGATCCTCTTGCCATTTGAATCCTCGATCTTCAACAGAATGGGTTCAGTCGTACTCATCGATTCATGCCTCTTCATCTGTCAGTGACCAGTAGTTCACCCGATCTCCCGGGCGCAGCACGTCGGTGCTCGGGGGAGCAACGACCAGGCAGTTGGAGCCGGCAAAGCCACTCAGCAGGTGTGATCCTTGCCCCGACGGAATCTCGATCAGATCGGCCCCACCGTCAGGATCAGCAGTGGCCCTCCCGCGGAGTAATCGTAGCCGATCCGAGGCTGGAACTGATCTTTCTGACTTCAGAACCCCGCAACGCTGCGGCAGGATGCCGTCTGTTCTTCCTTCCATCTTGGCCAGAGCGGGTCGAACGAATATTTCGAAGGAGACGAGGCAAGCGGCCGGATTGCCCGGCAATCCGAAAAATGGGACTCCTCCGATCAGGCCGTCCACCAGTGGCTTGCCAGGCTTCATCGCCACCTTGCGAATCTGCACGTCGTCTCCCATCTCCCGAGCGACCTCGCGAATATGGTCGAGATCCCCGGCACTGATGCCACCTGTGGTGACGATGGCATCGGGCTTCAGTTCGAGAGTTTTTTGAAGTCCTGAACGGATCTCCGTCAGATCGTCGCGGAGGATCGGTCTGGGGATGGGAATCGCCCCCCAGCGTTTCACCCGAGCTTGAAGAGAATAGAGGTTCGAATTGCGGATCTGGCCAGGCTTCAACGCGCTGTCGATGGCGACCAACTCATTGCCACTGGAGTGGATGGCGACACGGGGTCTCCGGTTCACCGGAACCTGAACCGCGCCGACACTGGCGAGCAAGCCGATGGCGCCAGGGGTGATCCGTGAGCCGGGGGCCATCACCGATCCATCCGCCTCGACATCTTCACCGAGCCTGCGAATGTGAACTCCAGGGTGAATCGGCCGATCGATGACGACCGATTGTTCATCGTGGTGAAGGCATCGTTCGAAAGGGATGATGGTATCCCC
This sequence comes from Planctomycetota bacterium, assembly GCA_012960845.1. GTDB lineage: Bacteria > Planctomycetota > UBA8108 > UBA1146 > UBA1146 > QNYK01. The sequence goes on along the minus strand of DUAN01000120.1, from coordinate 4,745 downwards.
TCCTTGGGGAATCACTGCACCGGTGAATATCTTCATCGCGCAGTGGTCTTTCAGGGGATTGGCGGGCGCCATTCCTGCTTCGATGGTGGCGACCACTGGAAGAGTGACTGGCCGATCTGGAGTGGCTCCAGAGGTGTCGCGGGCCTTCAACACGAATCCGTCCATGGCAGTGTTATCAAAGGGAGGAATCGGATCCCGAGTGGCCACCGATTCAGCGATGATTCTCCCGACCGCATCTTCGAGCAGCACCATCTCGGTGCCGATCGGTTTGATCCTGGCGAGAATCTGTTTGCGAGCATCTTCGAGATCGATCAAAGGGTCTCCTTTTTGCCACTCATCTTCTCTACCCACTGCATGTATCGATCGAGCCCGGTCGTTACAGGAATCACGATCACCTCAGGACAGTCGTAGGGATGTCTTCGAGCAATGGTCTCGATCAGTTCCTCGATCGGTTCACTGGCAGTCTTGATGGTCAGGATCACTTCTTCGGCTTCACAAGTTTTGTCCTCCCAGCGATAGATCGATCGAGAACCGGGCATGATATTCACACAGGCAGCCAGTCCTTCTTCGACCAGGCCGCGAGCCAGTTCGGCGGCCGATTCGGGAGGGTGGGAGACCAGGATCAAGTGCACGGTTGAACTTTCCAGGTGGACCGCCTCGAGATTCTCCCCGGAGAGGTGAACTCAACGACTCCTCGATCCAGCCAAATCCCATCGGGTGAAAGGGCAAAACACACCGCCAGGATAATATCATGACTGGGCAGGTGCTGGACAGATGGACCTCCATTCCAGCCCCTTCATTTCATGATCTTGGGATAGGTTGCAGACCCCCATCGATCGGTGCAGCATCTGTGCCATGAACTGGTTAGAGATCGCCCACGAGAACGAAAATCGCCACCCGCTCCCTGCAAGCGGGATCTTCATCATCGGGAGAGGTCCCGACTGTTCCCTGCGAATTCTGGAGCCAGGCGTTTCGAGGAATCATGCCTCCATCGAGCAACGTGTAGGGGCTGACTGGATTCGCGATCTTTCTTCCAGCAATGGAACCTGGTTGATCGGCGAGGGGGTGCCGCCGCGGAAACTGACCGACGAGACTTCATTGCGATCGGGAGATCGCATTCGCATCGGTTCGGTCGAGTTGGTCTACCATCAGGCGTTGCCAGAAACCCTAGCGGATGGGCGCTGGAGTGAAGTTTCCAAGATCGGGTCCGGTGGCATGGGTGAGGTATTTCGCGCCAGCGATCGGGATCTCGGGTGTCTGGTGGCGGTGAAAAAGATCCGTTCTGAAGATGGGGATCCTACGGGATTACTGCAGCGTCTCCATGCTCGCGAGGCGGCCATCGGGAGAGGGATTGATCATCCCAACGTGGTGCGAGTCCTCGATGATGGAATCGTCGATGGATCTTCGGTTCAGGTGATGGAATGGGTGGGGGGGGGAGACCTCTCCCGATCGATTCAGAAGACCGCTCGAGATCCATCGGTAGGGCTCGAAATGGTCCGGCAGATCGCACTGGGCCTGACCGCCGCACATCAGAGTGGTGTGGTCCATGCGGATCTGAAACCGGGGAACATCTTGATCGTTGGCCAGCAAAAAGAGCTGGGCCAGAGTTCTGATATCTTCGAGGGGGAGCAGCACGAACCGGTCGATCTCGAACGAGAATCAGCACTGATCGATCAGTACCTTCGGCAGGTTGAGGAGAAACTGAATGACCCGCCATTCGTCTCGAGGAGTGGCGAACTGGCGCTGATCGAGGAGGCCCTGAAGTCGGGTGATCGTTGCTGGATTCCCATCTTCGGCGAGCGTGGGGTCGGGCGTGGTCGCCTGGCCAGGGAAGTGGTGGCCCGTTACGGAGATTCTCAACTCGATCGGATTCACCACGGACCAGAGTTCACGCTTCCACCCGATGACTTCGATGGTGTCTGGTTGACATCGATGCCTCTTGATTGGCCCGATGAGCCGACCTGGATCAAGACGTTGGAGCGGGCGAAACGGGAGGGGTGGTCACGAGAAATTTACCTCCAACCGTTGTTGCCTGGACCTGCCGCCCGATGGGTCGAAATGCTGGTCGATGCCAGCGGTGGGGAGGGTGCACTGTTTCTGTCCCATCTCAACGGGGCTGAGGGTGCCGATGGCCATCCGGCACGGTTACTCGAGAGCATCGGCGAGAGCATCCAGCGGGGAGCCTGGACGCCGAACGATGATGGCGCCAAGTTGCACCCACTGAGGATGCGCGAGAGCGCACGAGACGAGGCGAAGAGAATCGGATCGATCCTCGAAACGATCTCCCCCCTGTTGCGGCAAACTCTCGAGCGAATCGCTCTGTTTTCTGGAAACTTGACGGGAGTTCAGGTGGCTTCTCTGGTGCGTGGGGACGCAGCTATTTTCCACTCACTGGTGGCGGAAGCGATCGAACTGGGGCTGCTCGAGAAGGGCTCCGATGGACGCCTCAACCTGGTCAGTGAAGCGCTTGGGAAAGCGCTCGCCGATCAGGTGACGGACCAGCAGAAGGAACGGTACATCTCTGCTGCGGCGGATCTGATCGTGGAACTACCCCCGCCTGCTGAAGAGCAGCCTCTGCAGTGGTTGAAGAGGGGCCGACTTCTGCGCATTGCAGGGCGGTTACAGGGCGCGATCGAGGCTCACCTGCAAGCGGCATTGATCGCCCGATCTCGTTACATGAGACCCATCTTCATCGAGGCTCTGGACGAGGCTCGATCGGCGATTCGAGAAGCCGCGGCGTCGGGCGATAGACGAGCCATCGATGCTGCAGAGAAAAAGATCCTGGGGGGGGAGCCTCGAGGCCTGGTGGCGATCGAGAGACTCCGAAAACTGCCCATCGATGTGACCGTCAAGATTGCAGATTTCGGCATTGCGCGGATCTCTGGCGAAAGCACCGTCGGCGAGCCGCTGGCATGGGGAACACCGCGCTACATGTCTCCAGAACAGGCGAGGAAGGAGCCGTTGGCGCCTTCCAGCGATATCTATTCTCTCGGTCTGGTGGCCAGGGAAGTGCTGGAAGGAAGGCATCCACTCGGTCCCTTGAGAGGTGCTGAGGCGATCCGGCGTCTGGCGCGGGGGGATCTGGACGAGATGCCCTCGACCCAGGAGAGAGCCCTCTGGGGCGATCTGATCGGGCGGATGTTATCGCTGTCGCCGCCCCAACGGCCATCGGCGCTGGAGGTGGCCGAGCAGATCGCCGAGATTCAGGCCCGCTATTAGGACGGGATTCGGCTCGCCTGATCCTGTAAACTGGATTCTCGGAAGGAATCGTCCCATTGCCGTTTGATACATCATTGCGGGGCTGGACCCGGGCGGGGAAACCTTGTCCGGGCGGTCTACGCTTCACTCCACCCTGCTCCCTGGCCAACTCATCGAGTGGGTCCAGATCTTTTCTACGGCTCGGATGGGCGATCTCTAGCCTGTTCCTCGCTTCTGCACTACAGGCCAGTCCTCCGGTGGCAATGGCGACTTCGACCGAGATCAGTTCGCCAGAACTGATCGAGTCGAAAAAGTCGATGGCTGCAGATCGGGTGCTGGAACAGGTCCGGTTCATCCTCTATGGAAACGAGCGCAATGAGGTGGCCGAGGTCCAACTGGACCAGGACCAGTATCTGTTGACCCTCTTCAACGAGACTCTTGCAAGTCACTACTCGGTGCGGATTTCCCGCATAGAGTTGATCTCGAGTGAGCCGATTCTGGCACAGCGCACCGAGCGGATCTTGAGCGAGCGAGCGGTGACCATCGCCGCACGTGAGCGGCTTCGAGTCGAGCGCCGGGAACTCAGGCGCTCACGCAGCCGTAAGGAACAGGGCCTCACCGCTGGCCATGGGGGCGGTAGCAGCAGTGGCAGCGCGAGAGGCAGCACGAATCGGTCGTCCACCTCCAGTCATGAGATCGGAGAGAGTACCCACTCATCGCTGGCGTCTCCCATCTCGCCCAAGGTCAGCGCATCGAAGTCGATCCAGATCTTGAACAACTTCATGCTGGTCACCGAGGAACTGGGACATCGAGCGGATCAGATGAGAGTGACCAGTGCTGGCTGTGAAATCCAGTTGACCGAGTGGAATCGAGCCAGTGACAGAGGAACAGCGCTCTACTCGCGACTGAGGGAGGAAACCTATCACCTGATCGAACAGGAAGAAGTTCTGGCCAAGAAAATCCAGTCACGTAGCC
>DUAN01000120.1:0-527 GCA_012960845.1 Planctomycetota bacterium | reverse complement strand
TGACCTTGCAGAGGTGATCGATCGCATCCGTCGAAGACTGCTGTCCATCGAGCAAAAGCTCGATTCCGTCGAGGCTCAATTGAGTGCTTGTTCCGATGGGATCCAGGCTCTGGGAGATCCGATCGTGTTGGCCTCGCCCCCTGCAGAGTCCTCTGACAGCAGCACAAGACCACAACACGCCTCCTTCAGGCCCGAAGTTTCGATGACACGAACGGCTACGGATACGAATCAGCGGTCTTCAGCGAAGGGTCGAGTAATTCCCGCAGTCAGCAGCGGGAGATCAGATCCTGAAGAGCCCGGCAATCCCCTTCGACGGCAGGGGGTCAGTGGCGAGAAAGAAGCCGATGAGGCTCTGGTGAGTCCCAGCAGGGGAGATCCGCAGCAGGATCAGGTCCACGACGATCTGGATGAATCCAGCGGGTCCGGTGCTGCTGGGTCCGGTTCTGCTGGGTCCGGTTCTGCTGAGTCCGGTTCTGCGGGGAAAGAGCACATGACTCGCACCCTGATGCTCGGTGGAATCCTCGGTG
>DUAN01000119.1 GCA_012960845.1 Planctomycetota bacterium | reverse complement strand
CTCGATGCGGGACTGGTGACGATCCGACTCGAGAGACCGGGTGCTGTTCCTCATCTGGATCGAGTCCGGCTGGTTCCCGCCAAAGGATGGCCGAATACCGTGGATCCGATCATCGTTTCCGGATGGGTCGATTTCCTGACAAGACCGACGATCGAGGAGGACCCTCTCTGGGGATCCTGGGTCCGGTGGATGCATCTGGGGAGCGAAGATCGACCACAGAACCCGCAGCAGATCGCCCGCTGGTGGGCCAATACCGTCGCCGACCTGCCGACCGATAGGTTACCTGCAGAGGTGAAGTCCATCCTCTCCGAGGCCACTCCCCAGGATCATCCGGGTATCGCAGCGGTCTTCCAGAAGGTGGTCGAGGCGACGGTAGTCACCGAAGATGGGACAGTGATTCAAACGCCATCGGTCTCCCAGCAGTTGCACTCGACGGTCGGCCCCTGGTTCGAGCCGTTATTGCAGGCAGAAAACGCAGCTCCCGAAGAACTTCGAGCACCGGTCGAGCAGATGGTGGCGGCTCTTGCGAAGAAAGATGAATCGATGCCTCCCGCTGCGGTGATGGCACTCGGTGTCCAGGACGGAGAGGTCGCTGACCTTCCGATTCATATTCGCGGTAGCCATCTTCGGTTGGCCAAGGAAGCGGTGCCGCGTGGCGCTCTTCAGATCACCGATCACCTGGTTCCCCCGATGCAGGCAGAAGATGGGAAGAGTGGTCGGCTGGAGCTGGCACGCTGGATGGCAGATGAGCGGCACCCTTTGACCTCGCGGGTGGCGGTCAATCGAATCTGGTTGGAACTGTTTGGTGAAGCACTGGTCTCGACTCCGTCCAACTTCGGCTTCAGCGGTGATCTACCCAGTCATCCAGAACTTCTGGATCGACTCGCTCACGACTTCGTCGCCGATGGCTGGTCGACGAAAAAGACGATCCGGAGAATCCTCAAAACCTCGACCTGGAGGCAACAGGTCATCGAGGATCCGATGGCGGCATTGATCGATCCGCAAAATCGACTCTTGTGGAGCCAGAATCGCCAACGTCTGCGTGCAGAAGCAGTGCGAGATTCAGTGCTGGCCGTGAGTCAGGGTCTCGACCGCGAGATGGGCGGCACCTTGTTGACCACCAAAAATCGCGGATATGTGACCAATGACCAGTCGAACAATCAGGCTCGCTACGATCTTCCTCGTCGATCCATCTATCTACCGGTGATTCGCAATGCGATGTATGAGCTGTTCAGCGCCTTCGATTACAATGATCCTTCCGCACCGATCTCGAAGCGTTACTCGACCGTGGTGGCTCACCAGGCGCTGTTCTTTCTCAACTCGCCGATGGTGCTGGATGCTGCGCTGGCTATCGCCAATCAGGTCCTCGAATTGAAGTTGACCGAGGTCGATCAAGTTCAGGAGATGCATCGCAGAATCCTCTGTCGCGAAGCCACCGAAGCAGAGGTAGAGCGTGCGATCTTGTTCGTGAACCGAGTGGAAGAGTCGATCCTCACGATGCCTGAAGAAGATCGACCGGGTGATCCTCACCAGTCTGCATGGCAGGCGTTTTGTCAGGCGTTACTGGCTTCCAGTGAGTTTCTGTATCTTGATTGAAGGTTTCGTCGGGTTCGAAGCCCGTGGAGACCGAGGAGTTGAAGTGAATATTGATCCGATGAGTGCCATCTCGCGCAGGAAAATGCTCAAGGGCTGTTGCGCCGGATTTGGTGCACTGGCTCTCGATGGGTTGCTTGGATCATCTCCGGCATTCGCCGGAATCCCCGGAGGGCCGCATTTTGCTCCACGGGCAAAGCGAGTCATCTTCCTCTTCATGCACGGTGGCCCGTCACAGGTCGATACCTTCGATTACAAGCCGAGATTGATCCAGGATGATGGCAAGCCGCTGCCGTACCCACTCCCTCGAGTGACCTTTGCCGATCCGAAGCAATATGGCGGGGTGATGAGATCTCCTTGGGAGTTCAAGCAGTACGGTGAGTCGGGGCAGTGGGTCAGTGATCTGTTTCCCCACGTCGCGGGAATGGTCGATGACATCTGCTTCGTCAAGAGTATGCACGGCACCAATGACGCTCATGGTGGAGCATTGCTTGCTCTCCACACCGGAAGCGACACCTTCGTCAGGCCGAGCATGGGTTCGTGGGTGCTCTACGGACTGGGTGAGGAGAACTCGGACCTGCCAGGATTTATCACCATCTGTCCGACGCTGGGGCATGGGGGGGTCAACAACTGGTCGAGCGCATTCTTGCCGGCTCGATACCAGGGAACTCCCATCGGGCATGCCGGAGTCAAGGCGAGAGACGCGACGATTCATCACCTGAAGAACAGCCACTGGAATGAAGGACTGCAGCAGATGCAGCTGGAACTTCTCAACCAGATCAATCTTGAGCATCTCGGAGATCGGGCCACGGACGATTCGCTCGATGCTCGGATTCGATCCTTTGAGGTGGCGTTCCAGATGCAAACCGAGGCTCCAGAGGTGATGGATCTGGCAGGCGAGACGGCGACCACCATGGAGATGTATGGCATCGACGAACCGAAAACTGACAACTTCGGGCGTCAGTGCCTGATGGCTCGACGCTTTGCGGAGGCGGGAGTTCGTTTCATTCAGTGCACTCATTCCTACAAGTGGGATCAGCACAGCAATCTCAAGGGAGGGCATTCCAAGAATGCGCTCGAGGTCGATAAACCGATAGCCGGGTTGTTGAAGGATCTGAAGACCAGGGGACTACTGGAAGACACACTGGTGATCTGGGGAGGAGAGTTCGGCAGGACTCCCACTGCCCAGGATGGAAACGGAAGAGATCACAATCCGCATGGGTTCACGATATGGATGGCCGGTGGAGGCGTCAAAGGGGGGATGTCCTATGGCGAGACGGACGACTACGGTTATCACTCGGTGGTCGATAAGGTGCACGTCAATGATCTTCATGCGACGATCTTGCACCTGCTGGGGATTGACCACGAGAAGTTGACCTACCGCCATGCGGGGCGTGATTTCCGCCTCACCGATGTCGCAGGAAACGTGGTCAAAAAAATTATCGCCTGACATCGATCAGATGACAGGCGATATAATTTCAAGAACAGCCCTTGCCGCCGATGCTACCAGTTGACTCCAAGCATCACGGAGATCACGTCCACGTTAGGAGCGTTGCTTTGGCCTATATCGTCCGAGTAATCGACAGTTCGATAGTCCAGTGCCAGGTGCGTATTGTCTCCGATATGGAGTAGCGCTCCGCCGTGAAAGTAGATTCCATTTTCATCGATATCAAAATCGTAGATTGTTCCATCCACCCGACTGATGCCCATTCCTGCAATGACGGAGAATGGCGTGAACGGCAACTCTGCGACGACACGGCCTCCGGCAAAAAACTCAGAAAGGTGAATCTTGCCGAGTGCGCCATTCGATTCTGTCGAGTCGATGAAGCCCAACTCGGGAGCGACGTACCACTCACTGGGACGGGCGCTCACCCACAGCCCATATCCGTCGATGTCGCCGAGTTGTAACTCCTCGGTCACATCGTCGGGAGCTCCGAGGTCATACATCCCTCGGACGAAACTCATCTGACCGGAGTAGGGTTTGGCGTGAGGCTGCTCCACTCCTGAGAATGGTGATGTTGCATCGGGGCGAAAGCGGATCCAGTCCTGCCTACGAGAGGCCCTGTCGGCTCCATTATAGAACCCGGAACGCTCCTTGGCATCGGTTACTGCAGTATCGGCTTCACTAAAGAACCCGGAACGCTCCTTGGCATCGGTTCCCGCATCGGGTGCTGCAGTATCGGCTCCACTAAAGAACCCGGAACGCTCACCCTCAAAGGAGGCGCAACCGGAAAGCAGGGCGAGACATAAAAAGATCGGTCCGTAAGTTCTGAGACTCCACACGTTTGGTCTCCAATTCAAAGGGCTATGGTTGATTGGGCTCAACATCGGGATCACACCTTTCCTGGTTCCCGGTCAATCCGGGATGCCCTCCTGATCGCACGCCA
>DUAN01000118.1 GCA_012960845.1 Planctomycetota bacterium | reverse complement strand
CAGGCCGTTTCATGGCACGATGAACAGATGGCGAAGCTGAACAAGGGCGAGCGAGCGATCTCGTTGTTGTGCTACGCGCGCCAGTTCGGCATCGCTGTCTGGAGCATTTACAGTCGTCAGGAATCGAGACGGATCTACTTCGTCATGCTCACGTCCGAGCTGGAATATGAATATTCCAATAACTTTCCGGTGGAGGAGAGTGTTGAGCAGAAGCAGATGTCAAGAAAGCCATCGGAGCGGAGTTCCGACCTCCTTGCCTCCTTTGTCGAACAGATTGCCTCCGGGAACATGAAGGAGCGGGATCGGGAGCGTGAGAGGGAGAGGGTAGAGGCGACCACCACGGAGTCTCCGGAGGCTACGGAGTCTCCACCCACCGAAGATCCAACCCAGGAGCAAGGTGCTTTACCCAACGGAGAGCAGGTGACACCGAAGCCATCGGCGAGTTCTACGCCGCCGTCGAACGAACCAAGGAACTATTTGCTGGAAGCATCCGAGGCGTTCAAAAAACGACTCAGAGATTCGGGAACTACGGTGACGGAGGGGGGGGCACGGAAGATAACCGGCTCGCTGTTCGTTTTTCCCGGTCGAAAGGTACCCAAGAAAGCGGCGCCGCCTGCATCGGATGTTGTGGCGCCGGCCAGCGACGAGGAGGTCTAGATGACAAAAAAACCATCGGAGAGTTCGAAAGAGTCATCGAAAAGTTCATCGCCGCTGTCAAAAGAGCAGGCAAAACGTAAGCGGGAAGCACTGGTGGCGATGCACAAAAGAGACAGAAAATGGGGTCGTACGGTGACGGAGGTGGCTGGACCGCTTGTTCAGGGCTCACTGTTCGACAACTCTGAACAGAAGGAAGCCAAGCCAGCGGTCCCGCTTGCCTCTGATGTTGTGGCGCCGGCCAGCGACGAGGAGGTCCAGATGACAAAAATATCATCAGAGAGTTCGGAAGAGCCATCGGAGAGTTCGCCGCCGCCAGAAGGGCCAACGAACTCTTGGCCGGAAGCAATAGCGGCGTGGGAAAAGCGATTAAGAGATTCGGGAACTACGGTGACGGATCTGGGGCCACTGGATATTCAGGGCTCACAGTTCATTTTTCCCGGTCGGAAGGCACGGAGGCCAGCGACGCCGCCTGCATCGGATGTTGTGGCGCCGGCCAGCGACGAGGAGGTACAGATGACAAAAAAACCACCGGAGAGTTCGAAAGAGCCGTCGAAAAGTTCGAGTCCGCCGCCAACAAAGCCGACGAACTTATTGGCGGATATGGTGGAGCGGTTGAACAAGCGATTAAGAGATTCGGGTCGTATAGTGAAGGAAGTGGGGGGACTGGATATTCAGGGCTCACAGTTCATTTTTCCCGGGCGGAAGGCTCGCAAGAAAGCGGCACCGCTCGATGATGATGTGAAGGAAGCCACCGACCGTGGATGATCTCGACTCGGGAAGGAGGCTTCAGCTGTGGCAGTTCACTGCTTCACCGGCAGTGGGGCCGCTGTTTTCAGTTGCCAGCTCTTCTCAAGATGCTGCTGAAGCCGCTTTACCACGCCCGGTTGTTCGGCAGCAAGATCTTGATGCTCATGAGGATCTGCTGCCAGGTCAAAGAGCAGCTCAGTGGAGGCGGTCTGGGGATGGAGCGATTTGTTGCGGCCGATCTTCCCGTCGTACGTCACCAGCAGCTTCCAGTTTTCCTCGATGCACCAGCGATAGAGCAACGTCTTTTCCGGGTCAGCAAGGTCGGCGATGTCATGGGCATAACCTTCTCCCAGCAAGTGGCTACGGAGTGGCACCTTGCTGGAGGACTGGTCGACGAGGTCGATGCCTTCCATCTGGGCCGGCGGTTCCAGGCCACATGCCCTGAGCACGGTGGGAGCAATGTCGATACTGCTGGCCAGGTGCTGGCGTAAACCTGGAACCACTTTCTGCGGCCAGCGAATCATGATGGGTGTTCGGGTTCCGCCATCAAAGGGTGATTGCTTGGAGCGTGGTGCAAAACTTCTTCGCCAGCCCTCGGGCACCTGCGTCTGCGGCGTTCGCTGAATCCAACCGTTGTCGACCACGAAGATGACGATGGTGTTGTCCCGTTGGTCCTTCTGGTCGACGTAGTCGAGTAACTGGCCGCAGGTTTCATCCAACCACTCACACATCGCGTAATAGCGCGCCAGCGGGACGGGTCGATCGGGTGTCTGGTATTTTTCGAGCAGTCGCTGGGGAGGATTGTGGGGAGAATGGGGCAGGAACGGCGCGTACCAGAGGAAGTAAGGCTGCTCTCCTGCCTCATCGATGAAATCAAAAACTGGCTTGAGACCCTCACGGCCGATTTTCAGTCCTTCGTCTCCATGCCGCCCGCCGCGGTCTGGATCCCCATGGGTCATGCCGTGGGTAAAACCACCGCGCGAGAAATTTCCCTCCCACCACTTGCCACTCTGGTGACTGAGATAACCGTGCTCGGCCAGTAGTTTGGGGATCGTCGCCACTCGATCGATATTGCGGATCAACTGTGCCCGCTGCTGCCGAAAAGCGGGGTCCTTTGGTAGTGCCGCGCCTGCCACACCCTGTGGCGGCGACGGGTCGTTACCGGTTATCCGGTGCTGGTGCGGGTAAAGGCCGGTGATCATGGTGGCGAGCGAAGGGCGACAGAGGGCCGTGGGAACATAACCGCGCAGGTAGGTGGCACTTTCCTGGGCGAGTCTGTCGAGCGAGGGAGTCTGGATGACAGGGTGGCCCATGAAGCCGAAATCGGTCCAGGCCTGATCATCCGAGATGATCAGGATCACGTTGGGGCGATCGCTTGCCGGTGCCGCGGTGGGTCGGCGTGCATCGGTCTCGACCTTGGATTGCTTTCGATCGCCGCGCAGCGGAAATTTCTCTCGTGAGTACTCGCCCCCGTACTGATCCCGGAGTTGATCACAGCGAGATCGTATAGTCGCCAACTGGCTGGCAAATTTAGAATCGGTCGCATGGTTGATCAGCTGATCAGGATCATTTTCCAGGTCATGAAGAAACTCAAAGGGCGGATCCTGCTCGAAGTAGCGCGCATAGACCCACCGCTCGCCGCGGACCCCCTCATACTTGGGGATTCCACCGGGCATGTGCAGAAGGTGTTCACAGAGAAAATCTGTTCGCCAGTCGTCGGGCTTATCGCCTGCCAGTAATGGCCCCAGTCCGCGGCCCTGGTACGACTCCGGAACTTCCACTCCCGCCAACTCGAGGATTGTTGCGGGGATATCGATATTCAGCGCGATCGGGTCGACCTGTTTCCCACGAGCAGCCACTTTCGCCCGCGGATCATGAATCACCAGCGGCACGCGCAGCGATTCCTCGTAATGGGACCACTTGCCGGCAAACCCTCGTTGCCCCAGGTAGTAACCATTATCACCGGCGTAAACGAGAATCGTGTTCTGTGACAGCCCCGCCGCCTCGAGTTGTTTCATCACACGACCCACCACGTGATCCACTCCACTGATCATGCGGTAATAGCCTCGGATGTTCTTCTGGTACTTTTCGTCTGTATCCCAGCGCCAGAAGTAGCGCTGGCGATTCAAACCTTGCTTGAGAAACTCTGGCTGCGATTCAAAAATCTCCGGGGCGGCCATTCGAGGCGGTGCGATCGTCGAATCCTCGTAGAGATGCGCAACAGCCTTCGGGAACGGATAGTGATCCTGCTTGTCGCTGTCTTCTGCATGGGGAGCGTTAAAACTGACAGACAGGCAAAACGGTTTGTCCTTGACCTGCTGCGAGAGGAACTCGATGGCCAGGTCACCGGCAATCTGACTGACATGGCGAGTCGAGCCATCGGGCTGCGGCTTGTGATACGGGTTGGTGCCGAGTGGTTTGAAGTAATGGAACATCTCATCCGTGACACCACGATCTACCCTCACCCCAAACTTGCCGACGAATCCGGTCTGGTATCCATTCTGCTTGAGCAGTGCGGGATAACTGAGTGACGTCTGCTGCTTGGCGATCGGCACGGTTCCAAAGGTGTATCGGTGAGA
>DUAN01000117.1:22625-24117 GCA_012960845.1 Planctomycetota bacterium | reverse complement strand
GCGGTGCGCTGGCCAGCAGCACCGTTCAGGCCCTGGACGATGTGGTGGCCCGTGGCGGCCCCACGACGCGGCCACGCCTGGTCGCCGTCCAGCACGAGGGCTGCGCACCCCTCGCCAGGGCGTTCAACCGTGTGGCGTCAGCCGCCGATCCGATGGCGACGCTGGTCCTGCCGGATGCCACCTCGGACGATGGCAGCGCCATGTGGCCATGGACGGATCCGACCTCCGTGGCCACCGGGCTACTGGACGACGTCGTCTACGACTGGCGGGCACTGGTCCACGACATGCTGCTGGGGCCGGCCCCGGGCGGCCCGGTGGTGGCCACCGAGGCAGACGTGGTCGACGCCCACGCCCTGGTGCTGGCCCACACCGAGGTGCCCGCCGACCCCACCGGAACGGCCGGCCTGGCGGGGCTGCTGGCCGCCCGACGGGACGGCTGCATCGACGCCGGCGAGTCCATAGCCATTCTGCTCACTGGCGTCAAGAGGTCATAGGGTCCGGGACCTCTCAAACACGGAGAGTGCCGGTAGATGTGCTGGCCCTAGATCTGGCCCCTGGGAAGCTCTCCGCCGCACGCTTGAGATAGGACCGGCTGGCAGTGGGTTACAGAGTGAGGGGCCGGGCCTTGCGGCCCGGCCCCTAGATAATCCCCAAAGAGGGGGTGGTCAATCCTTCAAAGGGTCAGCCAGCGGCCGTCTCGGCACCGCCGGGCAGTCCGATGCTGTAGTCGATGAAGCGGTTGGTCGACATGTCCGAAGCCGACAGGCCCGCCGGAACTTCCATCCCGGCCGCCCTCATCTGATCCAGCACCGCGTTGGTCCGCTCATCGATGAAGTCGCCAAGCGCCCCGTTGGGACCATTGGAAACCAGACCCAGATCTGCCTGCGCCTGCACCGAAAACGCTGCGATGCCGTCGTCGTAGGTCCAGAACGAAGCAATCGCCTCCACCACCTCGACGATCATCGCGTTGGTCCGACCAGGATCTGCCATGAAGTCGACCTGCGCCTGCTGGACAATCGGCACCAACCTCTCCAAGCACGGTGCCATCTCGTCAAGCTCGTCAGCCCGAACAGCCAACGCAGACTTGTACACCTCAAAGCCGGCGTCATGGACCAACTGCAGGCGAACGTCTTTACCGAACTCAGTGAACTTGTGCTTGTAGTCCCACGGCTCAGCCGATGCGTAGCCCTGCTGTGCAATGTTGCCCTCAGCAATAAACCGTGCCGGCGACCCGTCGTAGGACGGATCCACCTGGTCTTCGGACAACACGCCCTCAGCTATGAACAACTGCGTCCAGGTGCCACCGCCGAACACACTGACCGTTATATCCGTGTTGCCCAGATCGGCGATCGTGTGAATGTTCGGATGCACCTCGGGATCCCACATCAGCATCTGCGGGTTCTTATCCAGCGGCGTTACAACCTGGATTACCGGAGCGTCCTCCCAGAAGAACGCAACCGAATCCGTGTCCGCATACGCCAACGTGATGTCC
>DUAN01000117.1:0-22478 GCA_012960845.1 Planctomycetota bacterium | reverse complement strand
ACGTAATCGTCGCCGACCATTTCGTACATTCCGCCATGCTCAGACTCGGGGAACCAATCGGTCTGGATCACAACAGTGGCCGGACAAACACCAGCCAGTTCTCCTGCGGAAGCGGCGGTCGTCTCTCCTGCGGAAGCGGCGGTCGTCTCTGGCGCTGCAGTCGCTGCAGGCGCTGCAGGCGCTGCAGTCGTGGCCGTAGCCGCCGTGTCCCCACTGTCGGAACCACAAGCCCCAGCCACTAACGAAATGCCCAGAATCAGGCTCAAAATAGCACGGCCGCTTCGATACATATTTAGTCCCCCTAAATAGTCATAAAACCAGTTGACCGCCTTGTCACCTCGGACAAAGCGAGCGGTGACTATGACCGCCAGTCGGGGACACTAGGTCCCAATGCTTGAGGTGTCACGCAAAGCCCCAGACTCACTTCCATGGTCAGGGATTCGTGACCCGGGAAACTTCCCGAATCCGCAACGGTCCAGATCTGGGCCAGCCGCGATGAGGGCAGCTATTCAGTCACGGAAATCAAAGCCAGCGATTTCCCGAAGTTGGCCGGCCATCGCTCCGATTATCTCATCGAACAGGCGACGGCCCAGCTCCACCGTGGCCCCTGTGGGGTCGCCGATATGGCCATGGGGTCCGAAGTCCCGGCTGGTCCAGCCAAACTGAACCGGCCCGCCAAAGCGCACCCACTCGTTGCCCGCCATCCACTCCGGAACGTTGCGGATCGCCTGTTTCATATCAACTTGACCCGGTCGCAGGTAGGCGAAGAGTGACGTCTCATGTAGCCCGCCGTGGATTCCCATCCCGAGTTCCTCCTCCGTGGATGGTCCACCTGAAGCGGGCGGAATAAATGGGTGGACAAGGAATGTGAGCAGGCCATGGGCCACCCGAAGGTCCCGACAGGCGGTAACCAGGAGGGAGGAGTTTCCGCCATGGCCGTTTAGAAGGACCAGTCGTCGGGCTGGGGTGGCGGCTACACAGGCTGCTAGGTCGTCAAGCACCCGCATCAGCGTCTCTGCACTCAACCACAGAGTGCCGGGCGACCAGGCATGCTCGTTTGACTTAGAAACGGCCAGCGTAGGCAAGAGCCAGAGGTCGATGTCGTCTCCCACCGCGTTCAACAGGGCCGAAGCAACTTCTTCTGCGATCACAGCGTCCACCGACATCGGTAGATGGGGCCCGTGCTGTTCGATCGCCCCCACCGGGAGGACGACAACCGAGTCCGAGGTCAACAAATCCGTGACCTCAGGCCCCGACAAGTCGGCTAACCGTCCAGACATGAAGAAACCCTACCTTTAGTCCGGGATGTCAATTCTGGTCTGGGTAGGCAGTCAGCCAACTCAACCCGGTACCGGACTCCCATCAGGACCTTCCCAGCGGCCTAGGCCCGGCACCTCCAGGCCTAGCTGGGCCAGCGCCCGGGCCGTCGTGCCAGTCACCAAGCCCTCTAGGTCCGCTGGGTGCTCGTAGAAGGCGGGCACCGGAGGAAAGATGATGCCACCAATCTCGGCGACGGCAGCCATCAAGCGGAGGTGACCCAGGTGAAGTGGTGTTTCCCGCACCATGAGCACCAGGGGTCTGCGTTCTTTGAGGGTCACGTCGGCGGCCCGAGTCAGCAGGTCCGCGCTATGGGAGTGAGCGATGGCCGAGAGGGCACGAATGGAGCACGGCGCGACGAGCATTCCCGACGTCGGAAACGATCCGCTGGCCGGGCCAGCGGAAATATTCCGAATGGGGTGGACAACATCGGCCAGTGCCTCAACCTCGTCAACGGACCGACTCGTCTCGAGTCCCACGGTTATACGGGCTGCTGCCGTGACTACAAGATGGGTTTCGACATCTGGCACGGCAGCCAACAACTCCAATGCTCGGATCCCGTAGGCAACGCCACTAGCTCCGGTCATACCGATGACAATCCGCCGAGGTTCCGACATGGCCGACTTCCTAGCAGGCGGCAGGCTTGTAGGCCCTGCCAATGGGCGAACTAGGGGGGCCGTCTAGGCGCACTATCATCGCCGCGTGTCTAGTCGACCCGCAGAGACAACACCTGATCTGGTGTTGGTTGGTGGACGCCTTGGAAATGGCCGCCTAGTCGATCTCCACGTTATAGACGGCCTAGTTTCGGCTGTTATTGAATCTGGGATACCAGTCGCGGCTGGAACCCCTAGAGAAGACCTCGCTGGTTGGCTCCTGCTCGGGGCTATGGCTGAGCCTCACGCCCACTTGGACAAAGCCCTGACTGCTGAACGGGTTCCCAACCCAAGAGGCGACCTGACGGGGGCCATCGACGCGTGGATGGCCGCGGCATCGGCCGGGATGTTCACCCCGGAAGAGATCGCCGACCGGGCTACCGACGCCCTGGAACTACTGTTGGCGAATGGGGCCACGGCGGTCCGAACCCACGTCAACATCGGTGCCGGTGCGGAAGCCCTCCGAGCGGTCAGGGAGGCCCGGAATCGGATGGATGGCCTATTGGACGTTCAGATCGTGGCTTTGACAAGCAATCCCATTACCGGCCCGGAGGGTCGGGAAAACCGCCGGGCTCTAGCCATCGCTTTGGAAGTCGGGGTGGACTTGGTCGGCGGTTGCCCGCACCTCGACCCAGACGGCACCACGCTCATGGCTGACGCCTTTGCTGCTGCATCGGAGGCTGGGATCGGCCTGGACCTACATGTGGACGAGATGCTGAACCCCGAGGTCCTCTTCCTCCGCGAGCTTGCGCGTATGGTGCACGACACCGGTTTTGCACACCCGGTGACAGCCAGCCACTGCGTGACCCTCGGCATGCAATCGCCGGACGTTCAGGCTGCCGTCTCCCGAGAGGTAGCCGATGCCGGAGTGAGCGTGGTGACCCTCCCACAGACGAATCTCTTCCTGCAGGGTCGGAACCAACCGACGGCCACTCCCCGTGGCCTGACAGCAATCGATGCCCTGCGCCAAGCCGGTGTCCTGCTGTGCGCGGGAGCGGACAACGTCCAGGACCCGTTCAATCTGGTCGGACGAAGTGACCCCCTTGAAACAGCTGCTCTTTTGGTCATGGCCGGCCACCGCCCTCCTGACGAGGCCTTCCGCATGGTTGGGAGCGACGCCCGTACCTGCCTGGGTCTGCCGTCGGCTGAGCCCGTTGTTGGGGCAGTCGCCGACCTGGTGGCCATCGATGCTCCCTCGGTGCGTGGAGCCATAGCCGATGCGCCCATGGCTCGGAAGGTGTTCCACCGTGGAAAACTAGTTGCCGCCACTTCCCAATCGAGGACCATCTACCGGTGACCAGTATCCGCGATCTACGTACATTCATCGATGCGCTGGAAGATGCCGGCCAGTTGGCCCGGATTGCCAAGCCGGTTTCCATGCAGCACGAACTGGCCGACGTGGGTGCAGCACTCGAACGAGCCGGTGCGGCAGCGGGCCTCTTCGAACGACCGGAGGACAGCCCGTGGCCCATATTTTGTGGTGGCGTGGCCTCCGGTCGTCGCGTGGCCATCGCCCTGGGCTGCCAACCGACCGAGATCGTTGACGTCATGGAACATGTCCTGGAACCGGCTCATGGAATCGGTCCGGTTATGGCCGACGCTGCCCCCTGGCAGGCCAACACCGTGGTGGGAGACGACGTCGATACCTCGCTCCTGCCCATCCCGGTCCACTCCAGGGGCGACGGTGGTGCGTTTATCACCGGTGCCGTGACAGTGGCCCGGGACCCGGTATCGGGACGTGGAAACCTCGGTTACAACCGGATGCTCCGGATTGACCGAACCCACTTCGGCTTCAATGTCAACGAGTGGCGGGACGTAGGAACCTTCTGGAAGTCTCGGGAAGATCCCGACGCGCCCTTTCCTATCGCCCTAGCCATCGGCCTGGACCCGGCAGTCATGATCGCCGCCGGAGTCAAGACGCCGGTAGATGAACTCTTCATCGCAGGAGCTATCCGAGGCCGTGGGATCGAGGTGTGCCGGGCAACCACGGTGGACGTAGATGTTCCTGTCGATGCCGAAGTGGTGGTCGAGGGCCTGTTGCATCCGACAGTTCGAAAATCCGAAGGTCCGCTAGCGGAATTCCACGGATACCACGGTGAGCCCTGGAATAGCCCAACGTTCGAAGTAACCGCCATCTCGTGGCGGGACAATCCAATCTACCAAACCATCATTCCCGGCTCATTCGAACACGTCTACCTGGGGAACGTCCTCCCCCGTGAGCCCCTTCTACGTCGATTCGTCCGCCACCTCGACCCGGCCGCCGACGTTCACATCCCTCCCTACGCCAATGGCTTCCTGGCCGTAGTCCAGATCGACCGGGACAATCCGGGATCACCCAAGAACCTCGCTCTGGCAGCGATGGCTGCCCACATAAATGTGCGCCACGTGGTGGTGGTGGATCGAGACGTCGACATGCACCAAGCGAGCGAAATCCAGTGGGCACTCACAAACCGAGTCCACTGGCCGGAGGACGTCTTCACGGTGCCTGGCGCGCAGGGCCACGAAATGGACCCGGTCGGCAACCTCCGCGGCATAGGGACCAAGGTGGGCTTCGACGCAACCTATAAGCGGGAACGGCGCGAGTACGGCGAACGGGTCAATTACCCCGCAGTGGACCTGGGCAACTACCTGTCCTGACCGGCGACCTCGCCGCCAAATATTTCAGCGGTGCGGCAAATGCTTGCCGCCGCAGCCTCGGCCCCGGCGGCGGCCGACACGGAGGGAAGCTGGAACTCGTCAATTCCGCAGCGAGCCATGGTTGAGAGCATCTCGTCGGCCACAGCCTCCGGTGAACCCATAAGCACGAAGTGCGGGACCCACTCCTCACGCACGAGATGCGCGGCGGCGGCCGGTCCACCCTGACGAAGAGCATCGCGGATGGCCATGGTGTCACCCTCGGTCATGCCGATCATGTCCTTTACCGCAGTTGGCGAGTCGACGAGTCGAAACGTGAGGGACTCACGCGCCACCCCGAGGTCAGCGTCAGTGGTGACCAACATCGTGGACCAGACAATTGTGAATTGCCGACCGTGTGTCTGGGCTGCCAACCGCAAGGAGGCCACGTGGTCGTCCATCAGGTCGCGGTGGACCCAACTCAGGACAAAGCCATCAGCCAGGCGACCTCCTAGGTCAGTCATGCGTGGGCCTCGGCCAGCCAGAATTATCTCCATGTCGGCTCGCCCGTAGCCGAGACGGGCTCCCCGAAATCCAAAACTCTCAGCATCAACGTCCACTACTTGGCCTGCGTACAGGTCGCGGAGCGCCCGCACCATGGACTCAACGGTAGCTACCGGTCGATGACGTTCAATCCCCAGCGGACCCAGCGTCATACCGCCACCGGCGCCGATCCCAACAAATGCTCGCTGCCCGCTCAACTCGTCGATTGTCGCGATAGCCGAGGCAGTAGTGCCCGGGTGACGCGAGTAGGGGTTCGTGATCCCGGTGCCAACTCGAATAGTGCTCGTTGCCAGAACGACTGCCGTCATCGTCACGTATACGTCCCGGGTAGCCAAACCCTCGTCGTATACCCAGCACCGGCAGCAACCAAGGTTCTCGGCTAGTTGGGCCAGTTCCACCAGGTCGGCCACCGGACCATGCGGCATGAGGCTGATGCCCAGAGGAATCGTCACCAAACGCCCCCGGGCAAGCGTCGAAGGTCAGACAGCACCACTCTCGCTGCGTTACGTCCCGCCGCCCCGATGATTCCCGCACCTGGGTAGGTCCCAGCTCCCGTGAGGAAGAGGCCGGCTATCGGCGTCCGGTAGCGGGTCAACTCAGGGGCGCGCCCCAAAAAGACATCCAACGGAGAACCGGCCCAAGCTGGCGAATAGCCCTGATGCAGCGAAAACTCCGTCTCGTAGCGATCTGGGGTCATAGCACGCCATTCCAGCACCAGATCACGAGCCCCGGGGACCATCTGGTCTGCCCATAGGTCCAACCAACGGTCGGGTTCGGTCGATGACCTCCACCCCCCCGGGTGGTTATAGGGGGTGAAGAGCACCTCCAGGCTGAGCACATGCCGATCGGCCGCCGGGGACATCATCGGGTCCACCAGGGACGGCACATCGATGAGCAGGGTCGGCCGGTCGGCTACCCGCCCGTAGGCCCGACGCTGATGGGCCTGTATCAACTCATCGGGCGAGGGCGAAACCACCATGGTGTGTCCGACCGGATCGAAGCCCGGGATGTGTTCCCGGAGTCCTGCGGCCGCCATGGGAACCGGAATGCCACCCAACACAGCGTCCACCTTCGACTCATAACCCTTCGGTCGAGACCGTCGGCGCCACCGTCCGACCAGTCGACTAGCCGACTGGGGAGCATCGTCTCCAAGCCAGCGAACAAACACGTCAGACGGGTCACATGCCGCAACCACAGTGCCTGTCCGGAGACGTGTACCGTCGGACAGAACGACGCCCTCCACGAGACCATTGCTCACCAGCAGCGACTCCACCCTTGTTCCGCACCGAATCCGCCCTCCAGCCGCTTCGAACGAACCACGAATGGCGTCCACCAATGCCCCACTGCCACCAGTCGGTCGGCCACTCTGCACCCGGTGTCGGATGGAGTAAGCCAGAGCCGCCAATCCGGTACCCGGAGTCTCGGGCGCTAAGCCCCAGACCGTGGGTCCCATTCCTACAGCAGGCATGACGAGGCGCCAATCGTCAAAATAGTGGTCGAGGATCTCCGAAGCACTCGCCCGTGACCACCGCAACAGGCGACCCAACCCTCGGGCCCGACGACGGAGCGCCATGGCCGCCATCCGTGGCGCGGTGGGCGGGGTCCTCAGCATGTCCAAGAGCAGGTCGGCTACTGGCAGGCTGTCGGCGAGATAACGGCGATAGCCGGATACCGAACCCGGGTGGGTGGCGGCAAGGCCTTCTATGGTGCGCTCAGCGTCGTGGAACAGGACCCAGGGGTCCCGGCCATCGTGGAAAGAGAACACCGAATCAGCATCCGTCGAAAGGTACGACAGGCCGTGATCGTCAAGATCCAACTCGTCAACTAGCGGGAGTGTCCGGATCAGCGAGTGTGTGCAGTGGCACACGTTGAAGCGGGCCCCGAAACCCTCGACTGTCGAAGCGCAGCCACCTGCAGTTGGGCGGGCCTCTAGCACAAGGGTGTCGACACCAGCCCGGGCCAGGTAGGCGGCACACAACAGACCGTTGTGACCACCACCTACCACTATCACCTCAGCATCCCGAGTCGGCTGGCAACTCACTCTGGCTCAGACCTCAGGAAACTCACTCTGGCTCAGACCTCAGGAAACTCACTCTGGCTCAGACCTCAGGCAAG
Source organism: Planctomycetota bacterium (assembly GCA_012960845.1). Taxonomy (GTDB): domain Bacteria; phylum Planctomycetota; class UBA8108; order UBA1146; family UBA1146; genus QNYK01. The sequence continues at coordinate 15,216 of DUAN01000117.1, read as the reverse complement.
GAGCGGCAGAACTTCTTCGGCAAGCCGCGCCATCTGCTCCTCAACGACGTCGTAGGAATCGCCGGGCATTCCGGGGAATAGCAGGAGTTCCTCGAGACCCAGCAGGTCCCGATACCAGCCAATCGACTCGGCCAGGTCTGCCGGTGAACCAGCCAGAAAGATCCGTTGATCGAGCGAGTCCTCAAGAGTCGGGACCAGGCCGGACGCAGCGGGGCGACCATCCTCGCCCATATACCCCTTGCTCCAGCCGTAGGGGCCAAGGAACTTCCAGAACTCATCGTGGCCAGGACGCAACTGCTCGACAGCCTGCTCGCGCGTATCGCCGACCCGAGTGCACAAGACCAGCATCCGTTTCTCACCTCTCGCTAGTTCCCGACCATGGGCCTCTTCATAGACCTCAGCAAACCGACGCCAACGCTCTGCAAGGAAAGTCGGATGGTTATTCCAGAAGACGCCCCCCCAACCACGCCTGGGTACCTCCTCGAGGGTGGGAGGCGAGGTGATGGCCTGCCAGATCTCATACGGATACAGGGGGCGAGGCACGAGCGTGAGTTCCTGGACGGTGCCCCCACGGTCTGGGATCCCAGGTGGTGGGAAATCGTATACCTCGCCGTGGAACGCGAAAGTCTCTTGGTCGAGAGCCATCCGGATGACCTGCATGGCCTCGTCGAACTGTTGACGGTTCAGGTCATCAGCCACCACCTGATCGGGATTGTCGAAACTCCCAATCTTCGTTCCCAGCGTCTCAGCTTCCCGTGGCACTGTGCCACGCCCAACCCCGAGGATGGCCCGACCGCCCGAGAAGTTGTGCAAAGTGGCAAAATCTTCGGCGAATCGCAGAGGATTCCATTGGGGAACGATGTTGAAGGCCATTCCGAGACGGATGCGCTCCGTCCGCTCGGCGATAACTGCACCCAGCATCAGACCATTCGGCACCACCTCGTACCCCTCGTGCTGGAAGTGGTGTTCGGTGAGCCAATAGGAGTCGTAGCCAAGTCGTTCGGCTGTGAGCCCCGCATCAACCAGTCGTTCGGTAGCTCGCCAAACAGCGTCGTTGTCATACCGTCGGTCTGTCGGGGCCGGTGGCCCACCGCCTGCGTCTTCCATCTCCACTCCTCCGAAGAGGAATATTCCAACCCGCATCGTCACAAGGTAGACGCCTAACTAGGGAGTCGCTGTATCGGCCGAAACTCGCATCGGGCAACCAACCACGGTTACGGTGCGGCCCGCACTCTCCTGCCGGGCCGCCAGGGGCGGACCAGACCAGTGGCGTCGGAGGATTGATGGAGTCGGAGGATTGATGGAGTCGGATCGAACAGGATCAGCAACGGGATCGCTGGCGTTCGAAGAAACAGGCATGGTCTTTCCTGACGGGACCGAAGCCCTCCAGGGCATCTCCTTTACCGTGGACAAGGGCGAGTTCGTGACGGTCGTAGGACCATCGGGCTGCGGAAAATCGACACTCCTGAGAATTGCCTCCGGCCTGCTGGAACCCACTAGCGGCTCCGTGCGCGCAGACCGAGACCAACTGGGCTACGTGTTCCAGGACGCCACTCTCATGGACTGGAGGACTGTCCGGGGCAACGTGGAACTGTTAGCGGAACTCCACGGCATCGGGAGTAAGGAACGCGAGCGGATCGCCGCCGAGGCCATCGAGCTGGTAGGTCTGTCAGGCTTTGAGGGGCACTACCCAAAGGCTCTCTCTGGTGGGATGAAAATGCGTTGCTCACTAGCCAGATCGCTGACCTTGAAACCTCCGGTTTTCCTATTCGACGAGCCGTTCGCCGCCGTGGACGAGATCACCCGGGAGCACCTGAACGATGAAACGCAGCGCCTATTCCGAACTGAGGAGTTCGCAGGGTTATTCATCACCCACTCGATCAGCGAGGCGGTGTTCCTCTCGACACGGGTGTTGGTGATGTCCGCTCGACCTGGCCGGATCGTGGAAGAGTTCGATATCAGTTTTGACTACCCCCGCCTCCCAGAACTCCGATTTGATCCGTCGTTCGCTGAACTCTGCGGACAGGTCTCTCTTAGACTTCGCGGGTCGCACGCATGACTGGCAGATCCGCAGTCCAGAAACCGGGGGCAGTCCGAAGCCTGACCGAACGAATACTTCCGCCTATCGTCCTCGGTTCCGGGTTCGTGTGCATCTGGTATCTCCTCTCCTACGGGCTGTTGGAACCCCGACGCCGCTTCCTGCTCCGTCCGCCCCACCAAGTGGTAAAGGTGGGCTTCCTGGATTGGGACAACTTCTCTGACATCCTCGAATCCCTCTGGTCCAGTACCAAGGTGGCCATGATCGGACTGGCCATCGCCATCTGCATCGGCCTCATCCTGGCGATCATGATGAGTCAGGCCAAAATCGTTGAGCGGGCCATCTTTCCGTTCATGGTCACGCTCCAATCCATCCCGATCCTGGCAATTGTCCCCCTTATCGCCTTCTGGTTTGGAACCGGCCAGAGGTCACGGGTCGTGGTCTGCGTGATTATCTCGCTTTTCCCAATCATCGTGAACACCCTGTTCGGACTGCAGTCGGCTGACCGAGGCCTGCACGACTTGTTAACACTGCACCATGCCGACCGGGTGACACGTATGCGCAAGCTCATGTTCCCGAACGCCCTACCCGCGGTCTTCGCGGGACTTCGCATCTCGGCTGGGTTATCGGTCATCGGTGCCATCGTCGGAGACTTCTTCTTCGGAAGGGGAGACGCTGGCATCGGACAACTGCTGCGCCGGTACGCCAACCAACTCGCCGGGGAGGAATTGCTTGCCGCCGTGATCATGTCTTCAGCCCTAGGGGTAACGGTATTCCTGTCCTTTGGCTGGCTTCAGCAGCGGGCTATCGGCCGCTGGCACGAGACAACCACGGGCGCCAACTGACCCCTGCCCAACTGGCCGTCAGCCGATGGCTATAACCGCGACTTCTACCTTCCACCCCGGCTGGGCGAGTTCTGGTACTACCACCAGCGTCGAGGCGACCAGGCGCCCTTCGAGGGCTCGGTCCCGTTCCGCCATAACCACACCGAGGTCCTGACCAGGAACCACATAGGTGGTTATGGAGACAACGTCCGTCGGCCCCATAACTGCTTCGGACAGGATGGCCAAGACATTGGCCCACACCGTGGATGCCTGCTCACCGAGGTCCTCAGGCACGGTTCCATCGGGAAGAATCGGTACCACACCCGCCGTGTGGAGGATCCGCCCAGAGGCTTCGGACAGCACTGCATGGGCAAAGGTCGCAACCGGAGCAGCAATGCCATCAGGTCGAATTGGTGTATTGGTCATGGCCGGACGGTAGCCCTACGACGACACGTAGCGCTGTGAGGGTGCGGACTAGCCTCGCCAGCCATGGAGCAACGTATTGCCCTCTACTTCCAGGACAAACACCCTGTCTCCTACGAGTTAGAAATGGCCAGGTACGCGGAAGAAAGGGGTATAACCGAGATCTGGCAGGCCGACACCAGGTTGGCCCGAGACTGCATAGTGATGATGAGCGCGCTGCTGGCCGAGACCCGTACCACCCGTGTCGGATCCGGAGTGCTCCCAATATGGACACGTAATCCTGCGGTAATTGCCGCTTCGTGGAGCACGATGTGGGAACTGGCCGGGCCAACCCCCGACGGACGTAGTCGCACCATGCTCGGTCTCGGCGCCTGGTGGGAGCCCATCGCCTCTCGGGTAGGCGAAGACCGACGGCGCCCTCTGAAGGCCCTGCGGGAGAACATCGAGGCCATCCGGTCTCTGTTCACCATGGAGGAAGTCAGTTACCAGGGCGAGTTCGTAAGCCTCGACCGCGTGCAACTCGACGTGGCCTACGGGGATCGGCGACCTCGCGACATCCCGATCTACCTTGGCGCTACTGGTCCAAAAGCCCTTGAACTCGCTGGAGAGTTGTGCGATGGCGTTGTCCTCAACTATGTAGTCACACCGGATTACATCCGCCAGGCGGTCAACCGTGTAGCCGAAGGTGCCAGGCGCTCCGGCCGGACCATCGACGAAATCGACCGACCTGAACTCCTGGTCTGCTCGCTGTCCGACGACGACCCGGACGCGGCAGTGCGAGCCGGGAAGTCGCTCGTCGCCTACTACCTGGGCACCGAACCACACATCATGGAAGCCAGCGGTGCCGACCCCGATCTGGTGGCCCGGGTCCAGGAGGTAGTTGGCTGGCCAGCCACCGAGGCCGACTACCGTCGGGCGGCTGACCTGATCCCAGACGACCTGGCCCGGTCGCTGATGGCGGTCGGAACAACTACCGAATGCATGGACACGGTCGCCGAGTTCGTGGATGCCGGAGTCACATGTCCGATCCTCTACCCACTAATGGACGACATGATCCCGGTAATCGACGCTTTCGCCACCTGGGCTCCCTGATGCCAGGCCCGGGGGAATCGGACCAACCCAGTTCCACGCTCCTAACGGGTGGAGCGGTGGTAACCGTCAATGACCATGGCACCGTTCATGACCCTGGATGGGTGCTGGTCAATGGGTCGACTATTGCCGACGTTGGTGCTGGCGAACCGCCGGATGCAGCCCGTCGCAGTGCTGAAACGGTCATCGACACCTCAGGCTCCGTCGTGATGCCGGGCATGGTGAACGGGCACACCCACCTGTTCCAAACCCTGTTCAGGGGCCTTGCCGACGACAAGTCCCTTCTGGACTGGCTCAAGGACTGTATCTGGCCTGCTGCTGGAGAGATCGACGCCGAAGCCGCCCACGCTGCCGCCACTCTCGGCCTGATCGAGAACCTTCGGTCAGGTGCTTCAACCGTGATCGACCACCAGTACGTGCACGCAGACCCCGATATCGATGATGCCATCTGTCAGGCAGCGGCCGACCTCGGGATCCGGTTTGAACTAGCCAGAGGTTGGGCCGACCGCAATTACCACCCACCACTTACAGAGTCGGCCGACACGGTGCTGGAGAGAATCGAACCACTGCGCCAGGCATGGCACGGTTCTTGCGACGGACGCATCACCGTCGGCCTGGCTCCCCTCATTCCCTGGGGTTGCTCGGACGAGGCCATGGTGGCCACCACAGCCGCAGCCCGGTCGTGGGGTGGCCACATACACACGCACTGCGCAGAGACGGAAATCGAAGTGGAGATGAATCTCAAGGAGCGGGGGTTGCGCCATGTTCCGTGGTTGGACTCTCTCGGTGTACTGGGACCCGATGTCCAGTTGGCACATTCGGTGTGGCTGGACGAAACAGAGATCCAGCTAATTGCCGAGCGGGGTGCGTCGGTAGTCCACTGCCCGGTATCAAACATGTACCTGGCATCGGGCATCGCCCCGATCCGGGCCCTCCTGGACCATGGGGTGAACGTAGCGCTGGCCACAGACGGGGCAGGCAGCAACAACCGGCAGGACATGTTCGAGGCATGCAAGACCACTGCACTGCTCCAAAAGGTCGGACGGCATGATGCCACGGCGATCCAGCCTGAGGAAGTCCTGGCAATGGCCTGTCGCGGCGGGGCCCAACTCCTAGACAGGGCCGATGATCTCGGCGCCGTCCAGCCCTCCTGGAGAGCCGATCTGGTGGTAGTTGACCTCACCAGTCCTTTCGTGGCCCCGGTGCATCGGGTGCCGTCAGCTCTCGTCTACTGCGCCACGCCCCGTGATGTCATCCATGTCTTGGTCGACGGCCGATTCATCATCCGGGATCGGAAGTTGACCACCGGCAATGAGGAGGCTGCTGTGGCAGCTGCGACCGCCGCCGCCAGGAAGGTCCTCGGCCGTGCGGGTATGCCTACCCGTTTGCTCAACGACTAGTTGGCCGAGCATCGGTTGAATCTGGAAGGTTCCCAACAGCCGGTGCTACTGTTGGGGGCAAGATTGAAAGCCATCAGGCTCGACCGCGAGGCGCACCCCCGGGAGAGCTGATCCAGACCGGGAAAGCCGCTATGCCTCGAGCGATCGCCTATCACAGACCCTCCACCGTTGCGGAGGCGCTCGACCTACTAGGCAACGGTTGCATCCCGTTAGCTGGTGGCACCGTCCTCAATGCCGACGATGATCCGACGCCTGTCTCCATGGTCGACCTACAGGCTCTCAACCTGTCCGATATTGCGACCAACGACGACGAACTCCGGCTAGGTGCCATGGCCACGCTCCACGATCTGGCCACCAACCACCAGCTTCCTTCAGGGGTCGCGGAGGCCGCACGGGCCGAACTCCCCAGCACCCTGAGGACCCTGGCCACAGTCGGTGGCACAGTTGCCGCCCGGAACGCCGACAGCGTGCTCCTGGCCGCTCTCCTGGTCCACGAGGCTGCGGTCGAAGTGGTAGGACCTGGCGGCTCCACCACAATCACCCTCCCCCATCTACTCTCGGAAGGCATCCCAGAAGGGAGTCTGATCACCGCGGTACGGATCGCCCTCGGAGGAGAGTCCGTTCGCCGGTCCACGGCCCGGACTCCCGCCGACCAGCCGATCGTTTCTGCTACCGCACGTCAAACCCAAGACGGGACATGGGTAGCGGTTACAGGCGTTGCCGACCATCCCGTCCTCGTGGACCCGGAAAATCCAACGGTGGGCCTCAACCCGTCCGGAGACTTCCGTGGCAGCCGGGACTACCGCTGTCGACTAGCGGAGGTCCTAACGGCACGAGCCGTAGCCGCTGTCGGAGGTATCGCCTGATGGAGATCACCCTCGAACTCAATGGCACCAGCCGAACGCTGAAGTGCCAGCCCCACGAGACCCTTCTGACTGTTCTCCGACGCGAGGGCATGGTCAGTGTCCGTTTCGGCTCGACATCGGGGGAGACCGGAGCCTCGGCCGTGCTATTGGACGGTCTTCTGGCCAGCACCGAAGTCGTACTGGCCGCGCAGGCCAACGGGCGTTCTGTGACCACCGTGGAGTCCCTCAACGTGGATGATGGACTGCACCCGATTCAGGCAGCTTTCGCGGCTACCGGGGCCATGCAGTCCGGGTATTCAACTCCAGCGATGGTCCTCGGTGCCCTTGCCCTCCTAGCCGAGAACTCCAACCCCGATGAAGAGGCGATCCGAGACATGCTGTCTGGAATCCTGGATCGCGAAACCGCTTACGTAAAGCCAGTCGCTGCGGTCCAGCAGGCTGCAGCGGTCCTTCGGGGCGAACAGGCTGAGCCGTTCCGCCCCCTCTTGGTGGCCCCAATGACCGACGGCGTGCACGCCGTCGAAATCGATCCGACTGACGAGGCCCCCGAGGCCTCCCCTGCCGTACCTCGGGTGGTCCCATCTCGCGAAGTGCCGAAGACATCGGTGGTGGGACACCCGGAGGTCAAGGTGGATGCGCTACGCCTCGTGAAGGGAAATCCGGCTTTCACCGACGACTTCGAGATGCGAAACCTTCTGCACGCCAAGGTCCTGCGCAGCCCACATGCACACGCCCGTATTGTCTCGATTGACGACTCGGCGGCCCGCGCGCTTCCTGGTGTCCACGCGGTGATCCACCACGGCAACGTGGCCCGAATCAAGTACGCCTCGGGCGGACAGTCGTATCCGAATCCGAAGCCTTACGACCAGGTCAGCTTCGACGACAAGGTGCGCCACGTTGGCGACAGGGTGGCCGCTGTAGCGGCGGACAGCGTCGAGATCGCCCAGGAAGCGTGTCGCCTCATCGACGTGACCTACGACGTCCTCCCCGCCGTGTTCGACGAACGGGAAGCAATTAGGCCGGGCGCTCCGATCATCCACGATGAGGCCGACACGGCCGACATCGCCGACGCCGGCCGCAACGTGGTGCACCGGATGACTGCCCAGAGAGGTGACGTCGAGGCGGCGTTTGAGAAAGCCGACCACTACTACGAGCAGACGTTTCGAGTCCACCAGGTCCAGCAGTGCCCCATCGAACCCCATATCTCGGTGGCGTGGCTGGACAGCGATCAACGCCTTGTGGTCCGCACAGCCACGCAAGTGCCCTTCCACACGCGACGGATGCTGGCTCCACTTGTCGGCATGAACATCAAGGACATCCGCATCATTAAGCCCCGCATTGGCGGCGGCTTCGGCGCCAAGCAGGAGATGCTCCTGGAGGACATTGTCGGCCACCTAGCTATCGCCACCCGACAGCCAGTCCGCTTGGAGTTGACCCGTGAGGAGGAATTCGCCTCTAGCCGAACCCGGCACCCCCAGACGATGACCTACAGGACCGGGGTGAACAGCGACGGCACCCTCGTCGCCCAAGAACTCAAGTTGCTGGGTAATACCGGACCGTACGGCACCCATGGCTACACGGTGCAGACAGTGGCTGGCCTGCGAGGCCTGACGTCCTACAACGCCCCCAACAAGCGCTTCGACTGCGAAGTGGCGTACACGAACATTCCGGTGCCCGGTGCTTACCGGGGCTACGGCGCACCTCAGGCTCTCTTCGGCCTTGAGTCCCACATGGAGGACATCGCCGATGATCTGAAGATCGACCCCATCGAGTTTCGCCGACAGAACTGGACCAAGACTGGCGATGAGATGAATATCGCCCCCCACCTTGGGGAGCAGGGGGTATTAGAAGAGGAGCTGGACGAGTACCCGACAGTCAATTCTGACGGAATCGAAGAGTGTGTGGCTCAGGGGGCTCGAGCCATCGGCTGGCATCGTCGAACCGACCGCTCCTGGCGGGAGCCTGCCGACCAGCCCCATATCCGCCGAGGTGTCGGATACGCGCACTCCATGCACGGCACAGCCATTCCCTACCTCGACATGGGGGGCTGCAGCATCAAGCTAAACGACGATGGTTCTTTCAACATGCTTGTCGGAGCCACCGACCTTGGGACCGGTGCCGACACCGTGCTGGGCCAGATCGCCGCCGAAGTCTTAGGGGTCCCGCTGGACGACATCCGCGTCTATTCGTCCGACACCGACATGACGCCGTTCGACACCGGCGCCTACGCCTCGAGCACCACCTATATCTCCGGAACCGCTGCCATGAGAGCCGCTGAGGTAGTTAGGAAGCGGCTCAAGGAACGGGCGGCGATGCTCCTAGGGATTGAGATCCCATGTTCCATAGAGCTGCGAGACCGCCGCGCCTGGGCGCCCGATGGTCGGTCTGTGAGTCTGGAGGAAATCGCCCTTGACTCGCTTCACCTCAATGAGCAGGAGCAGATCATGGGTACCGGTTCTTATGTGTCCCCGGACTGCCCACCGCCATTTGGCGCCACCTTCGTGGAGATCGAGTTGGATACCGAGACGGGTCAGGTCACGGTCCACCATATGGTGATGAGCGTTGACTGCGGGGTGGCTATCAACCCGGTGACGGCCAGTGGCCAGGTGGAGGGTGGGATGCTCCAAGCACTCGGCTACGCCCACTGCGAGGAGTTTGCCCTCGATGAGGCGGGACGTATGGAAAACGCTGCGTTTGGTCCGTACTGGATCTACCGGGCCGACGAGATGCCCCGAACGGACGTCTTCCTGGTGCAGACCATGGAGGACAGCGGGCCGTTCGGAGCCAAGGCGGTAGCCGAGATCCCTAAAGATGGTGTGGCGCCGGCCATCCGCAATGCCATCGTCAACGCCACCGGAGTCCGGATCGACCAACTGCCATTCACGCCGGAGCGGGTCTTCAACGCGCTGCACGCCAGCTGACAATGACCTCCGGCCGAGGCCTCGTCCTTCGACCCGGATGGCTACTGGCCGATGCGACCAGCCCCGCCCGGCCGGAATGGGGTCTACGCGTCGTTGACGGGATAGTGGCGGCTATTGGCCCTAACAGCACCCTGCTGGCCGACCACCCCGACGACGAGGTAATCGACCTTCCAGATCAGGTGGTCCTGCCCGGATTCGTGAACGCCCATACTCACCTTTACGGGTTATTAGCGCACGGGATCCCGCTTCGCACTGCGCCATCAGGATTCTGGCCCTTCCTGAAGGACTTCTGGTGGCCGCGAGTGGAGGACCACCTTGACCACCCAATGGTCGCTGCAGCAAGTGACTGGGCCTGCGCCGAGATGCTGGGATCAGGCACCACGACCTTCCTGGACATCCTTGAGGCACCCAACTCATTGCCCGACGGTCTCTTCGTGGAACGTGAAGTGGTCGCCCGGCACGGTCTGCGCGGGATCCTGAGTTTCGAGGCCACCGAGCGATCAGGCCAAGAAGTAGCAGCAGCCGGCCTAGAGGAGAACGTCAGGTTCGTGGAGGCCTGCCAGTCCGAAGGAGGATTGGTCGAAGGAATGGTCAGCATTCACACCCTTTTCACCTGCTCAGACGACTTCATCACCACCGCCTTCAGTCGAGCGTCCGAGTTGGGAGTGCTCGTACACGCCCACTGCAACGAGGGCGTGTACGAGGGCGAATGGTGTGAAGCCAAATACGGCCATCGTCCAATAGAGCACTACGACCGACTGGGGGTGGCTGGACCAGGATTTCTGGCATCCCAGTGCGTGCACCTGTCCGATGCGGAGCGCCGGATCATTGCTGAGCGAGATGTCCGGTGCAGCCACATGCCCTTGGCCAACTGCGAAGTAGGCGGTGGGATAGCTCCGATACCGGAACTGCTCGATGACGGCGTCACAGTCGGCCTGGGCTCCGACGGCTACGTCAACGACATTTACGAGGTGATGCGGGGGGCCTTTCTGATCCACAAGGCGCGCCTCCGTGACCCAAGCGTCATGCCGGCTGATCGCCTGCTGGAGATGGCCACCACCGGTGGAGCGAAGGCCCTTGGACTAGATCGAGTAGGTCGCCTGGAACCAGGGTGGTCAGCAGACCTCCAGGTGGTTGACGGTCGGTTCCCAACCCCGACAACAGTGGAGAATCTATCCGAGCAACTGGTGCTGTTCCGTGGCGGACACCACGTCGAGGCGGTCATGGTCGCCGGTCAGTGGCGGGTTCGCTGCAACCAGGTTCTAGATTTCGACCGTGAGGCCAGCCGTGCCGAATTGCACAAGCAAGCACATCGACTCTGGGAGCAAACATGAGCGGTCTGCCTGACGACTGGATCTCCCGCGACCGTCCACTCCTCACCAAGGGAGCCGTCGATCCGCAGATCCTCGACCATCTCCGGGCGCTGTTGGACAATGGGCGATCGGCTGTGCTGGCCACCGTGATCGCTACCTCCCACTCGGTACCCCGAAGGGCTGGGGCCAAGATGTTGATCGCCGACGACGGCAGTCAAATCGGAACCGTCGGCGGGGGAGAAATGGAGGCCCGGGTGACTGACGAGGCTGCAACCTGTCTGGCCAACGGTCAGGCCAGACTGGTTGAATACCGCCTTGTCGATCCCGGCGTAGGCGACCCTGGTGTCTGCGGCGGCAGCGTCACAATCCACCTGGAGCCTCATATGCCCCAACCCACTGTCCTGGTCATCGGCTGCGGTCACGTCGGTCGCGCCGTGGTAGACCTCGCCCAATGGCTTGGCTATCGCGTGGTAGCCACTGACGACCGACCCGAGGTGGCCGCCGAGCTGGCCGACCGTCTATCAACAGACTCGACCTCCAATGCCGTTCGGGTGCACGGCGGAACGCTCCGTGATCTCCTGGCCGATCTCCAACTGGGTCCCGACGACCACGCCGTGGTTGTAACCCGTAACGCCCAGATCGACGTTGCCAACCTTCCCCACCTACTGGCAACGCCGGTGGGGTCAATAGGGGTGATGGGAAGTCTCCGCCGCTGGAAGACCACCCAATCAGCATTGACCACCGCTGGGGTAGAGCTCGACGACCTGACCAGGGTGACGTCTCCCGTCGGCATGGAAATCGGTGCCGAAACCCCTGAGGAGATCGCGGTATCGATCCTGGCCCAAGTCGTGAGCCACCGTCGGGTTCCCTGAACGGTGCTTTTCGAAGATCACCTCTGTCTACTTCGCGGAGGCGGTGACCTAGCCACCGGTGTGGCCCTGCGCCTCCATCGTTGTGGCTTCCCAGTCGCGGTGTGCGAACTAGAGAAACCGCTGACCGTGCGACGTACAGTCGCCGTGTCCACAGCGGTCGCTGCCGGCGAGGTAACAGTGGAAGGAATGTCAGCCCGCCGGGTCGACGATCTAAATGACATCGCAACCGTCGCGGCTACCGGAGTAGTACCAGTTCTGGTCAGCCCCCAACTTCCGGACCTGGGTAGGTTTCCCCGGTCCGTAGTTGTCGACGCCCGCCTGATGAAACTCAACACAGACACCACTCTCGAGGATGCGCCGCTGGTTGTCGCTCTAGGTCCTGGTTACACGGCAGGGATGGATTGCCACGTCGTGGTCGAAACCCTACGCGGCCCCCGAATCGGCAGGGTGATCACAACCGGGACGGCTTCCCCCGACACCGGAGTCCCGGGTGAAGTCGGGGGCCAGTCCACCAAACGGGTAGTCCGAGCACCCGATGACGGACTGGTGATCTGGAATCGCCGGATCGGTGACAGGGTTGAGGTCGGCGACGTGCTCGGTCATGTAGGAGCCCAACCGGTCGTCAGCGCCCTGACGGGAATGGTCCGGGGCCTAATAGCCGACGGTACGTCCGTAAGGTCCGGCACCAAGGTAGGCGACGTGGACCCCCGCGGATCCCGGGCAACTATCGAAGAGGTCTCGGACAAGGCGCTGGCCGTCGGAGGCGGAGTTTTGGAAGCTGTGCTGTCCTGGTTGGACCGTGGCCAGTGATCGCTCGTCCGGCTACCGAGGTGATACCCGACTTGGCCGGTGATCCGGGACGGATCCTGGCTCTGGTAGGTGGCGGAGGAAAGACCACCCTGCTCCATGCCCTTGGCCGCCACCACGGGAACCGCTCCGTCCTAACCACCACCACCCGGATGGGTGCTGACCAGCACGGTGATGCACAGGTAGTAGTGGGATGCGACCGCCGCGAGTTGGTCACGGCACTTGAGGGCCATCGCCCGGTTCTGGTATGGGGGCGGATTGATGGCGACAAGGCGGTCGGCGTGTCCCCCGAACTCCCGGCCACTTGGCTGGATCTTGTGGATTATGTCGTCGTCGAGGCGGACGGCGCCCGTGGGCTTCCAGCCAAGGCTCCGGGTCGCCACGAGCCAGCACTTCCCGACGGTCCGACCGACGTCCTTGCCGTGATTGGTGCCGACGCACTGGATCGAGTTATCGCTGACCAATGCCACCGCCCACTGCGGGTAGCCGCCGTAATTGGGTGCTCGCCTTATGAGCGACTCGACCCGGTGCGCGCTGCAATTCTCCTTTCTCACCCCGACGGCGCCCGACGGGGTGTTGACAACGGATTCGGGGTCGTCGTGACCAAGGTCTCGTCCATCAACCAACCGCTAGTCGACCGCCTGGTAGCGGCTATGGCCGAACAGTTGCCAGGTGTCCCGATGCACCTGATCGCCGACCAGTACGCCGGATAGTTTCTCCACATGGTTCGGGGCAGCGTGAACCTCATTCCCGAGGCTCCGGTGAGCGTGATCCGGGACCTCGCCGTGGAAGCCGAGCGGCTTGGCTTCGATCGGTGCTTGGTGTACGACGAGGGCCTCGCCACGAGGGATGTATATGCCACCATGACAGCCATAGTCCTGGCCACCGAAAGGATGGCCATAGGTCCTGGGATCACCAATGCCTACACTCGCCATCCCGCGCAAACCGCGGCTGCTATCGCCACTCTGGACGAACTATCGGGAAACCGGGCCTTCCTAGGGATCGGGGCCGGCGGCAGCCTGACGCTTGACCCATTGGCCCTTAGTCGGGTGCGTCCCGTCGAGACGGTCCGCCAGACCATCTCTGCCTGCAGAAGGTTGTTCGCCGGCGAAATCGTTGATCTAGACGCCCCAACCTTCGCTATGCGGTCAGCCCACCTCGATTTCGCGCGTGCTGACCTGCCTATCTGGTTGGCCGGACGAGGCCCCTTGATGCTGGACCTCGGCGGGGCGGAGGCCGACGGGGTAATCCTCGACTTCGTCCACAAGCCGTCGCTGGGCGACTACGTGGGACGGATTTGGTCCGGGGCGGAACGCACTGGAAACGAGCCCGAGATCTGCTACTCGACCATGATCGTCACTGACGACCAGACATTAGAGACGGTTCGACCCCACATGACGTACCGCCTCGTCGACTCTCCAGAACTTGTTCAGGAAGCCATTGGCATGTCCCCGGATGATGTGGATCGGATTCGCAGCGCGCTCGCTGATGGCCTCGTAGCGGCAGCCCGGTACGTCCCCGACGAGTGGGTGCTGCCATTCGTGATTAGCGGCACCGTCGAACAATGCGCTGCCGAGCTGGTTGAGTTGACGACAGTTCACGGGATCGACGAGTTCATGATTCCTGTCTTTGACGTCCATACCGGCGCGGCCCTCCTCGAGATAGCGGCCCAGGCCCTCGTCATCTCGTGAACCCCCGAATAGGCGAGCCCTGCCAGACACGTCCAGCTGCCGAAGTCTTGGCCGAGAAGGACATTGGGGTCCCCCCTGTTGGCCCCCTCCCCGACCTATCCGACCCCCCCCATCCACCGGTTCTAGATCCTGTGGTCGAATCCTTGGTGAGGGTCGCGCATCCACGCATTCAACTGCTGGAGTGCTACCGGCGCGCAGGATGGCAGTCCGCCGTACCTGACTGCTGGCTCCGTCGCTCAGTAGCCGAACGGTTGGGCAGAGTGGCTGACGACCTCCCTGAAAGATGGGGCTTAGCCGTCTTCGACGGCTGGCGACCCTTTGATTTGCAGGTGGAGCTTTACCGCGCTGCCTACACCGATCCCAACCTGCCGCCTGGGTTCTTTGCCGAACCTGACGACGACCTGCTGAGACCTCCACCCCACCTGAGCGGCGGTGCGGTCGACCTCACTCTGACCGTTGATGGGATACCCCTTGGTCCGGGGACCGATTTTGACGACCTCACGCCTTTAGCCCGCGTTGCCGCGCTAGAGCACCAGCCAGGCCCCAACCGGGACGTGCGTCGATTCCTCAACCAGGTAATGGCGAGTAAGGGCTTCGTTGTGTTCGACGGCGAGTGGTGGCACTTTGAGTACGGCACCCGACGGTGGGCTGCGATAACCGGCGGAACGCCTCGATTCGGACCAGCGGGTCCCGCCGACTAATCGACCAGGCGCGACGGACTATCAAATAACGAGAGACCAATCTGGTGTCATGACCCAAGATGCCCTCCTGGTCCCTTTCAGGAAGGTCGGGTAGAAGCTCCGGACGGACCGGATCGGTCCCAACAATGAGATGGCCGACTATTTCCTCGCCGCTGATTCCTCTTTGTTCATGCAACGACGATCTGTCTTTCGCTTCAGCGTTCCTCGCGCCGGTAGGCGATGCCCAACGCCGCCGGCGCCGGCGACGGCCGGTTCCGGGCCCGGATCGAGA
>DUAN01000116.1 GCA_012960845.1 Planctomycetota bacterium | reverse complement strand
GCCGCCGGCGGCAAGGTGACCTCCTCCATCTCGAAAAGTACCGATCTGCTGCTGGCAGGCGACAAAGCCGGATCCAAGATGGAGAAGGCAAACAAACTCGAGGTCGAGGTGATCGACGAGGCCGAATTTCAGCGACGCATCGATGAGACAGCCACATCCTGACCCGAGGCCTGACTTGATGTAGGATCTTCGCCACCAACCGGAACCAGACGAGGGAGGCAACCTGTGAGTGATGAGAACGATACCACTTCGAGTCGAGGCCACTGGGGAAGTCGTTGGGGCTTCATTCTCGCTGCTGCCGGCAGTGCGGTCGGCCTCGGTAACATCTGGAAGTTTCCTTACATCACCGGTGAAAATGGTGGAGGACTGTTTGTCCTGATCTACCTCGCCTGCATCGCCTTCGTCGGTCTGCCCATCATGCTCGCCGAGATCATGATCGGTCGATCGGCGCAGAAACAACCGGTCGGTGCCTTCCGCAAATTACAGGGCAAGGACACTCCCTGGACCGTCGTCGGCTGGTTCGGAATCGTCGCCGGTTTCATCATCCTCTCCTACTACATCGTGGTGGCTGGCTGGTCGATGGACTTCGCCCTGAAGTCGGTGCTCAACTTCACCGAACCGGTCGAGAAGGTGGCGACCATCGAGGCGAAGAGTTTCCGCTCCACCTCAAGCGATGACCAGCTTCGTTCCTATCTCGCCGAGATCCGGGCAAAACACCAATCCCGTCAAGAAATCGAATCCATTCATCGATCGGTCAAGCCGTCCGTCTGGGAGATGCATTCGATCTGGCAAGAAGTGCTGAAAAAGCAACCGACTCGCAGTTTCAGTGAAGATCCACAACTGGCCGAAGCGGTCCCGCTGGCCCAGAGCAAGATCGCCGAGAAGGCACGGGTAGAAAAACGATCTCTCGCCGATGCGCTGACTCACTACCAGCAGATGGATATCCAGGAGGTCTCCGACGAGGCGGAAGCTGCCAAGCGCAGGGAAATCATCGCCGCCAAGGTCGGCGCGATCTTCGGGGCGACTGCCAGCGACGGCTGGACCAGCAGCTTCTGGGCAACCCTGTTCATGGCGATCACCATCATCATCGTCGCCGGAGGGGTCTCACGCGGGATCGAACGAGCCTGCAAGATCCTGATGCCGTTACTGATCGCGCTGATCCTGGTGATGGTGGTCTATGGAGTCTTCCAGCCCGGATTTGAGGAGGCGGTCCGATTCGTTTTCGAGCCGGATGCCTCGAAGTTGCGCCCCAGTGGTGTGCTGGAAGCACTGGGCCATGCGTTCTTCACCCTGTCTCTGGGGATGGGTTGCATGCTCACCTACGGCTCGTACCAGAAGACCAAGATGGGACTGGGCAAGACTACCTTGATGATCGCGCTGTTCGATACGGTGATCGCTCTACTCGCCTGCATGATGATCTTTCCCATCATCTTCTCCTATGGTCAGGAACCCAGTGCAGGCCCAGGACTGGTCTTCATCAGCATGCCGCTGGCCTTTGCCGAGATGGGTGCTGGTGGGCTGCTGCTGGCGATCATCTTCTTCGTGCTGCTGGTGTTTGCCGCACTCACCTCGGCGGTGTCCTTGCTGGAGGTGGTCTGTTCCTACCTCATCGACGAGCAAGGATGGCCACGCAAAAAGGCCGCAGTGACGGTCGGACTGGCCTGCCTCGCCTTCGGTCTGCCCTCCGCTTTTGCGATGGATTCAGGATTCCTGCTCGAGAGCTGGGAATCCGGCTACAGCAAGAATTTCTTCGACACGATGGACCATCTCGCCTCCAACTGGCTGCTGCCGCTGGGGGGGTTACTGATCGCCATCTATGCCGGCTGGGTGATGCCCGCCAGGCTACGGGCAGCCGAGGTGGAGGATATGTCCCCGCTGCTGGTGAGCGGTTGGCTGCTGCTGATCCGCTTCGTCGCACCGGCACTGGTGCTGGTGGTACTGGCGCAGAAGATCGGCATCCTCGACATCAACGAACTGCTTGGTTGAGAAGAAACCGGTTGAGAAGAAACCGGTTGAGAAGAAACCGGTTGAGAAGAAACCCGTGGCCACGACAGGCGCACGGGTGAAGACACTGGCGTGACGCTAGGATCCACTCTGGAACGCCTGGTTGAACTCGGCGTGGATCTCCACCGCGTCACCGGGACCGTCCGCCTGGTGGATTCCGCGATCGTCGGTGCGGCCACTGCGGATCGCCTCGATCGACACCCGATGGGCCACGGGATCGACCCGATAATCGATGCGCCAGGTGCGCCAGCACCAGGTATAGACACCGGGACGCTGCGCCATCTCCTTGACCCGGTGCCCACGGCTCGGCATCGGCCGAAAACGCAGCGTCGGTAATGCACGATCCTCCAGCGGCACCTTCCTCTGTCCCAGCCACGCCAACTGGGTCGAAGCGAGTTCTTCCACCACCACTTCATGAGGAGCCCAGCCTTCCTCTGCCCATCCTGCCGCACTGCCTGGATGCGCATCGGAATAGGGCAGGTACGGTTTGATATCGATGATCGGAGTGCCGTCGAGCAGATCATGATCCTCGATGAAGATGCGATGCCCTTCGATCCGATCGAGTCGCACCGCCGACAATCCGATGGGGTTGGGACGGTGCGGAGCGCGAGTGGCGAGCACCCCTCTCTTCGAGCCACCGCGCGGCGGCAGCACCCTCGGTTTCCAGCCCTGTGCTCGATCGAGCCAGCTGATCAGCCAGATGCGGTCGAAGCCTTGCAGATCATCGAGCATCGATGCGGGGAGACCTCGGTCCAGTTCGATCACTGCCGATGGACCCGCCCCCAGCCCCGATTGACGCGGCAGGTCGCCTTTTTGCGTCACATCGCAGTGCAGGGTGCCGATCACCTCGACCTGGCCGATGGTTTCCTGCGATTCAGGTTTCTCGATGTTCATCGCCATCTCCATCCGTCTTCGGGTCCGAAGTGCAAAGGATCCATCCCTGCACCGGTCAGAACAAGGTAGAATTCCAATTCACCAGGAAGGGGATGACGATGGCAAGGGAACAAGCACGGGTCGTGGCGCTGGCGGTGCGTCCGGCGCGGCGAGGCGATCTGATCGAACGATCATCCTTGCAACTGGACCCCACCTCTGGAGTGGTCGACGACCACGGTAGCCACAGCCGCCGCCACGTGACGATCCTCGCCCACTCTCAGTGGCAAGCCGCATCTTCTGCGCTCGATGAAGAACTACACTGGACCACTCGCCGAGCCAACGTGCTGGTCTCTGGTATCGAATTCGGTCCCGAAATCCTCGGCCAGAAGTTGCGCATCGGTGAGGCGGAGATCCTCGTCCATGGAGAGCTGGTGCCGTGCTATCGGATGGACGAGCAACAGGATGGACTCCAGCAACAACTGGTACCGGACTGGCGCGGAGGGATCTACGGCGAGGTGCTCCACGGCGGAAAGATCGAGATCGGCCAGGAGTTGCAACTGCTCGAACAGTGCTAGTGATCGAGGATCCGGATGAAGGCCGCGATGATGGTCGGATCGAGTGCGCCGTGCTCCGCGATGATGAACTCCCGCAACACATCGAATGCGGGTTGGCGAGGCCTCCCGCCATCTCCGGAAGTTCTATGGTCGAAAGCGATGGCGACCGCTGCGATCCGCAGCGTAATCGTCAATCGCTTCGAGTCCCAACCGAGTGGGCCGTGGCCATCGATGCGTTCACGCCACCCCTCGATGATACTGACAGCGTTCTCTTCCAGCTTCCGCAGGTTCAGATCCTGGCCATCGAAATGCGCCACTTCGTGCAGCAGTAGCCCGCAGATGAGTGGTCGCAGGGATGACTCGGTGGCCACTCCCAGTCCGGTGGCGAGTTGAATGCCATAGTGAGCGATTCGCCAGCTTCTACCGTAAGCTTCCGGTCGATCGCTCTGAACCGCCTCCAACGCTTCCATCCACTGCGGAAGCGAACCCAGGGTGCCCGTCGAAGACGACTCCTGCGCGCCACCCGCCTCGAACCCGTGGTACTGTTTCAGCACCTCGCCACGCTGGTACTGATGGTAGAGGTGGCGATCACTGCGTCGCATCCAGACCAGGTCTTGCCCCGCCTCGAAAAGTTGCCGCCGTAAATCACTACCGAGGCTCTCCCCCGTTTTTCGGCACAGGACGGAATCGCAATCCACGCGCAGATACAGCGGTGCAGGAATCGCCACTTCACTGATCAGCGAAGCGAGTGGGATCGGTTCCATCTCCACCGTCGACATCGCACTGGAGCTGGGAACCACCGAGGTCTCAGAGAGAGACCGGGATTCGACTGGGCGTTGGCGGGGCGAGCACTCCACGGTTCCTCCTCGTGAATCCGCTGAGGGATTCAGACAGGAACCGATGGTGGTTCCCGAGAAAGAATACCATCGTCGCCTCACCTAGGGGGAAAGCACCCCCTGGAGCTTCTCTCGTGACTGCTGAGCCGCTTCTTGCACCATCTCTTGCCAGCCTCGTTGTGGATCCTTCTCGAACGCCTGAACGATGCCCCGGCTCGAGTTCACCAGCGCTCCCAGACCCTGCTCGTCAAAAGCGGGAGCCAGAGACTCGATCGCTCCCCCTTGCGCACCGATTCCAGGAATCAACAGGAACGAACCCGGAGCCGCTTCTCGAACCCGGACGATTTCTTGCGGATAGGTCGCCCCGACCACCAGTCCGACGCCGTGGAAACCGCAACTTCCCTCCGAACCCTTGCCCCACCCCTGCGCAGCACGGGCGACCTGTTCAAAGATGGGAAGGGGGTCGTTTTCTCTCTTCTGAAACTCACCGCCACCCGGATTGGAGGTACGAGCCAGCACGAAGATGCCACGCCCCCCATCTCGAACACGAGCGATGAACGGCTCCAGCGAATCGGATCCGAGATACGGATTGACCGTCAATGCATCGACAAAGGGACCCGGGGTCCCCGGTTCATCCCCTAGCAGAGCCTCGGCATAGGCCTCCGCCGTCGAACCGATATCTCCTCGCTTGGCATCGAGGATGACCGGAACACCCTGCTCGGATGCACTTCGACAAACTGCCTCCAGTGCTCTCCAGCCGCGCCATCCCCAGCGCTCGAAGAAGGCGATCTGCGGCTTGACCGCTGCCGCCACCGATGAGACCGCTTCGATCACGCCGATTCCGAGCCGGGTCAGGGCCTGTTCCGGATCATCCGGCGAGATGTCGGGAGGAAGCCGATCGAGCCGCGGATCGATCCCCACCACCAGGCGACTCTCGATCGTCTGGATACGCGTTGCGATGCGATCGGAGAAGAGGTCATCGAAACTCAAACTAAACCTCACCGTCATCGATGCTGGAGGATTCCAGTATCAGTTCGGCACGGGACAACCCCTGCCGCAGTCGTTCTGCAATGGTAGATTTCTCGTTCTCTTCGAGGGGCGACTGTTCGAGGTGCAACTGGCCACCTCGGTAGGCCTCGATCGCCTGGGAAGCGAATCCCGACGCGAGAAACGAGTCCGCCACTTCCAGGTAACCCTGCCACTGTTGGTCGGGTCCGTACATCCAGCGATAGAAGTGATCGAGTCCATCGTCATTGGCCTGCGCAACAAAACGATCTCGATGCATGAACAGCGAACGAATCAGCACCGGATCCGATTTCCAGCGGTGGAGCAATGCTTCCAGTGCTGTGGTGGCGACATCATAAAGGTGAGCAATCCGGTGGACCTTCTGCGGAAACATGTCGTGCACCTCATCGAGCACCGCTTTCTGCTCGGTCAGTAAATCACGACCGGAAACCGACCCTCCAAGAGAATCGCTTCCGTAGGTCAGTACGTTGTAATGCTCCTCCTTGAGGATGCTCAACTCATGGAAGATGTCATTGACCAGGCGATCGATGAAATCGGTGCTGTCCTCGGTTCGAAACAAGCGGTGACAGACTTCCTTGAGCGGCACCAGATATTCATCTCGGAGCACCTCGAGATCCTGATTCGACAACAAGTCGACCAGTTCTCTGGGAGAGAGGCGGATCTCTTGACGAGGTAGGTCGAACTTTTCGACATAGCCCTGGACCACCTGTTCGTAGCGATCATGGAGTGAGAAGAACGCACGTCGAGAACGGTAGAAGCGTTCGATGACACGCCACACCAGCGAGCCCTGGGTATCAGCGAGTACCACTTTCGCTCCTCTCCTGACCGACCACCGGTTCGGTTGCTGTCCCTTGCGGCTGACAGCGAACCCCCGAGTTGAAGAGTTCCAGCATGAGGTCCCCTTGCGGCGTGAGAAAGGACTCCGGATGGAATTGCACACCCCAGGTCGCCTCGCCGATCACTCCGATCCCCATCACCAGCCCCTCCGAGGTCCAGGCAGCCACCTCGACCTGCTCCGGCAGTGTCTGCCGAAGCACCGCCAGGGAGTGGTAGCGAGCCGCAGGGAAGGGGCTCGGCAGCGGGGCGAAGATACCCTGGCCCCGGTGAAAGACCGCTTCTGGTTTGCCATGGACCGGGCTGCCGGTCGCTTCGACCGATGCTCCCAGCTGCTGGGCGATCACCTGGTGGCCGAGACAGACCCCCAGAATCGGGATTCGGCCGCGGTAATGCTCTATCGCGCTGGCCGCCAGTGTGGCCCGCTCTGGAGCCCCTGGCCCGGGCGAGAGGACCAAGCGATCGGGGTTCAACTGGCGCAGTTGCTCGAGACTCAACCGATCCGCCAGCCGCACCGAGACGCGCGCTCCCGACCGCGAGAGCGATTGGACCAGGTTGTAGGTGAAGGAATCGTGGTGATCGATCACCACCACGTGGGATCCACCACCTTCGACACTCCATTCGCCGCATCGGTCTGCGGCAATGGCGGCTGGATTGGTCAGAGAATTGTCCACACCGATGACATCACATCCCTTCGATGGACCCTTACGGCCGATCTTATGTCGCCAGTGGGCCCCTTTCCACCGATCGTGGTCGTTCATGTTCTTTCATAACCATTTACAGGAGAACAGGTTGGGGCCTTCCCCCCGATTCCTTCACGATCCGGGCCCGTTCCTTGCTACTGTTCTTGCGGATTTGAATTGGAGCCCAAGACAAATGCATACATCTACTCGTGCCTACATCTGGACGCTATTGGTCGTCGGCCTCGCTGGCTGTGCCCCCATCAAGACTCAGGTGGAATCGGTCACCCCCTCCGCTGAAGCCGTCATTCATATCGATGATCTCTCGACGGTCACGACCATCGAGGTGAACTTCGATCACCGGATGGACCTCGCAACCCTCACCAGCGAGAGTTTCATCGTCACCGGGAGCACCAGTGGAGTCCTCGCCGGTGTGATCAGCGGAGTGGGTGAGAATCGTAGGGTGATCTTCACACCGCTGGTGCCGCTGCTGATCGCCGAGACCATCGATGTGCAACTGACCAGTGCGATTCGCTCCCAATCGGGCAAGGGACTCGATCCCTACTCGTGGTCCTTCGTCATCGAAGGGGGCATCGTGGTACCGCCTGGCAGCGGATTTGAGGTCCAATCGATGACTCCTGCGATCGAGAGCGTCACCGCTTCTCCGAGCACCTTGCTCCAGCCCAAATTCACCAGTCCCTACAACCCCTTCTCCGCCGGCAGTGCCACGGTGCTAGTCGACGGATCTCGCTCAGGATCGCATCAGGTGACCTTGCAAGATGTCTTGACCGGTATCGACACCCTCAAGGTTGCCACCGATCGTGACTTCCTCGCCGGAGAGCGCGTCACCATTTCGCTGCTCGATGGCCTGTATGGTCTCGATAACACCCAACTCGATCCAACCATCCTCGGACTGACGATTCGCAACCTCGGATCGCAGTGGCCCGGAACCCTGCTCGATTCCGGTACTGGCCTGGGTGCCGGCACCATCGTATTCCTCGATAACGATGCCGATGGAATTGACGAGTGGGCCAGCGTTCACGCCGATGGCACGGTAGTTCTTCAAGACGCCACTCCCATCGGCCTCGGCAACAGCAACAGCTGGACCCTCAGCGAACCGCTGGCGGGAGCCGTGGCGGGAGACTTCGACGGCGATGGACGAATCGACCTCGCCTGTCTCGGAGCCACCGGAGAGCGGATCCACCTGCTGCGAGGATCGTTCAGCATCGCCTTACCGCTGGAAGCCCCGATCGAGATCCTCCTCTCGACCGTATCGACCGATCTGAACGCAGCCCATGCCGACGAAGACGGAATCATCGACATCATCGCCACCGGCCCCAATGGCCTGGCAGTGGCGTGGGGTTCCACCACTGACCCACTGACACAACAGGTTCATCTCGATTCCAACGAAGTGGTGGGTCCTCCCGCTGCGGCAGACCTGAGCGGCGACGACCTGATCGACCTGGCCGTGGCTCAGACCGATGGATCGATCCTCCTCCTGAGCGGGATCGGTGGTGGCGAGTTCATCTCAGCCGGGAACATCAGCGGTTACTCCGCGGCAGTCGGTGTGATCGCCGGAAATCTCGATGGAGATGGTTTGCGAGATCTGCTGGTCATTCCGTCAGGGATCGACACACCTTCGACGCTGCTCTCCGATGGAGACATGAGCTTCTCCCTCCGAGTGCTGTTCAATGGCGTCGCGCACCCGGGAGTTCAACTGGTCGACTGGGACGGCGACGGCAAACTCGATTGCCTCACTCCGGTTCCGGGGAGCACCACGCTGAACTTCTCGGCAGGAGTGGCTGACGGCAACTTCTCACAGCCGCTGGCCCTCTCCCACACCGTTCCTGTTCGTGCCTTCACCCTCGGAGATGCCGACGGCGATGGTGCACTGGACATCGCCCTAGAAAGCACCGCTGGCGACTGGCAAATCTCCCGTGCCGAGCCGATCAACCTGCCCCCTGCCGATCGCATTCGGGTCGAGAATCTGATCGTTTCTCCGGGCGATCAAAACATCACCTTCCCGGTCATCTTCGATTGCGAATCGGACCTTCAGGGCTGGACAGTAGTCTTCACCTGGGATCCCTCGGTGATGTCGATCGACTCGCTCGATTCGACCGGGACCACTTCCGAGTCGCTGATCGAGTTCGAACTCTCCAACATCGATAACAGCAATGGCGTCTCGATCCTGGCAGCGATCCTCGACCTGACTCCACCCTTCGACAATCAGACGCTGGTGGCTGGCAACGATCACGAGATCGCTCGTGCGGTGGCCGACATCAAAAATACCGCGGCCCCTGGTGCGCATCTCTATGGACCGGCAGATGGCTACAGTGCCAACGCCTCGCCGATCACCAATAACTCCTTCGTCAGCGCAGGAGTCTCCATCGCCCCGGAACTGGTCACCGGAACCGTCACCGTGGACGCCGCCCCGGCCACCGATGACCCTCCCCCCGTCGAGCAGGCCACCTTCATCCGTGGAGATGTGAACCGCGATGGCAGCGTCAATCTGACCGACGGCAGTCAGTTACAGCTGTGGTTGATCGGCAATGGCAACTCCCCCAGCTGCCTCGATGCAGCGGACGTCAACGATGATGGGATCGTCAATCTCTCCGACCCCATCTCGCTGTTCGCCTTCCTTTACCAGGGCTCCAATCCCCCCCCGGCTCCCTTCCCCGCTGTCGGTCCAGATCCGACCGCAGATGGACTGGACTGCAACCTGTAGTCCAGAGGGAGCCACACCCCCCGTCACTCGACCAGGATCCACACCTCCCCCGCCAAGAGGTACTGATCTACCCCCCCCGGATCCTGGTCGGGTCCCCATTTTCTGCCAAAATCTGCCCCTCCCCCGTCTCCTCGGGCGAGCGCGTCCTGCGGCACGTCTTGAGTCCCACCTGGGCGCCGCCATGGCTCCCTTTTTCTCCCTAGAGTTTGAACTATTTTGTGGCGAAATGGCTCCTACTGCAGATTCCCGCCTTTCTTCAAGATGGCTACAAGTTGGGCGTTGATGGATGCCCCGCCCCTAGATATGGTGCGGCCCACGCCCGCAAAAATTCGTCGTGCTGCGGCACGGGAGGAGCGGGATCAGGGCTCAGACGCGCCAAAAATACCGGTCGCACGAGTGACCATCTCGGGTTTCGACTCGAGTCTGAACTCGGGGCTGTAGTTGTGTCAGCGAGGAGAGCCAATTCGACGTTCCGGGACGAGATTCAGAGCAGCGTCCAGTGCATTACCGGCGCCTGTTGAGGAGAAATCAGTTCTCCATCAGTTCTCTTCCAGGGTTCACGAATTGGTTTCTTCAGGGGGACCCATCGTCGATGATTGTCGATGGACAGGTTGGGAACTCTCGACGAAAAACTCCTGAGGGTGAACCCAGGATGCTCTCGACGAGAATTGGGGATGAACACCACTTCGTCATCCGTTTTGAAAGGGAAGTGGTTACGAATCGAGGGCGTGTCGAATCGGCCATCGGTGCATCACTGGTGGAGGAGAGACACGGGAGTCGTCGAACGGCGAGTCGTTCGGCAGGATTGCGGTAGAGAACCTGGGGCGTGTTTGAGGGGTTTCCCCCTCACCACTGCTGCAGGTAGACGAGAGTGGAATTGATCTTCCGGATGTCAGCGTGGAGTTGACATCCTTTGAACCGAGAAGGACAAGCCCCGATCGAAGCGCTCGACTGGTCCTCCCTAGCTGAGGATGGAGAGTGCAGGATCGGGCAAGGGTTAAACTCTTCAGTGCACGGTCACTGAAGAAGGAGACCCGCAAGTTCCCTGGTTCTGGAGTCACCGGTTCGGGCACTGCAGCCTCGCTCACCCGTTGCCCAACGGCAACGATGAAACGAGTCTGCGGGGTCAGGGTCTGGCTCCTCTCATCGCAAGATGGGATCCGGAAGATGAATACCTCCCTCTTTCCAGCTCTACCGATATCTCTGTGGATCAAGCACGTGGATCAAGCACGTGGATCAAGCACGTGGATCAAGCACGTGGATCAAGCACGTGGATCAAGCACGTGTGATCGAACCGTGTGATCGGTGCTGAAATGGCCCTATGGGAACGCCCAGGCCAACTGATTCGTTGAACAGATGAGGCATTCTGTCCGGAAAGCAGTCGCAGTGAGAGCCATCGAGTGAGAGCCATCGAGTGAGAGCCATCGAGTGAGAGCCATCGAGTGAGAGCCATCGAGTGAGAGCCATAGCAGGAAGCGAAAGTTGTTGTCAGAAGTATCAAGGGTTACGCAGGAGTCACCCTGAAAATCACAGTTCGAACCCACTGCTTCGAACCCAGTGCAACGATTCGAACTGGGTGTCGCTAATTTCGAGCAGAGTTACATGGGGAAAGAGGAACATCGTTGAAAATTGACCGCCGGTACACCAGCAGTGAAGAAAGTCCATACGCCAGTTTCAAGATCACCAAACGTCAATCCGAGATTCGTAATCCGGATGGCACGGTGGTCTTTCATCAGGACAACATCTCGGTTCCTGAAGACTGGTCACAAGTCGCCACCGATGTCCTCGCACAGAAGTACTTCCGCAAGGCTGGAGTTCCGCAGGTCGATGACCAGGGAAAGCCGATCCTCGATGACCAGGGCAAACCGGTCCTCGGAGGTGAAGTCGACTGCCGACAAACCTTCGGAAGATTAGCCGGGTGCTGGACTCACTGGGGACACGAGAATGGCTACTTCGATTCTTCCGAGGACGCGCGCTCCTTCCATGACGAACTGTGTTACATGCTCGCAGCTCAGATGTGCGCACCCAATTCTCCCCAATGGTTCAACACAGGATTGCACTGGGCCTACGGGATTGATGGACCGGCGCAGGGTCACCAGTATGTCGACCCGAGTAGCGGAGAAGTCACCGCCGCGACCAGCGCCTATCAACGGCCGCAACCTCACGCCTGCTTCATCCAGAGTGTCAAGGACGACCTGGTCGGCGAGGGCGGCATCATGGATCTTTGGACCCGCGAAGCACGCCTCTTCAAGTATGGATCGGGAACCGGTTCCAACTTCTCCTCGCTTCGAGGTGAAGGAGAACCGCTCTCCGGCGGAGGGAAATCCTCGGGATTGATGTCGTTCCTCAAGATCGGTGATGCTGCAGCAGGTGCCATCAAGTCGGGGGGAACCACCCGGCGTGCAGCCAAGATGGTTTGCCTCGACCTCGACCACCCCGATATCGAAGATTTCGTGACCTGGAAGATGCGCGAGGAGCAAAAGGTCGCCGCACTGGTCGCCGGATCACAAATCTGTGCACGCCACCTGCAACAGGTGCTGGCCAGTTGTCATCAGGGAACTGCAGAATCTCGGGTCACCGACACTGACCCCAAAAGCAACGGCCAACTCGCCACTGCGCTTCGCGATGCCAGAAAGCATGCAGTGCCTGAGCCATCGATCCAGCGCATTCTTCAACTGGCAGCGCAGGGAATCGTCGCCATCGAATTCGAAGAGTTCGATACGGGCTGGGAGAGCAAGGCGTACCAGACTGTCAGCGGTCAAAACGCCAACAACAGCGTCCGCGTTCCCAACGCTTTCTTCGAAGCCCTCGAAAAGGATGAAGACTGGAACCTGATCCAGCGCACCGATGGAGAGGTCTTCAAGAGCATCTCTGCCAAGCAATTGTGGGACGACATCACACACGCCGCCTGGTCCTGCGCAGATCCTGGAATCCAGTTCGATACGACCATCAATGAGTGGCACACCTGCCCTCAGGACGGACGAATCAACGCATCCAATCCCTGTTCCGAGTACATGTTCCTCGATGACACTGCCTGCAATCTCGCATCGTTGAATCTGGTGAAATTCCTCGATAAAGATGGCAATGTCGACATCGAGTCCTTCCGCCATGCCACCCGAATCTGGACCATCGTGCTCGAGATCAGCGTGTTGATGGCGTCTTTCCCCAGCGAAGAGATCGCCCGCAGATCCTACGAGTACCGAACTCTGGGTCTGGGATACGCCAACCTCGGCACGGTCCTGATGCGGATGGGAATCGCCTACGACAGCGAGATCGGGCGCAGCATCTGTGGTGCCATCACGGCAATCCTCACCGGTGAGTCCTATGCCACCAGTGCAGAGATGGCCAGGGAACTGGGTCCATTCCCCGCCTTCGACCGCAACCGCGAAGGAATGCTGCGAGTGATGCGCAATCACAGAAACGCCGCATTCAATTCACCCGATACCGACTACGAGGGGCTCTCGGTCTTCCCATTGCCCCTCGATGACAAGATTTGTCCGAGCGAACTGATCGAATCCGCGCGAGAGTGCTGGGACCGAGCCCTCGATTCTGGACAAAAATACGGCTACCGAAATGCCCAATCGACGGTGATCGCCCCGACTGGAACCATCGGCCTGGTGATGGATTGTGACACCACCGGAATCGAACCGGACTTTGCCCTGGTGAAGTTCAAGAAACTCGCTGGTGGCGGCTACTTCAAGATCATCAACCAGAGCCTGCCGCCGGCCCTACAAAATCTGGGGTATTCGAACTCGAAGATCCAGGACATCGTTCACTACGCCGTCGGTCATGGCACCCTGAGAGGCGCTCCCGAGATTGACCATGACGCATTGCGAAAGGTCGGGTTTGACGAGGCTTCCATCGCCAAGATTGAAACTTCCCTCGGCAGTGCTTTCGACCTGCAATATGCCTTCAATGACTACTTGCTCGGTGAAGGATACGCACAGAAAACTCTCGGCCTCAGCGATGAGGAACTGAAGATGTGGGCGGTCAATCCGCTACAGGCGATCGGATTCAGTGTTGCACAGATCCATGCTGCCAACCAGTTCGTCTGTGGCACGATGACCATCGAAGGTGCTCCTCACCTCGAGGAGCAGCACCTTCCCATCTTCGATTGCGCCAACCGTTGCGGTCGCCTCGGCAAGCGCTTCATCCGCTCCGACGCTCACATCCTGATGATGGCTGCAGCTCAGCCTTTCATCTCTGGCGCCATTTCCAAGACCATCAACATGCCGATGGATGCGACCATCGAAGAGGTCAGTAGTGCTTACAATCTCGGCTGGAAGTCGATGTTGAAGGCTGTGGCTCTCTATCGGGATGGAAGCAAATTGTCTCAACCACTCTCCTCCTGGGGCGAAGAGTTGGAGGAGGAAGAGCTCCCCGATGTACCGAGCACCATGCCTGCAGGTGTCGAAAAGGTCATCTACAGATACCTCGCTAAGAGACGGAGACTTCCAGATCGCCGCAGTGGATACACCCAAAAGGCGATCGTCGGGGGGCACAAGGTCTATCTTCGTACCGGTGAGTACGACGACGGTACTCTCGGAGAGATCTTCCTCGACATGCACAAGGAAGGTGCAGCCTTCCGCAGCCTGATGAACAACTTTGCCATCTGCCTCTCTCTCGGGCTCCAACACGGAGTTCCGCTGGAAGAGTTTGTCGAAGCGTTCACCTTCACCCGGTTCGAACCGAACGGGATCGTGTCCGGCAACTGCAAGATCAAGATGTCGACCAGTGTTCTCGATTACATCTTCCGCGAACTGGCCATCAACTACCTGGGTCGAGATGATCTGGCTCAGGTCCAGAAAGATGATCTCCGATTCAGCGCCATCGGTACCTCATCGCCGCCCGAGTTCACCGATGAAGAAGAAGTTACCGTTTCCGGAGATGACTCGGGCTCGTTCCAGGGCTCCAGCCAATCCAGGCTCACCAGCGGACCCAAGAGTACCTCTGGTAAAGTCGAGCAGGGCGCCTCCACGACGGCAACACTGTCCAATCGCGAAGTCTCTCGAGCAAAGGGCTACACCGGAGATCCCTGTGTTGAATGCGGGATACTCACGATGGTGCGAAACGGAACTTGCCTCCGATGCGATTCTTGTGGAGCCACTACCGGCTGCTCTTGAATCGATAAGAGATGGACGAAGAGAGTGCTGGGCCGCTGCTGTCTGACCAGATCAGCATCGGCCCACCGCTCGAACTCGCTTGAAACAGGACGCTCACTATTCCAGATATGAAACCCATCGCTGCAAGATAGTTGGAGGTGCTCGATGTCAGTCAAGTCAGACCGTTGGATTCGAAGGATGGCCGTAGAGCACGGCATGATTGAACCCTTCTCCCCCACCCAGGTGCGTGAGAAAACCAATGAAAACGGACAGGCGGAACGCGTCATCTCCTACGGAATTTCCTCCTACGGATATGACCTGAGAGTCTCCAACGAGTTCAAGGTATTCACCAATGTTCATGGATCGGTGGTCGATCCAAAGAGCTTTGACAGTCGTTCATTCGTCGATTTCACCACCGATTGCTGCATCATTCCGCCCAACTCCTTTGCCCTGGCTCGAAGTGTCGAGTACTTCCGGATCCCCCGAAACGTCATCACGGTGTGCCTCGGTAAATCGACCTATGCCCGCTGCGGAATCATCGTGAATGTCACTCCCTTCGAGCCGGAGTGGGAGGGCCATGTGACCCTCGAGATCTCCAATACCACTCCCCTGCCCGCCCGGGTTTACGCCAATGAGGGCCTCGCGCAGGTTCTCTTCTTCGAGAGCGACGAGGAGTGCGAGACTTCCTACAGCGATCGTGGTGGGAAATACCAGGGCCAGACCGGCATCAATCCGCCGAGGATGTGACCCGAAGTAGCGACCACCAGCAGTGGCATGAACAGTGGCATGAACGATGGTAGGGCCTTACGATGCCAGCCAGCGCCCGCTGCGTCATCACGATCAGGGCCCATGATGAAGGGGATCTCGCTTGAGTCACGATTCAGGTTCAGCAGCCAATCCTGGCCTGGTCGCATCTTGCGACAGCGCCGAGTCCTGCGAAGTCATCCTCTCCGCTGCACTGGCGGGAGAGAGAATTTCATCCGCAGATGCGCTGGCACTGGCTCTCCACGCCGATGAAGACTCGCTATTCAGGACCGCCAACTCGATTCGTGAAAAGTGGCACCCGGACTCGGTGGTCACCTATGTCGTCGACCGAAACATCAACTACAGCAACGTTTGCACCTCGGTGTGCTCCTTCTGTGCCTTCTACCGCAAGCCAGGAGATCCCGAGGGGTACTTGCTGAGCCTCGATGAGATCCATCAAAAGGTCGATGAAACCATCGCGCTCGGAGGCAGCGGAACCCTGATGCAGGGTGGTCTCCATCCCGATCTTCCCTTTTCCTGGTACACCGACATGCTACGGAGCATCAAGGATCGGCATCCCGATTTCTACCTCCATTGCTTCTCCCCCACCGAGATTCACGCCCTCACATCGGTGACCGGTCTCGACTGCGAAACGATTCTCCGTGAATTGAAAGATGCCGGACTCGATTCGATTCCTGGCGGTGGAGGAGAGATTCTCGTCGACGCAATTCGCAAGCGTAGAAGATCTTCCTGTGGCACCGACGACTGGCTCGATGTGAGTGCCACTGCGCATCGACTCGAAATTCCGACCACCGCCACCATGATGATAGGTCTCGGTGAAGATCTCTGGATGCGAGCAGAGCATCTGGAGAGGATTCGACAGCTCCAGGATCAAACCAACGGTTTCATCTCCTTCATCCCGTGGACCTTCCAGCCGGATAACACACCACTGGGACGTAAGATCAGCGAGCGTGTTCCGGCACGGGAATACGCTCGGTGGCTGGCGGTGTCTCGCATCTTCCTCGATAACATTGCGAACCTGCAGGTCTCCTGGCTCACCGTCGGTCTCGAAGAGGGACGCCTGGGTCTGCAAAGAGGAGCCAATGATCTGGGATCGGTGATGATCGAGGAGAATGTCATCTCGGTGGCAGGAGCGAATCACACGGCAACTGAGAAACTATTACGGGACACCATCATCCAGGCCGGA
Organism: Planctomycetota bacterium; assembly: GCA_012960845.1. Classification (GTDB taxonomy): domain Bacteria; phylum Planctomycetota; class UBA8108; order UBA1146; family UBA1146; genus QNYK01. The sequence continues at coordinate 7,833 of DUAN01000116.1, read as the reverse complement.
TTTCAACCTGGGCTGAGAAATGCCGGCTATCAAAGACTGAAGTCTCGTATCGCTCCGACCGCTTTCTCGGAGAAGAACCGATGAAGCGCCCGGTCACAGACCCGACCCGGGAACGTGAAGAGGTCGCCAAGGCGACCGAGGCGATGGTTTCCAACTGGATCATTCCAGAGGTGATCCCCCAGGGGATCTGTACTGCCATCGTGCCGGGAACCGAGTGCCTCGACGGCGCACGCCTGCTCGCCAGAACACTTCATACTGCTGTACTGCGCTCTCGTCCCAGAACCCTGGTACTGGTCGCCACTGGAACGGCAACGATTCCGAGAATCCGTGCGATGGGGAGCCTGACCACCACCCTCGGTGAATCGCCCATCGATGAACGCCTCGCCGCCAGAATTGCTTCCTTCTGGCCTGGAGATGTCGACATCATTGCCAGCGGAGAAGATGAAAACTCACTTCCGACGCTGCACAGGATCGGGCCGTTACTGGCACAGGTGCTGATTCCCGGCTGCCGCATCATCCCGGTGGAAGTTCCGGCAGAGAAAACGATCGACTTCGATCCCATCGTGGTGGGTAAAGAGCTGGGTCGACAGTTGAAGTTTGAGTACGGCTGCTTCCTCCTTGCCTCTTGTACACTCTTCGCCAGAGAGAATCAGGACTCGCAGCAGCAAGCGCCGATTCAGATCCGCAAAGACGCCCGGGTATTGAAGCATCTACTCGAACCGGAACTGGATAGTCTCTCCGAACAGGTCGTCGAAACCGGCCTCCAGAACTCCACGCCATTGGTACTGGCCACGGCTCACGCCATCGAAAGAGAACGCCAGCGTGGGCATCTGCTGGAGCATGGAGTGGTGGAATCTGACGGAGATCGATTCGGCGCCGCAGCCATCGTTCTTTAGAAGGGGCTCTCGACATGAACTCGATCACGACCGGCGATGGTGACCTGGGAGACACGGGTATCCTCGGATCTGACCGCCTTCAGAAGTGCCATCCCAGAATCGAAGCTTACGGCGCCGTCGATGAACTGAACTCGGATCTCGGTGTGTGTCTTTCAATGCTGGCGGCTTGCAAGGCGTCGATTCCCCCGGCACTGGATCCCCAGTTGCGAGAAATCCAGTCGATGCTCTTTTCGATGGGTGCCGACCTGGCCCAGCAGGACTGCGGGCTGGAGGGCGGGGCCAGTCCCCGGATTGGCCAGCCACATGTCGACCGATTGACCGATTGGATCCATCGATGGGAGGCGGACCTTCCTCCGCTGAAAGAGTTCATTCTCCCCGGTGGGGATCCGATCGGAGCACAACTCCACAGGGCCAGGACCACCTGTCGGCGAGCGGAACGACGAACGGTTGAGTTTTCCGGGTCGACGGGTGAAGGAAAGAGTGCCGTGGTGGCGCTGAACCGGATTTCAGACCTGCTCTTCTTGCAAGCCCGTGGAGCCAATCTCGCTCTCGGTCACCAAGATACACCGTGGAAATCGATCACCGACCTCTGAGCTACTACCTCTGATCTACTACCTCTGAACCACGACCTCTGAACCACATCCTCTGAACCACATCCTCTGAACCACATCGCAGACCAGAAGAAGCACGGCTCCCCGATCAGTTCCGCAAATTCTCCGCCAGGAACTGAGATTTGGTCTGAGTCTGGGACTGGAGCGTCACCCCCACCTCCATGGCGATCCGATCGAGGAACTCTCTCGCAAGAGACGGTGTATCCCCCTCCGCCTCCACTTCCCAGCGCAGCACTCCACCGGGAAATCTTGTTTCGTCCATCTCGACCTGCAGACCGGAGGCGACTCGATAGCATCGGCGCCGATTCTCTATACGGCCCCATTCCACCAGGTTTTCCAGCGGACTCTCACAGCGGGTTCTCGATTCTTCGACGACTGCCGCATCGATGCGCAAGATCGCCCGTGACTCCGCTTCCAGAGCCAGCGCAAGATCTAGCGCCACCGCTTCCTCGATCTCCTCGCTATCAAACACGCCTTCTCGCCGAGAACTCGCGATCTTGAGCGTGAGCCATGCCGATGGCGGTTCGATCCGCAGTCTCAGCATCATTCTCCGGCCAGCCAGTTGCCGTTGATCGTCAAAATATATGTTTCTTTGGTTCTTCTCTTCCTCGAATCCTGGCAACGCCTCGCACAATCGCTGGTAGTCGAGAGCACTATCGATGGCCAGTTTCAATTCCAGTTCCCGGAAGCTCATTCTTCTTCTCCGGTCACTCCGAACTCCTTGAGCCAGTGGTCGATCTGATTCTTGCTACGAGGAGGGGGAGGTTTATCAGAGGAGTCGTCCATTGCAGACTTACTTCGCCCGGTTCCGAGTCTCATCACGGAGCTTCGAAATTCAGAGCAGGACATCCACTCGATTCCCGCTCCTCCGAGGCGCGCCCCGATATCGGAGTGGTCATCGGTCACCACGATCAGTTTTCCCTGACCACTTTTATTCCTCGCCATGGCGAGGATTCTGTCGTCTGCCGAATTTCCATGCTGTGCGATCGATGTGGATACCCCGCCCCGATTTCGGGTCGAAGTACCGCCATCGTAAACAACATGAAACTGCTCATCTGAAGATCGAAGCCTGCTCAGATCGTGGTCCAGTAATTTCCTGGCGGATTCGAGACCACTCTCCACCATCCTCTGACGAAGACGAGGATCGGCATGAATCAGGTTATTGCCGTCGATGATCCAGATGACCATCTGTGCTCCCCCTAATCAAAGTCGAAGATGGAGGGCGGTTTCTTGTTCGGATCATCATCGGCCTTCTTGAGGCCCTCATCGAACATGTCGTCGAGCCGTTCCTGCTTTCCTTCCTCGGAGGCAAGAACATCCTTGAACTTGTCTGCCGCGCGCTGGGCACCTCCGGTGGCATCTTTGACGGCTTCCTCAAAGGATTTGGTCTCACCGTCTTCGCCCTTGGTCACCGTATGGAAGATCCGCTTGGCTCGAGGATCGATGGTCAAGCGGGTATCGCAGCAGGGGCAATCCACCTCGAACAGTCGGTCGGGACGCCCGGACACTTATTTCACCCTGCCGAAGATGAGACCCAGAATCTCGTTTCTGGTCGCCAGGTTCTCTCGGATCACCCCTCTCATGGCTGAGGTGGTCATCACGCTGCCCGGTTTCCGAACCCCTCGCAAGGTCATGCAAGTGTGGGTCGCCTCGAGGACCACTGCCACTCCCTTGGGCTCAAGGGCCTGAGTGATCAGATCGGCGATTTGAGCGGTCAGTCTCTCCTGGACCTGTGGTCTTCTGGCGAAGTGCTCCACTGCTCGTACCAGTTTGGACAGGCCGACAATCTTGCCGCCGGGCAGGTAGGCGACATGTGCCTTACCGGAAAACGGCATCAGGTGATGTTCGCAAACAGAGAAGAACTCGATATCCTTCAGCAATACGATTTCATCATACTCTTCGTGAAATACCGTATCGAGAAGTGTCGAACTGGACTCTTTCAAACCAGAAAACATCTCGTTGTACATCCGGGCGACCCTGTCCGGGGTGTTGATGAGCCCCTCGCGAGTCGGATCTTCACCGACTCCCTCGAGAATCAGTTTCACACCTTCGCGAATTTTTTCTGAATCAAACTCTGCCATCGAACTCATCCGATCACTCCCAACCCGGTTGCAGGTCTACCCGTCCCGAGATGGAATAAAATGCGATGGGATTATCCCAGACGATTTTTCGGATCACATCCTCTGAGAAACCTTCCCGGCGCATGCGCCAGACGGTTCGAGGAACACTGAGCGGATCTGACGGCCCCCAGTCACAGGAAGAGTTGACCATCATTCGATCAGGCCCGTATTTTTCAAAGATGGCTGCCGCTCGTTCAGGACTCAACTTGGTCACCGGGTAAACGGTATGCCCACACCAGAAGCCATTATCGTGACTGACCTCGATCGTCTCTTCGGTGTTGTGATCCATCAGGATCCGCGAGGGATCCAGATCCATCTCCTGAACCACCTTGATGGTTCTCAGCGTTCCCTCAAGCTTGTTTCGATGGGGAGTGTGGATCATCACCGGAAGTCCTGCGCTGAAGGCCATTTCCAGCTGACGGCGAAGGATCGTCTCTTCATCGTCGGTGATCAGATCGAATCCCAGTTCTCCCACCGCCACCACCGAAGGGCGCTCGAACCACTCCTCGATCCGCGTCAGAACCTCTGTGGCAAGATCGATGTCATTGGCCTCTCGAGGATTCACTCCGATGGTGCAGTAGTGCTTGATTCCATACTCTGCTGCCCTCTGAGCCTCGAAATTGGTGATGTGGTCGAAGTAGTCGTAAAAAGTACCCGCATACTTTCGCGGTTCGCCGAGCCAGAAAGACGGCTCGGTGAGAGCGACGATCCCCGCCACTGCCATCTTCTCGTAGTCGTCGGTGATCCTGGAAATCATGTGACTGTGTGGGTCAAAGATCCTCATCTGGAAACCTTTCTTTCCTATCCGTCACAGCGGTCAAAACTGATCGTGCATGGTACCGGATGAAAACGGTACATGGGAACCGCTCACCCTCCGACCAAGGCCGGAATTCTTGAGAGAGGGGTCACTCCCGACTCAGTTCCCCTGGTGCTCGATCCACCGCTCTGCATCGATGGCAGCCATGCAACCGCTCCCGGCTGCGGTGATCGCCTGTCGGTAGGTGAAATCCTGGACGTCACCACAGGCAAATACACCATCGACACTGGTACGAGAACCATCCGTGCAGCGGATATAGCCATTGTCGTGGAGTTCGACCTTGCCATCGAACAGTTGTGTGTTCGGAGTATGACCGATCGCGACAAATAATCCGGTCAGATCGACACGAACCTTCTCACCAGACTTGAGGTTTTCCACCTCGATCCCGCAGACCTTGGAATCTTGCTCGAAGATCTCGGTCACGGCTGAATCGAGCATGAACTCGATCTTCGGATGATCGATCGCCTTCTGCTGCATGATCTTCGAGGCACGGAGAGCATCGCGACGGTGAATGACGGTCACCTTGTCGGCAAATCGCGTCAGGAAAGTCGCCTCTTCCATGGCAGAGTCGCCGCCACCCACGATGGCAATCTCCTGCCCGCGGAAAAAGAAACCGTCGCAGGTCGCACAGGTACTGACACCGTGTCCCATCAATCGACTTTCTGCCTCGAGACCGAGCAACTTGGCACTGGCCCCGGTGGAGATGATGACGGTCTTGGTCTCGACCTCCTGGGAAGCACTCTTGACCCGGTACGGGTGACTGGAGAAGTCGACCTCTACCACGTCCTCGTACACCACCTCTGCACCAAAGCGTTCCGCCTGGTTCCTGAAATTCTCCATCAGTTCGGGTCCCATGATTCCCTCGGGGAATCCAGGGTAGTTCTCGACATCGGTGGTCAGCATCAACTGCCCTCCACTGAGCGATCCCGCAAATACCAGTGGTGCCAGTTGAGCACGCCCCGTGTAGACCGCCGCAGTGTAGCCTGCCGGTCCCGACCCAATGATCACGACTTCACGAACCATCGATCTTCCTCATTTCAGCATGACAAGTACCAGGTGCTTCTCCGGTGATCTAAACCGGCACCCTACTCCATGGCGGATGCCGATCGATTATCGCCTGGATCCACCTCAATTACTTCGAATCCGGAGACAAAAAAAACCCACAATGCGAATCCAGGGAGGCCTCATCGGGGTTGTCAGAAGGTGCAGGAAGGGCCACGAGCAGCAGTTCTTGACCCTGACGAAGAGGTTCGTAGTATGGCTTCGATCCGCTGGGGCGATGACACGGCCACACTTCACCGGTGGCTGTGGACCGCATGTAAGGAGATGACGATGAATTATATTTCTTCAGCCACCGGGCTGGTCCCGCTGACGCGGCTCACGATACTCCTGGTCACACTGCTGTGGGCGGTGCCGATCAGCGGATTCGTCACTTCTCCCCTGCCACAGGTCGAGGAGCCCGCATCGACACCCGAGGAGTCTACCGATTCGAAGATCGGGCCGGTTCCCAAGATCGACCTGGGAGACGCCGCTCTCAATTCGGACCTCGATCGTTTTCATGAATATCTCGAACAGCGCGAATTCTCTCGCGCTCGATCGATCATCAAACGCCTCAATGGAAAACTACGAAAGGCAGAAGCTCCCATCGCAGCTGTTCTTGAACGATGCACCAAGGAAGCAGGGGCGGGTGTGGTTCTCGAGAAGGCCCAGAAGTACTTCGACAAGGAGAAGTTCAAGTTGGCACTCTCCATCATCACGAAAGAGGATCCCGACGGAACCTCATTTGAAGGCTCCCTCAACGGTGAGGAACTCTCCACCCTTCGCCAACTCGCTTTCGAAGAGGTTTACTTGTTGCTCGAAGACTTCGAGAAGTCCAAGTCAGATGCCAGCGACGAGCCGGAGGAGCAAGAAGATGCGGATCCCCGGGGAAATCGTGGAGGCCCTCAAGCGGCCAAGACCAAGATCGTCGGAGGGACACCTGAGGACGGCGACGTTCGGACCGGCAAGTATGCCATGCACTGGCAGACAGGAACTGAAACCAGTTGGATCAATCTCGGGGATGCCGTTTTCAAGAAGATGATCGACGAAGGCCTGAGCCTGACCGACTATCGATTCCTCAACATCTCAATTCGCTGCGAAGACCCCAAGGCACGACCACAGTTGTTGATCCTGTTCGATGCGAATGGAGGCCAGGTGAGAGCCCCACGCGGAGGCGGACGCAGGGGTGCAGGGCGTGCGTTCCAGAGAGATGGATATAACTCCGCACTGATCCCCAAGGGCCGCTGGCAGGACCTGCGTCTCGACCTGAAGAAGTTCACTCGCAAGGGAGAAGTGCAGTGGGACATGGTCGAGGCGTTACGAGTCATTTTCAGTGGTGGACCCGACAGTCTGATCATGATCGACGATGTTCGCCTGGAGAAGCCATAGAGTTTCCTCTTGTCCAGTAGCAGTAGATCGGGATGATCTCCTCTGGGGGACCCGATCATCTTGAATTCAGCATCCGGACAGTTTGAAGCCAAGCCGATCCAGATCGATTCGACTGCAGCACAGCCCGCAGTGCGTTTGTTCCAGTTGATTCTGCCCCCCTTGCCTTTGCGCTTGCCCTTGCCCTTGCCCTTGCCTTGGCACCATCGATTTTGTGACTCCCAACTCATCGGATGGCTGCTGCTTCTTCTGCTCCTTCCGCAGTGGGCGCTCGGACAGCAAGGAGCAGATCCGTTCGATCCCTTCAGCACCAACCCCTTTGATGAAGCGCAAGAGCCTCAGCAAGAAGACAATTCCGATCTCGGTTTCATCACCATTCAGCATGGCGGCCGCATCTCCATCGTAGGCCCAGGGGATGTTCCCCATCTCGAACTGGTGGGGACCCTTCGCCTCGATTCGACAATCCACTCCGAGCAAGATCCCTCGAGCCTATCCGGCACCAACCTCCGCAGGAGCGACCTTCGTATCGAGGGCAGCGCCCTCGAAAAAAATCACTTTCGATTCCGCCTGAACTTCGAAGATGAGAACTCGGTAGGGGTCTTCTCCGAGTTCTGGATCGATCGTCATATCCGTGGTGGATTGCATCTGACCGGCGGTAGGATCCCCAATTCGATGGGACTCCAGGGCGGGCTCTTCCAGGAGGATCGACTCACCATCTCCCAAGGGCTGATCGATTGGATCTCCGAGGGCTCCAGTTATTCCATCCGAGGAGGGGGACGCTGGCTCGATGATGCCATCATCACTGACCTGCAGGCGAGGTTGGGACGTTCGGTCGATCCTCGTGGGCAGAGATTCGGAGGGCAGGGGATCTCCGGGCGACTCAGCGTTCAGCCCTTCAGTCGCTTGCTGTTCGGTGGCCCCGAGGCCGTGGAAACTCCTGGGAGCCGCTTCTCGATGTTCATCGC
>DUAN01000115.1 GCA_012960845.1 Planctomycetota bacterium | reverse complement strand
ATGGGGGATAATCGACCGCAGAGCCGCGATAGCCGCGATTTCGGCATCGTTCCGGTCCACCTGGTTCGTGGCAAGGTATTGCTGAGACTGTGGCCGCTCGACGATTTCAAACTGTTCTGATCCTCGACCGGCCGCGATCGTCTACCCGCCCCTCTTCCTGCTCCTGAGCCATCGAAAAAGCGCGGGAGTCGATGGCTGAGCCATCGACTCCCGCGCTCGCATGATCCCGTCGCTGAAGACCCTCTACTCGCAAGACTGCGGGTTAAAACCTACAGGTTAAAATTCCCACGAGGTCTGAGTATAGAAGTAGGTGGTCGATTCGAGCGAGCCCGTATCAGACGAAAACTTGCCCAATCCCACTTCCAGCGGCATCAGACCTCCGAGGAAGTCGGCGCTCTGCGCACGCCTCACCACCAGATCCAGTTCCGTTCCCCAGTCGGCGCCCTGGTCCGAGGCCAGGTTATGGTAGGCGAGATCGACCTCGGAGCTCATCAGTTCGGTCGTCACGCCGAAGTAAAAATCGCGCACATTGCTGGTGGGCACCAGGTCGGCAATGCCGTGAGTGCCGTGAGGCGAGCCGAAGGGTGAACGGAATGCTTCCTGGCGGGTGGCTCCGGCAGATGTCCCGGTGGCGACGATCTGCCCCACACGCCAGTCGAGTGCAGCAAAATCGCTGCCGGCAGCCTGCTGGTATGTCCCCTCGATGGAGTAGAAGAGAGAATCCAGCTTCTCGATCCTATCATCGACCACATCGTAGCGCTTTCCATCCTGGAGGGCGTACTCGAAGTCGATTCCGACTTGCGGGATCAATCCTTCTCTCAAGGAGAAGAAGTAGCCGTAGGTGTCCTCTCCGGAACGGCCCGGATCAGCATTCCCCCCCGCAGCCGCTTCCGCCTGGTTGGCCAGATCTGCGGTGTACTTCCAGTAGTAAAAACTTCCCTCGACAAATGGCAGCGAGTCGACCGCCAGGTGTGCCCCGTAGAAGTGATCGCCGGCTCCGGCCGCAGACGTGGCGCCCTTATCCAGCGTCAGGAAGTGAATGTTCAGATCGAGGTTTCCATCGAGGAAATCACTGTTGAGGTGATACCCATCTGCGATGGCGGGACCCAGGTTGCCCCAGTCGGAACTGTGGATCACCCTCCCCTTATCGTAAGTCGGAAGTGCCGTACGGCCCAATCCCATGCTCCAACCACTGAGGAACCCGAGCTGTTCGTTGAGCTCTGACAGGTCTGCCACCTGCAAGTACAGATTCCGAACACTCGGGCCGCCGGTCGAGATGCTCGCATCTCCATCGTCACCGGACAGGGTCATCGCATCGGTGATACCGAGGGAGAAACCGATGTTGTCAGAAAAGGCAGTGGTCATCCCGATGCGGGTTCGCATCATCGTGATGGTTTCTCCGTCAGTTCCGGTCAGGCCGTCCCACGGGTGGGAGTACTCCCAACGCAAACGGAGGTCCGCATCGAAATCGAGATGGTCATCGGCCTGCAATCGCTGTAGATCGCCAACGAACATGGTAGTGAACATCGTAGCGACGATCGCTCCGGCGATGAAGGATTTACGAATCATGGTCCCACTCTCTTCCCCCCGGGCGCGGGTGCTGGATAGCCCCCCCCTGGACGTGTGCATCCTGACCTGATTCCACGATCTGGCAAGAAAAACTGCCTGCTGTATGACCAAAAAAAAAGAACGAGGACGCGCGCCAAAGGCGCACGTCCCCGCTCCTGTAGAACTAAAATCCGGATTGTGGAGTCAACTCCACAACTCGGAGATTAGAACGCCCAGCCAGTTTGCAGGTAGAAGTAGTCGCAATCCTCGAGGGCCGAAGCGTCATCTGCGGAGAATGAGGCGTAACCGATGGTCATATGAACATCGCTTCCGCACTCCCACCCCAGAACCACATCCATTTCAGTTCCGATGTCGTCGCCAGAACTATCCTGCGCCAGGGTGATGAAGTCCACCGAGGCAGTGACGCCATCCACCGGGCTGAAAGAGGCTCCGATGGTGGTGTTATCCACATCCGCACCTGCAGCATTGGATCCGACGTTCATGTCGGCAATACCGTTGGTACCGTGCGCAGCATCACTGAAAGCATTCCAGTCCGCGTCAGCAACGGTATTGCTGAAGGAGAGGTCAAAACCCTCCATCGCGTAACCAACGCTGATACCGGTCAGGGTACCATCGTCAGCAGTGTCATTGTCACGGGTGGCGTAAGTCACATCGAGATCGACTCCGGCGAGGTTCTCGCTGGCGATGTTGTTGATGTTGATGCCCACGTTGCTGGTATCTGCCGCCGCACTACTACTCCAGTAGGCAACGTCGATGTCGGCGAATCCGCCCGCCATGTCACCGAGATCGAAGGCTGCGCCCAGCATGCTGTCTGCACCACCAGCGGGGGAATTTCCTCCACCGAAGTACCAGACACCAATACCGATTCCGCCCATATCCGAAGCGAGGTGGTATCCGTCGTTCGAAGCGGGTGCCGCCTGACCCCAGTCGTCGCTGTTGATGATACGTCCCCCATCGGGGTTGTTCATGCGACCGACATCAAGACTCCAGCCGGCGAGCATGCCGCTGGCCGATCCCAGGTCTCCGACGGATGCATACGCTTCCTGAAGCCCGAACTCACCGCCTACACCATCACCGAACGCAAGATCATTGCGCAGTGAAACTGCGAAGGAAACATTGTCATTGATGGCCGCATCGAGATCGATGTTGGTCACCGCTGACGAACTATTCGAGGAATCGCTTGTCTCCGGGCCGGCGTAATCCCAGCGCAGACGCAAATCTCCCCCAACTGTAACTCCGTCCGCCAAGGCGACGGTCGGAACCAACATGGCCAGAGCCAGTACGAGCAGTGTGCTCTTGTTCATGATCACCCTTTCTTCCCCTTGTACTCCGGCGGACTTGCCGACGATCCTTAGGGGATTCCCTTACATTGCTTACTTCGCGGCGCAAGCGAGGATCGGAAGGCTCGTTCATGCCTTCCGGGCCTTCCGGCCCTCGCCTCCGTGGAGGGCAACAGGCCCTCGCTCCATGGGCGATAGGAGAGTCGGATACGAGAAAAGTGGCAAGACCTCTTGCCACAGTTTTTCTCGATTCCGGGCGTCTCGGAGCTCGAGAACAATCCATTATCGGAACTCATGGAGGCTGCTTCTAGGTTCCAGACCCAGCATCCCATGAGCCCCTTTAAGCCTCTGTAAGTCTTTTATTATTAGTTATTTACGACTTCGAAAATTGACCGTTTCTGGTGCCGCCTGAGGCGTTTTCTGGCCCGGACATGTGGCTTCATCTCGAGGGCCGATCGAGGGTCAAAAAAAACTCTGAGAAACGGCCCTTCCGAGGCGTTTCTGCCTCATTACTCCGCTGCGAAGGGGTCTCCGATCGCCGTGATATAGCTGATGGCATGATCGCCAGGCAACCCGAGGATCTCGGTCCACATGTCATCGAAGAAGCCTCCGATGCCACTGACCCCCAGACCCTGATGAACGCACGCCAGATTCAGTTGCTGACCGAGGAAGCCCGCATCGAGGTGCAGGTATCGATACGCTCGATCTCCCCATACCTCGACTGCTCGCGGAAGATCCGCACTGTAGACCAGCAAGCATGCGGCATCTCTGGCGAGCTCTTGCCCGAGGCAAGCACCATGAACTCGTCTTCTCTCATCGCCGGATCGAATCAGCTGTAGTTGATGTTCGTCGGGAATGTAGCGCCACACCCCTTGCTCCAGTCCCCTGACCCGATTCATCACCAGGTGAATTTGCAGTGCCGGTCGTGCATTGAGATACCGGATCGGGCCAGGTGTCGCATAGCGGTGCGCAAAATCGAGCACTCGATCGAGATCGCGCCGATCGACCGAGGCTCCCGTGAACTGGCGTGCCGATCGACGACTCACGACGATCCCAGGAAACTCATGGGAGATGTCGCCGAGAGTTTCGACCAGTGGAATCACTCGAGTTCCCTCGACTCCTTCTGCCCAGACGGGCGGATCGGGAGGCATCGTCACCTCGGCATCGTGATGAATAGAACTACTCTGATGAATCGCGTGGATCGGATCGGACTCGAAATCTGGCGGAGCCTT
>DUAN01000114.1 GCA_012960845.1 Planctomycetota bacterium | reverse complement strand
TCCAGCAATTCCATGCCGTCGATGGGGTCATTGGCTCGAAAGGGCATTCCATCGGAGAGCAAGACTATCGTTCGGACCCCGGGAATCTTGAATGCAGATTCGAGAGCACGGTCGGTCGAGGTGTAACCTTCCGGATCAAAGTTGTCGACGAACTTGAGCGCCCTGCGCTTCTGATCCGGGCTCGCTTGCACTAGTTGATCAGACATCCGGTCCACATCCTCATCGAAGGTCACCAGGCAGAACTTGAAGGAGCGAGGGAGCTCACGAATCATTCGCTTCAATTCCTTCTGCACTCTTCTCAATCTCATGCGAGAAGCGGGCAACTCTTCCCAGCCCTTGTCCTTCTTCCCTCGCTTGTTGACCCCGGTTTTTCCTGCATCCGCCTTGTCGGTCGGTTTCGACCCCTCGGGGAGAGGATCTCTCTGCTTCATCGAGATGCTGGTATCGAGAACGAACACGATCTTTTCACTGACCAGTTCCTGTCCAAAAAAAGCGGGCGGCTCGACCTTGACGCCACTGCCCTTCAGGATGATCTTTGCCGGATCGAGTTTCTTGCCCTGACCCAGCACCTTCTTGTTGCCCTTCCACAGTGCGTCCCACTCCGATGCCGCAAAGAGGTCTGCGCCGGTCAACTTCTTCAACATCTGACGGATTCGCTCCGCCACCAGCGACAGGTCTCGATCACGATCCTCTTGATGTTGCAATGCACGCACCATGTGAGGAATCGAACCGGGGTGTCCCTTGCCTTGCAATGCTTCGATCGCTTTCAACGCGACACTATCTTCTTCATCGTAAAGCCCCTGTAGAACCGCGCGGAAGCACTCCTTTTCCTTGCGCTTCGACAAGAAGCCCAGCAACAGATCTCGCACTTCTTTTCGTGGATGCTTTGTCGCCTGAGTACACAACCAATCGAGACCAGACCCCGGCAAGAGATTACGCAAGCCAACCAACGCTGCGTCTTCGACCGTCGAATTTCCCGACAGCAGTGCACTGGAAATCACCTGCTCCATCGCCGAAGAGGTCCCCTCGACAGCGAGAGCTTCGACGGCAATTTTGACCTGCTTCTCATCGGAACTGGCGATCGCCCGATCCAGATCATCGCCATGAGCGGCCTCGAGTCGTGGCTCTCGAGCCGACAGCGGCAAGAGCAGCAGCAACAGCAGCAGCAGCAATTTCGTGGTGATCGAGCGACTCGTCGCAATTTCCATCCGTGGTGGCCTCCATCTGACCCCGAGTGTAACGATCAGACCCCCGGGAGTGGAGGTGCTTGTTGATCCAATGCTCGACAAACCTCATCCTCCAGCCAGCGAAAGGGTCCAGATGCCAACAATATTGCTCCGCACTGCGCTACTCCTGATGATCTTTCTCCTCAGCGGGTCCGCGCTCTTCAGCCAGCCAATTCAACTCGACTGGAACAGCACTCCCGACCAGACATGGACCGGCGCCGACTGGAATTCCAATCGGCTCCAGGACTGGGAAGTTCAAGATGGAAATCTGCACTGCATCAATTCTCAGAAGCGAGATCCTGTCAGAACAACGATTCTGCTGACGCGCGAGGCACACCCGACTCAGGGTTCCTATGCGCTGGCGACCGAGATCTCCAGCGGCTGGCTCGCGGCACCGCATGAGGGTTCCTTCGGCGGAATCCTGTTTGGCATCGGCGGCGCAGAAATCGACCCGAGGATTCGCTCACTGGTCCACGACAAGCCCGCCGCCGATGGCGGAATCCTCGCGGTGATTCACCCGGATGGCCGTGTTGGTTTTCGCGACTTCACTCACGGCGGCGGTGGTGGCTCCTGGTCGATCGGCGGTCCACTGCCGGCGAATCGTGGTCAACTGATCCCGCAACAGACCCGAAATGGCGACGGAGGAGAGGGCCCCTGGCTGTTGCGCCTGAAGGTGATTCCAGACTCCGAGTCGACCTTTCGCGCACTCCTCACCGCCCATGCCAAGAAGGACGGGACCCTCATCTCCTCGGCAGTACTGCAGAAGATCCCGACAAATCAGGTCGACGGCTCCTTTGGCCTTGCCAGTCACCTCGGCGGCAAGAGTGGGTCGAACGGGTGGGTGATCCACAGCTTCGGTGCGGACGGCGACGGGTTGGTCGCCACCGACGACCAATCGCTCGGGCCCATCTACGGAGTTCAGTACTGCCTGACACGAAACAAGAAGGGCACCCACAGCTGGAAGCTGACCGCACAACTGGCACCGGTTTCGGCACCCCAGGTCGAATCTTGCCTGCTCCAGATACTCGAAGATCAGCAGTGGAATACCATCTCTCGCGGCCAGTTCGAACCGCTATCGAGGGTGGTCCGCTTCCGCATGTCAAACTGGAATGCACAACGCGACCGTTCCTTCCGCGTGCGACTGCGATACCGCAATTTACAGGACCAGGTAGAGAACCACGACTACTCCGGTATCGTTCGTGCCGAACCGGTCGCTGGCTCCGGTCCCATCGTGGTCGGCCTGATCTCTTGCATGAAGAACTTCACCGGCCAGCTGGCGTGGAACTCATCGTCGATCTGGTTTCCCCATCAGGAGGTCGCAGAAGGGGTCGCATCCCACCAACCGGATCTGCTCTGTTTTGCCGGGGATCAGATCTACGAGGGTGATATCTCTCGCGCAGAAGGCGGCCCTCCCGACAAGATGCTGCTCGACTACCACACCAAGTTTCTGCGCTGGTATCGCTCCTTCGGCGAACTGACCCGCAACACTCCCTGCATCACCATCCCCGATGATCACGATGTCTATCACGGCAACATCTGGGGAGCCGGCGGCAAGCGCGGCCGTAAGGAACCAGGCACCACTGCCCAGGATTCCGGCGGCTACAAGCTGGCCCCGCGCCAGGTCAATGCCATCCACATGACCCAGACCTCGCACCTGCCCGACCCGCTCATCGATGGACCCGTCGGCGAGGGTTACAGCGTTTACTCGACCCGAGTCGAGTACGCCGGAATCAGCATCGCGGTCCTCTCCGATCGCCAGTTCAAGAGCGCGCCGCGCCCATCGGTACCGGAAGGCAAGGTGGTCAACGGCTGGTTCACCAATCCAGAGTTCGATCCCATCGATGCCGATCTGCCGGGTCTGCATCTGCTCGGCGATGCGCAGGAGAAGTTCCTCGATCGTTGGGCGCTCGACTGGGGCTACGGTGCCCAGTGGAAGTTTCTGCTCTCGCAGACCCCCTTCTCCAATGTCGCCACCTTGCCACCGGGAAAAACCGGCGGCATCACGCCGAGTTTGCCGATCGTCGAAGCGGGCGGCTGGCCCGAAGGTGAGGTTCCCGTCGCCGATTGCGATTCGGGTGGCTGGCCCCAATCCCCCAGAAACGAGGCGATCCGCCTGCTCAGAAAAGCGCGCGCCTTTCACCTCGCCGGCGATCAGCATCTGTCATCGTGTATCCGCTACGGTGTCGATGAATTCCGCGATGGGGGAATCGCCTTTGCCGGACCGGCGGTGGCCAACACCTGGCCGAGGCGCTGGTTCCCTTCTACCGATGGTGGCGGCGACAAGGTCAGTCCCCATCGTGGCACCGGCGACTACATCGATGGCTTCGGTAACAAGATGACAGTGCTGGCGATGGGCAATCCGTACCGCACCGGGCTGCAACCATCGCGGCTGCTCGACCGCGGCCCCGGCTGGGGCATCGTTCGCATCGACAACAAGCAACGTCTCGTCACCTTCGAATCGTGGCCACGCTGGAGTCGTCCCGGCGATGACGATGCCAGTCAGTACCCCGGCTGGCCCATCACCGTCTCGCAACACTCCCTCGATGGTCGAAAGGCCCATGCCCACCTCGCCGCGGTGCAGGAGATGGATGGCATGACAGTGATCAGTGTCACTCGAGAGGGGGATGGAGAAGCAGACCAGGGCGAAGCGCTCTACGGATACCGCCTGAAAGCGGGCGAGGTGTGGCAGCCGCCGGTGTATCAGTCGGGCAGGTACCACGTCGTCCTCGGCAACCCGGAACAGAATCGCTGGAAGCTGATCCCGGTGCAGATCATTCCGTGACAGAAGGAGTCCTGTAGATGAACATCACGATCCTCTGCCTCATCGCATCCATCAGCGGGATGCCTCTGCCCTGCCACGACCA
>DUAN01000113.1 GCA_012960845.1 Planctomycetota bacterium | reverse complement strand
GGAATGGTCGTCGATGGAGAATCCTGCATCGACCTCAATCACATCTTCTCGCTCGCTGCCCTGCCCGAGGATGAGGAGAGTGAACTCGATGCTCTCGAAGAAGCGGCTGCTGGAAACGCTGCAATTGATGGGCTGCTGCAAGAAACCGGACTGCTGGAAGAATTCGTGCCTCCAGAGCAAGAAGAAGTCGAAGAAGCCCAGGTGATCCTTGAACGGTTGATCGAGGCCGTCATCGATTTCAACAGTGAAAATGGCTTCGATTACATCGAAACTCCGGATCCACGAGATACCGCAGAGGCGATCGTTACGTTGGTTCACCAGCGGGTCCTCGATGAAAATCTGCGCAGAATCCGTAGCCTGGATACGATCCGTCAACTGGAAGAAGTCACCTGGGAATTGTTCTACGGACCCATCGATCCGGCGACACTGGAAGAAGATGATGAGTTCGACCAGGAAGATTCTGGCGGAATGATGGAGGACCTCCAGGCGCTGGCCCCCGGATCCTTCGACGATCTCGAGGCGTCCGGGTTCGAACTTCTCGATGGGGGAGTGGATCAAATCCCGACTCCCATCGGGCTGCGGCATGTCATGACCGCAAACTCATCGGGCAAGATCAACATCAACACCGCAAGGCCCGAGGTGCTGATCGCCATGCTTCGATCCTTCGAGGATTTCGATGAGGCGAAGGAGATCGCATGGCAGATTCGAGACCATTGCAATAGTTACCAGCAGGAGATCGACGAGGTGACCGGGGAGATCATCGACGATCTGCTCAGCGAATTTGGTGTCGACGAGGAGGAAATCCAGCAATTCGAGTATTTCACCAGTTTCGAGCAGTTGAAACAGGTCGATGAGGCCTGGGAAGACACCAGTGGCTCGGAGGGCTCCGTATTCGAACTCCTGCAGCAGGACCTCGAGGATCATGTTGTTTATTCTAGCAATTTTTTCACCACAACCATTGAAGGAACGAGCGAGGAGCGCTCTCTCTCGGGTAGAATGGTTTGTGCCAGGAAAGGACAGCACGTGGTTGTAGTTTCCTGGAAGGAAGTGCGCCGATGAAGGCTTCGTGGAGGATTAACCGATGCCAAAAGTGAGCATCCAGCTATTACGGAGCGGAATTCTGCTCTTCAACATCTCAGCGATGACCCTGCTCGGGTTCGTGATGTACGACCTGTTGCTCGAATCTCCGCAGGAGGTCCAGGTTCGCCTGGTCGATCCGCAGGACTTCGAGTTGAAGGAGCAGGCGGCTCGTCCGGTTCCCAACCAGTACCGGGAGATCATCGGAGAACTTTACCGCACTCCGCCACAGGCTCCTGTAGCGCAGGTCAAGCCGGTCGAATCAACGCTACCGATGCTCGATTCAGGTCCCATCGGAGAATGGGAAATTGTTGGAGTCATCTACTCTCCTGAGGGACAGCGATTCGCATCCATCCAGGAGAAGGGCCAGACCAATGTCCTCAAATCGTCGAGTCGTAGCGGGCGTCCCGTCAACACGAGCCGTGTTCGCGGTAGAAGCACCAGGGGTGGTGGAGCATCCGCCATCAATAGGGCGAGTTCCAGAACCTCGGGCCGTTCCCAGGTCTCGAACCAACGGGTGCGATACCTGGAGCAGGGCAAAGAGTTCAGGATCGATGAGAACAGTTACATGGTGGTCGAGATCAAGGACCAACCCAAACAGGTGATCTACGAGCACAACGGACGCAGTTACACCCTTCGTCAGGAGTCGATCATCGATCCTGTGATCCATGAGGAAGGCAAGACGCTGGTACTGCGGGGATTCAGTCCGGAAGAACTGGAACTTCTCACAGGTGGCCAGACAGGAGCCAGTGCTGTTGGTCGGTTGTCCGCGATCCCTCAAGATGTGAGGGGCTCGATTCGCGGCAATGACGGCAAGCCGCTGCGCGGAACCGAAGCTGCCAAGCCACCTACCACCCGTCCTACCGGAGTCGTTCCACCACGAGGTGTTTCGCCGAGGACTCCCACGCCCAAGGCCAATCCAAGAACCAATAGTAGAAGTATCGGTGATCCCAGGTCAGAGAGGAGAGGCTCCCTGGCCCCTACCAAGCAGGCCAAGCCGAAACTTCGTGGCGGAACACCCACCAAGACTCCCTCATCAAGAGTGGGGCAGGCGACCCTTGAAGGGACGCTCGGGGTGGATGTCGAGTCGAACCCTCAGGAAGCGATTCGTCGTCTCCAAGAACTTCAGCGAGCCCGTCAACAAAACCAGCCAAATCAGACCTGATTCCCATCCCGAGGATGATTTGAGAGGAGCCCTGTCGTGGCCCTGCACGCAGGAATAGAAATCGATGGATCTGACGTATCGATCGCAGTGGTGGATTCCACTGCGAAACAGACCGTCATCATCGACTACATCGAGGCCAAGATTATCGGAGATAGTAGCGAGGAGCGCCTCGCGTCTCTGGAGTCCGTCCTTCATGGAGCACTGGAAAATCACGGGAGCAAGACCATCGAGGTGGTCAGTTCCATTCCGACTCGGATGTCGACCTTGAGAGAGATCTCGGTTCCATTCACCAATGAAGATGTCATCTCCAAGACGATTCGGTATGAGAGCGAAGGGCATCTCCCATCCGCCTCCATCGATGATCTGATCATCGAGTTCATCAAGTGTTCAGAAACTGAAGATTCGAGCCGGCTGCTGATCAGCGCAGTGCAAAAGAAAATCGTCGGTGCTCATCTGGAAATGCTTCGTGAAGGCGGGGTGGATCCAGTCCAGGTCGAGGTCGATGCCACCGCCTTGGCGACTTCACTCCATGTATCTCGACCAGATCTCAGGGGTGGACGCACTCTCCTCATCGGCATGGAAGCGGGTCATACGACCTTCGTTCTGCTCGAGGAGGGAAGAGTCATGAAGATTCGATCGACCTCGAATCATCTCCAACCGTCCGCGATACCGTCGCTGGCGACTTCCGCGACCGGCAGTGCAAGCGGGACCGTGGAAGGGTTCGAAACGACACCTTCAGAATCTGCGGTGGAGTTTGCAGACCTGATGCAAGGAAGTGAATCGGATGAGGACCCTGGAGGTGAGGAAGAACTCGCCATCGCAGTGGTCTCGGATGAAGACTTCGAGCGATTGAACGCAGAAATGACATCGTCTCCAACGCTGCCTCCAGCCGATCCGGAAGAGGTGATTGGGCGACTATTCACCGAGATCGAGCGGACTTTTGCCGGGATCTTGATGAGATCACCGCTGGACCGAATCGTTGTTTCAGGAGGCGCCGCTTGTGACCTGGGAATTTCGGATCGTCTGGCAGAAGAGTATGAGGTGCCCGCTCAGCAACTTCGTGTTTGCGACGAGATCGAAACTGGAATGCCGATGGCGTTGATCGATCGCTGCAACAGATCGGGTGGAGTCTCCGTCGGGCTGGCGCTTCAGTCAGCAGGGCAAGGGCTGACTCGATTTGACTTTCGTAAGGAAGAGTTTCGGTATGAGCGCAGATTTGCCAAGTTGTTGCCTGGACTGATGCTGATGGGATTAATTCTCTGCTTCATGTCCGTGACCTGGCTGGTCGAAAGCCACCGTGAGAAGCAATACCGCAAGGCAGAGTACGAGACGGTGAGATCCAACGAAGAAGCAGTGTACATGGCCAGGTTTGGCGAGAGTCCGAAGAGTTCCAAGCCCAATTATATGAGAAGTGCAGAAAACAAGATCTCTGCATTGAAGGGGGTTGGATCCGGGTCGACCAGGCAGAAACTGGTGCAGTACTTGCCAGGAATGGATTTGATCAAGGATGTGACCGGAGGAGTCTCTTCAGCGAATCCAAAGGTTTATCCGACCTGGAAATCGATCGAGATCAACGGCGCCAAGAAAAAAAACGGGGTCTCGACGGTGATCTTCGAGGTGCCAGATGCCGCTTCAGGAGAGCGAGTGATTACAGCTCTGGAGCAGAGGTCCAAGTACTTCAATATCGAGGATGACATCAAGCCTGCTGGCGATCGGAAAAAGGTCACCCTGAAATTGAAGTTGAAGTCCTCGATTACAGAAACTGACGGGAGGAGATAACGATGGCGGATCATGGCAAGACCAGTGATTTGACACAGATCATTCTCCTGACCCTGTTTCTGTGCTCCGGGGTGTTCGGTGCCTGGG
>DUAN01000112.1 GCA_012960845.1 Planctomycetota bacterium | reverse complement strand
CCTTTGATCTTGCAGGGGGTGATCTGGTCAACGATGAACTGCGATTCCAGTATCGTTTTCTCGACATGAGAAGGCCAGAGGTGCAACGTCGCTTTCAGTTGCGATCCGATCTGCAACATCAGTTACGAAATCATCTCCACGAAAAGGGATTCATCGACCTCGAGACGCCGATGCTGACCAAGAGCACGCCAGAGGGAGCTCGTGATTTCCTGGTCCCCAGTCGGTTGAATCCAGGTGAGTTGTACGCTCTTCCCCAGTCCCCTCAGATCTTCAAACAACTATTCATGGTCGCTGGATTCGATCGATACATGCAGATCGTTCGTTGCTTCCGTGATGAGGACCTGCGAGCAGATCGACAGCCTGAATTCACCCAACTCGATCTCGAAATGGCCTGTGTCGAGGAAGACGATGTCATCGAGGTGCTTGAGGGCCTGATGGCGCACGTCGTGAAAGCTCTGACCGGACAAGTGGTGGAAACTCCCTTCCGACGGATTTGTTACGATGAGGCACTGCTCAAATATTCGAGTGACGCACCCGATCTGCGCAGTGATCTGGAGATTTTTGAAATGTCTGATCTCGCCGCAGATCTTGGTTTCAAGGTCTTTTCTGGCGCCGTCGAAGCGGGCGGAGCGGTGCGTGGGGTGCGGGTTCCCGGAGCCGGGGAATGGTCGAGAAAACAGATCGAATCGCTCGAAGCGATCGTCAAGAATCAGGGTGCCGGCGGTCTCGCATGGATGAAGAGAACCGAGGACGGACTGGCCGGGCCTGTGGCGAGATTCTGTGAAGGCGCTGTGGGCACGCAGTTGGTCGAGCGCAGCGGACTACAAGTCGGCGATCTGTGCTACTTCGTCGCCGATCGATCGAAGCGAGTCGTGATCAACTCATTGTCCTTCCTGCGCAAGGAACTGGCTCAAAAGCTGGGTCATATCCAACCGGGCGCCCTTGAGTTCTGCTGGGTGACTGAATTTCCACTGTTCGTCGAGGACGAGACCAGCGGATCTCCGGTTCCTTGCCACCACCCCTTCACGGCACCGCACCCGGAAGACCTGGACCAATTGGAGTCCTCTCCTCTGAAGGTGCGTGCCAGAGCCTATGACCTGGTTCTGAACGGCTTCGAGATCGGGGGAGGGAGTATCCGGATCCACCAGCGTGACCTCCAGGAACGGGTATTCGAGGCGATCGGATTGAGCCCGGAGGAGGCTCGTAGCAAGTTCAGTTTCCTGCTAGAGGCGTTGAAGTACGGTGCTCCACCTCATGGCGGAATCGCCCTGGGAATCGATCGTCTGGTGATGATTCTGGCCGGTGATGATTCGATCCGCGAGGTGATCGCCTTTCCCAAGACTCAGCGAGGGACGTGTCAGTTGACCGGTGCACCGACTCATGTCTCCGATCAGCAACTGGAAGAGGTTGGATTGAAGGTCGCCGATCCTCCGAAACCGGTCTCCTCAAAGGTGGTCGCGGAAGAAGCAGGAGACCCAACGCAGCAGTGAGGGGCCCCTCGCCAGGCCCGAGATGACGATTTTTTACGCATCTACCACAGAAATCAGGGTTTCCGGCTTGCCATCAGCCCCCTCTCCGGTGTATCCATCGGAGTTCTCAGGGCCGAGAAAAGGTCCATTTCCCGGTGCTTTCATCGGCCGACGGGCGCAGTGCCGGAATTTCGTCGTTTCAACCCGCCTCCGAGGGAGGTGGAAATGTCACGATGACCGCGGAGTTTCGAGTAGGAGGAACGACATCGCCGAAAAGACCAAGTACAGGGTGATCGATCGGCCCGCGCCGGGCCAGGTACGCCTCATCGATGATGAGGGGGGACAGGTCGGAATCGTCAAATTGAATGAAGCACTGGAGATGGCCCAGGAGAAGGATCTCGACCTGGTCGAGATGAACCCCAATGCCGATCCTCCTCTGTGCAAGTTGATGGATTTCGGCAAATTCAAGTATGATCAGTCGAAGAGTTCCAAGCAGGTCCAGAAGGTCCGTAAGATCAAGGAAGTCAAACTTCGGCCGAAGACGGAGAAGCACGACTTCGACGTCAAGTTACGCAGAGCACGCAGTTTCCTCGAAGATGGCCACAAGGTGCTGGTGACGATGGTCTTCAAGGGACGCGAGCAGCGTCACCCGGATCTGGGTCGTGAGGTGTTGATGAGGTTCTATGCCGACCTCGAGGAATTGGCAAAGATGGAACGAGAGCCGTTGCAAGAAGCCCGAAATCGGATGGCGATGGTTCTGGCAAAGAAGAAGTGATGACGACGGAATCCTCGAGAGGATTCCGATTGGAAAGGGGCCCCTCGTGGCCAGGAAGACGCACAAACCGCACAAGGGCCTGCAGAAGCGGGTCAAGGTGACGGGCACTGGTAAGATCAAGCGACATCGTGCCGGCAAGAGCCACAGGATGGGCCCATGGTCGGCGGCTCGGGTTCGTCGAGGACGTCGTGCCGAAGTTTGCCCCGAATGTGATGCCAAGGTGATCAAGGCGTTGCTCGGGATCGGCTAGTCACTGAGGTGCGGGTGGCAGCGCTGCTCGCCGCCGGTGAACCATGGTTCGAGATTGTAAAATTTAGTTTACTTCATCAATGCGCCGAAGGGCGCGCCGGCCGGCGGTTACGGGGTGGACGAACCTGAAGGTTCCTAGTGAATCGAAAGATTCCTCCCGAGAATTGCCCACTGGAAAGGGACAACGATGGCACGCGTCAGTTTTGGCGTCGCTCGTCACCGCAAGCAAAAGCGGATTCTCAAGAAGGCTCGTGGATTCTTCGGAGCCGCATCTCGTCAGTACAGGACTGCCAAGCAGTCGATCATCCGGGCAGAAGCTTATGCGACGCGAGATCGTCGGGTACGCAAACGCATCATCCGTCGACTGTGGATCACCCGGATCTCTGCGGCCTGCGGCCAACAAGGCATCTCCTATAGTCGATTCATTCATGGTCTCAAGTGTGCCAAGGTCGATCTGGATCGAAAGATGATCTCCGATCTGGCGATTCGAAATCACGAGGCTTTCGTGGCCCTCGTCGGAATTGCACGCGGCGCAATATCATGAGCGAGGGATCCCAGGTGGATCTAGATACCATCGAGGCGGCAGCATTGCAGGCGATCGAGTCCGCCTCGGATGCCTCGAGTTTGGAATCGGTTCGGGTCGGGGTGCTCGGCAAGAAGGGGACCCTCAAGCAGGTTCTCCGTTCCCTGGGAACACTTCCACCGGAGCAGCGCGCTTCCTTCGGAGCGCGGGTCAATCGGGTCAAGGAACGGGTGGAAACGGCACTCGGGGCGGCCAAGGATCGCCTCGGTAGTCCGCAATCGAAGCCCAAGGCGACGGCTGCTGGAAGTGCCTCGGATGTGACTCTTCCCGGGCAGATGCCTCTACGAGGGAGCCGCCATCCGGTTCATCAGGTCGCTTCTCGGATGATTCGCATCTTTGGCAATCTCGGATTCGAGGTGGCGGATGGTCCCGAGGTCGAGGACGAGTGGCATAACTTCACCGGGCTCAATATCCCGGTCGATCACATCGCCCGCGATCCTGCGGAGAACTTCTACCTCGAAGATGATTTGCTGATGCGCAGTCAGACGTCGACGGTGCAGGTCAGGGTGATGGAGAAAACACCTCCTCCCCTGAGGATCATCGCTCCAGGCAAGGTGTTTCGACCCGATACTGTCGATGCCACTCACTCCTACATGTTCAATCAACTCGAAGGGTTGGTGGTGGACGAGGGGATGACCTTTGGCCATCTCAAGTCCACCCTACTGACCTTCTTCCAGCAGTTGTTGCAGGACGATGGAATGAAACTTCGATTGAGACCGTCCTTTTTCCCCTTCACCGAGCCGAGTGCAGAAGTGGATCTGTACTGGCGTGGTGGCTGGATGGAGATGGGGGGGTGTGGAATGGTCGATCCCAACGTTCTCGAGTCGGTCGGGATCGACCCTGAACGGTGGACTGGTTTTGCATTCGGGTTGGGAATTGAACGGGTCACGATGGCTTCCTTCAACATTCCCGATATCCGATATCTTTACGAGAACGATGTCAGGTTCCTCCAGCAGTTTTCCTGATGGTGGACGATGCTTTTGATAGTGGAGTGTCCAGATGAAGGTTTCCCTCGACTGGCTACGGGAACATGTCGATATCGATCAACCGGTCGAAGACGTGGCGCACAGACTGACGATGTGTGGACTCAATTGCGAGGCGATCGAGGTTCATGGAGACGACCATGTCTTCGAACTGGAAGTCACTTCCAACCGGCCCGATCATCTGGGCCATCGAGGGGTTGCCAGGGAACTGGCATGCTTGCTCGATCGACCGCTCAAGCCGTTGCAGACCGACTACTCAGAGGTGGAAAAGGACGCGACAGGCAAGGGACTCAGTGAGATCACCAGCATCGAGGTCGATGATGATGACCGTTGCGGTCGCTACACCGCCAGGGTCGCACTGGATGTCGATGTGTCGGAAAGTCCTCAGTGGTTGCGGAAGCGACTCGAGTCGATCGGCCTGAGGTCGATCAATCTGGTGGTCGATCTGACCAACTACGTCTTGATGGACCTGGGGCAACCGTTACACGCCTTTGACCTGGACCGACTCGATGGCGAGGAACTGATCATTCGTCGCGCTCGCTATGGCGAAAATTTCGCCGCCATTGATGGCACCCATCACACCCTCGATACGGACGATCTGGTGATCGCCGATGCTTCCCGAGCGGTGGCTGTGGCGGGAGTGATGGGGGGGGCGGAAACCGAAGTCGGTTCGACCACCCGGAGGATCCTGCTGGAGAGCGCATGGTTCGATCCGGTACCCGTGCGCAGCACTTCTCGTCGATTAGGGCTGGCGAGTGATTCCTCATACCGCTTCGAGCGCCGTGTGGATATCGACGCGGCCGACATTGCATCTCGGCGTTTCTTCCATCTGTTGTGCCGGGAAACGGACTGCAAGGTTCTCTCCGGTTGCTGGGAAGCGATGCGAGACGGCTTGCTGGATCCCCCGGCGGAGGTGCCGATCCGCCTCGATCGAACCGAACTGATCCTCGGAGAGTCGGTGCCCGCTGCAGAACTGACACGAGTACTGAGCGCTCTCGGGTTCCAGCACTCTGGCGGAGACGACGCCAGGAGCCTCTGGCTGCCTCCTACATGGCGCGCTGATTGCACCCGGGAGATCGACCTCATCGAGGAAGTCGGACGGATCCACGGCCTCGACAGGGTGCCCGATCGCCAGATGGCGGTACGAGTGGTCCCCGAGGATCGCGATGCAGGACTGGTCGAGCGGGTCAAGGCTCTACTGGAGGGGACTGGCCACCATGAATCCCTCACCTTCTCCTTCGGGTCGCAAGGAGACCATCGAGAACTCGAGGAGTGGTGGTGTCTCGGAGACCCGTGGGTGGTGCGAAACCCGGTACGATCGAATGAAGGGGTGCTACGGCGCAGCTTGCTGCCGGGGCTACTCTCCTGTGTCCGGGGAAATCGACTTCATGGGGTCGAATCGGTGCGCTTGTTCGAGGTGGCTCGAGTCTTTCACCGTCGTGACGGAGTCGATCGCCCGGTCGAAAAAATCCATCTCGCATGGGTCCACAGCAATGCCGATGAAAGTCGCAAGGTGGAGGCGTACCGGCAGGTGCGCGGAATCGCCGATGCCGTGCTGGAACTTCTGCGTCTCGGTACCGAATCGAGGAGTGCGTCGACCTGGAATCCAGTATCCACCTCCTGTGGTCTTGCTGGAGGAAGTTGTGCTGCGCTCGACTTCTTCAGCGAACGTCTGGGCCTGGTGGGGGCTGCGCCGCTCGATGGAGTCACCGGAGAAACCTGGTGCGGCGAACTCGACCTGGGAACGCTGATCGGCCATAGCGAGGTCAAACATCGATACCGAGAATTCTCGCGCCACCCGGGGGTTCGCAGGGACCTCAACATCGTCGTCGAGGAGTCGGTATTGTGGCGTGACGTCGCCTCCGAAGTGGACGCAGCGGAGATGGCAAACTTCGAAGCGCTTACTTTCCTCGATGTCTATCGCGGGAAGCAGGTGACCCAGGGGCAAAAAAGCGTCACCTTCTCGGTGGCGTTTCGGGCTCCCGATCGATCGCTGACTCATGAAGAAGTGGACGAGGCGATCGAAGGTCTGATGCAACGACTCTCAGGTCGGTTCCAGGCGCGTTTGCGCACCTGAGAAGAACTCAAGAGTTCGCGATCAATCGTGGATCTGCACCTGAGTTCCGACCCGAAGCCAGGGATAGGTCGCCACAACATCTTCGTTTCGCAGACGAATACAACCCTCTGAATCCATCGAACCGATACTCTCCGGTTCGCGGGTACCGTGGATCCCGATTCCGGCATGAGAAGGCTTGTCCTCGAAGCCGATCCACCTCTCTCCGAGCGGGTTTCCCTCGGCTCCATAGGCGATGGGGGGGCGGCCATCGCGCGGTTGCCACATCGGCTTCTTCTGTACAAGGTCGACCTTGAAGGATCCCACCGGCGTACAATTGTCCTTGCCATGACCGATGGAGAAACCCTGAATCCAGCGACCATCGAGGAACACATCGAGCCAGAAATCACTCTTGTCGATGTCCACGGTGATAATGCCGGAGAGAAACTTCAGTTTCTGTCCCGGGTGTATGACATCTGATTTCAACTGATTCAGCGTCCTCAGCGAATCGACCGATACCTTGCAGCGCTTGGCGATCGCCGAGAGAGAATCTCCACTGACCACGGTCACGATTCCCGAATCGGTAAAGGGACGACTCGAGAGCACCCAGAAATCGACCAGGTTACGAAGTTTCTGACGAATCGGAGCGCGCCACTCGATTTCATCGGAACTGTTGTAGGCATCTGAAAGAAAGGTCCAGCTCTTCACTGCAGTGGAGTCGGTCTCGAAGCCGATCGAATCTGCCAGCACCAAGCATGCTTCACCGTAGCCGGGAACCAGTGATCCTTCAGCGACGATTTGTTGTGCGAGGTGAATCTGGTCGGCACCGGTGATTTGTCGAAGAAGGATCGCTCGGGCGGTGGCCGAAAGTTCTCCGCCTGACTTTTCAATTCTCGTCAAGATGCCAAACGCTTCCCCGACAAAACGGGGGTGTTCTGACGCCAGAAGAGTTCTGGCCAGGCGTACCTGGGTACCTTCATCCGGATCGACATCGAGTTGCCCTCGGAGTTGTTCGATCTGGTTGGCGTGAATTCCGTTGTACTCATCATCCTCAGCGATTGCAGGGTTATCGCGACTCTCCCCATCGGCTGTGGTGCTGTCACCACCGTCTACAGTGGGGGAATCGGTCTCGCCTCCGACGACCGGGATCGGTGTGTCCTGGTTCCCAGGGCTGACGCTGACCCAGTTGGTGTATCCCCACCAGCCGACCAGCACGATGATGAGCAGTATAAATCCTGAACGCATGATTCCCCCGTCCCCGAGCCTGCTGGACCGATCGATCAGAGCGGATCCTGGCACTCGCCGAGGACCCGCACAGTCGGTCATTCTAGCGCCGGTCAGAGCCGATACCAGTCAACAGGTGATCAGCCGAGAATCGCCTCGACCGAGCGCTTTGACAGGTCGATCAGCCAGTCGGGAAAGAGCCCGATACAGATGGTGGCGAATCCACAGACCGCGACCGTGAAGGTGATGCCCCAGGAGGCGGAGACCAGTTCAAAGGAGGACTTCGGCTCCCGGAACCACATTGATACCACCGGCCGCAGATAAAAGTAGACACTGATCAGTGATGCGATGATTCCCACCAGAGCGAGCAGAAGGAATCCGTGTTGAATCGCATCACTGAGAATTAACAACTTGCCGATGAATCCCGCAGTGAGCGGGATCCCTGCCAGTGAAAGCAGCGCCACGGTGAAACCGAGCGCCAGCAGTGGACGGTTCTTGGCGAGTCCATCGAGATCGTGGATCTGATCTCGATCCGATCCGACGCTGATCGCTGCGAGTACACCGAACGCTGCCAGGGTGGTGGCTGCGTAAGCAAACATGTAGAAGGGGATGCTGGCAGCGGCAGAAGGGCCATCTCCCGACAGTGCGATCACCAGCGGGATCAGCAGGTAGCCGGTGTGGGCGATTCCGGAGTAAGCCATCATCCGTTTCAAACTCTGCTGGTTGAGGGCTGCGAGATTCCCCAGCAGCATCGTGACCACCGAGATGGCGGCCAGCAACTGGGCCAGATCATTGCCTCCTCCGGTGAAGAGGAGGAATCGGCACAGGCAGAAGAGACTGGAGGCTTTGACCGCTACTGCCATCCAACCGACTGCCACCACAGGAGCCCCCTGGTAGACATCGGGTACCCAGGAGTGAAAGGGCACCGCACCGACCTTGAAGGCGAAACCGATCAGCACCAGCAGGGTTCCGACGCTGAACAGGGTGTCTTGCTGGCCATCGGAAGCTGCGATGTCTGTCAGAGACACGGATCCACCGGTGGCACCGTAAATGAAAGCCATCCCCAGTAGCAGGAATCCACTCGAGAATGCACCCAGAACAAAGTACTTGAAGGCGCCCTCGCTAGCGGCTCGTTCATCCTTGAAGTATCCCGCCATGACATAGACGGCCAGCGACAGCGTTTCGATGGCGACAAAGATCGAGATCAGGTTGGTCGCCTGGCAGAGCAGCGCCATCGATCCCGCACCGAAACTGATCAGAGCGGTGAACTCGGCACTGTTACTGCCTCTGCTGGCGAGATAACTACCCGCCATCAAGGTGCTGAAGAGACCGGTCATGATGACCACTCCTGCACCCATCCGGCCAAACAAGTCATCGGTCATCGCTCCTGCGTACAGTTCTCCAGCCGAGGCTTCGCTGCCCTGGACAAACAGAGCTGCGAAGGCGAGCAAGAATCCGGTGACACCGATCATCGCCAGGTGAGTCTTTTCCGAGTGCTTGTCCTCTGCGGATCGGCCCAGATCGGCGAATAACTGGACCAGGCCTGTGACGACCAGGATTCCTGCCGGCAGTATCGCCACGATCTCGGCTCCGGAGATGGTGAGTTCCATCAGGGGCTCCTAACTCTTCAACATCTCGACGTACAGGGACAGGGTAGGTTTCACCATGTTGATCAAGGGTGCCGGGTAGAGCCCGATCCAGACCATCATCACGACGAAGGGAAGCAGGTAGAGGATCTCGCGAGGCGAGAGGTCCGCCACATTTCGATTCTCGGCATGGACCAGAGGTCCAAACAGGAACTTCTTGACCATGTTGAGCATGTACAGGGCTCCAAGGACCACTCCGGTGGAAGCGAGCACGCCCCACAGTGGGAAGACCTTGAACACTCCGTACAGGATGAGGAACTCTCCGATGAAACCATTGAGCCCCGGTAACCCGATGCTCGAAAGCACTGCGATCAGGAAGAAGATGGTGAAGAGCGGGATCACCTTTGCGAGCCCGCCGTAATCGGCCAGTTCGCGGGTATGACGTCGTTCATAGATGATTCCGATCATCAAGAACAGCATTCCGGTGGAGAGTCCGTGATTGACCATCTGTAAGATCGCACCGGTGATGGTTTCGACATTGGGGATGAAACAAGCCAGCACCACGAAGCCGAGGTGGCTCACCGAGGAATAGGCGATCAGTTTCTTGATGTCATTTTGCACCAAAGCCATGCATGCGCCGAAGATGATTCCGATCACCGCCAACCAGCACATCAGTGGTTGCAGGTTGAACGCAGCATCGTGGAACAGCGGGATCGAGAAGCGTAGCAAGCCGTAGGTGCCCATCTTGAGCAGCACTCCAGCCAGTACCACTGAACCCGCTGTGGGGGCTTGCACATGGGCATCCGGAAGCCAAGTGTGAAAGGGGAAGAGTGGTACCTTGATGGCGAAGGAAAGGGTGAAGGCGCTGAACAACCAGAACTGTTGATTTGCATCGAGCAGATGAGTGGTGCGCAAACGCTCGAGCAACAGCGGAAGATCAAAGGTACCTGCATGCTGGTAGAGGTAGAGAATTGCCAGGAACATCATCAAACTACCGACCATGGTGTAGATGAAGAACTTGAGTGCAGCGTAGACCCGTTCTCGCCCTCCCCAGATGCCGATGATGAGATACATGGGGATCAACATCGCCTCGTAGAAGAGGTAGAACAGGATCAGGTCGAGCGAGACAAATGCTCCGATCATGCCGGTCTGCAACAGCAGCAAGGCGATGTGGAACTCCTTGACCCGATCATCGATGGCTTTCCAGGTGCTCAGGAAGACCAGCGGCATCGAGAAGCAGGTCAGAAGCACCAGCAGGATGGAGATCCCGTCCACTCCCAGGTGGTAATTGATTCCCAGAGATTCGATCCAGCTGTGACTCTCCTCCAGTTGCATGGTGCCCACCGAGTTGTCGAAGTTGGCCACCATCAAAAGGGAAAAGAGCAGCGTCAGGCAACTGATCATCAGTGAACCTTGTCGCAACAATGCCTTGTTATTGCGGTCGACCAGCGACAGCAGCAAGGCTCCAATCGCCGGGGTCAAGGTCACCAGTGTGAGGACTGGAAGGTTGAAGGATGGCAGTTCGGGAATCACTGTGCTCCTCCTTGCTGGATGAGACTCAGCATCATGTAGATGAGTAGAAGTACTCCACAGCCAAAGGTCAGCAGGTATCCGGGAATGAATCCGGTTTGCATCTTGCGGAACCAGTTTCCAAGGCCTCGCGTGAGCAGAGCTGAGCCACTGACCAGGATCCCGTCGATCAGGATTCGATCGATCAGGATGAAGAGCAGGTGGCTGATCGTTTCAAATGGACGGACAAAGACGGTTGCGTAGAACTCGTCGACATAGAATTTTCGGTGGGAAAGTCGGCCGAGCCAGCGGCCCACACCACTCCCGGTGAATCTGGTGCGCAGAGCGTGCCCCTTGCCGTAGCAGTAGTAGGCCAGGAGCAAGCCTGAACCCGCCACCGCGAGGCTCAAGAACATGCTCTTCCACTCTGCCGCATGTAGGTCCTCTGGCGAGAAACTGGCGGCAGCACCGTGGGAGGCGGCTGAACCATGCAATCCGGTGAAGTGGCCCAGCGTTGCGTGGCCGCCAAGGAACTCGGGAACGTTGAGGAATCCTCCAACGATGCTGGCGACCGCGAGCATGAACAGGGCGAAGCCGATCCAGCCCCCGGGTTCATGAACCTTGCCCTCGAGGCTGGAGTCGACTCGACTCTCGCCCCAGAAGGTCAGCGCCACGCAGCGAATCATGTAGAACGCGGTCATTCCGGCGGTCAGGAAGGAGATTCCCCAGAATAGAGCAGCCGAATCGACCCCCATGAGGAATCCCTGCTGATAACCGGCAAAGAGAATCTCGTCCTTGGAGAAGAACCCCGCCAAGGGGGGGACTCCAGCGATCGCCAGTGTGCCGATGAGGAAGGTCAGGTGAGTGAAGGGGAGCTGTTTTCGTAAGCCGCCCATCTTTCGCATGTCTTGTTCATGATGCATCGCATGAATCACCGACCCGGATCCGAGAAAGAGCAGCGCCTTGAAGAAGGCGTGGGTGACGACATGGAAGAATGCTGCGGAAAAGGCTCCGACGCCGATGGCGAAGAACATGTAGCCCAGCTGGCTGACTGTCGAGTAGGCCAGCACCTTCTTGATGTCATTTTGACCAAATGCGATCAGCGCAGCGAGCAGTGCGGTACACGCGCCGATGCCAGCGATGATGGCGAGGATCGCGGGGGCTGCCTCGAACAGCGGCATCAGGCGGCAACAGAGATAAACTCCCGAGGTCACCATGGTGGCAGCGTGGATCAGTGCGGAAACCGGGGTCGGTCCCGCCATTGCATCCGGGAGCCACACGTAGAGTGGGATCTGCGCACTCTTGCCGGTGGCTCCGATGAACAGCAGCAGGACGATCATCGAGATCACGCTCACTGAACCCAGCAGCGGTACCGACAGTGTCTCCGCAGAAAGAGCCGAGATGGCTGTAGCATCGGTGAGAGTCGACATGTCGAGAGAACCGAAGTGAGCGAGGCACAGGAAGATACCCAGCAGGAATGCAAAGTCTCCCACCCGGTTCATGATGAAGGCCTTCTTGCCTGCCGCGCAGTTGGCGTCCTCTTCGTACCAGAATCCGATCAACAGGTACGAGCAGAGTCCGACGCCTTCCCAGCCGATGAACATCAGCAACAGGTTGTCGCCGAGAACCAGGATCAGCATGAATGTGGTGAACAGATTGAGGTAAGCGAAATAGCGGTGGTACCCGGGATCGCCCTTCATGTAGCCGATCGAGTAGAGGTGGATCAGTGATCCGACTCCGGTGATCACCATGCACATCACGGCGGCAATGCCGTCGAGGTGCAGTGCGAAGGGGATTTCGACCAATCCCTCGATCCAGATCCAGGGGAAGCCATTCCAGTGCAACTCCGTACCTTCGGAGATGAGTCGACTCCATGCAGCGTAGGAGATGGCAAAGGAGAGGATCGGTAGGCCGCAAGCGATGGCATTGACGAACTTGTTACCGAATCTGTTTCCCAGCATTCCATTGATCAGGAAGCCCAGGAAAGGTAGCAAAGGTATCCAGAGGAGATTGATGTCCAAGTGGTCCCCCTAGCCGTTCAACCGGCAAAGTTGGCGAAGATCAATCGTATTCCAGCGCCGCCAGATCACCAGTAGCAAGGAGAGGCCAATGGCGGCTTCAGCGGCGGCGACAGCCAGCACCATCAAGGTGAAGATCTGGCCGCCATGCTCACCGGCGAATGCAGTCAGAGCATGGACCCGACCGAAGGAGACCAGTGCGATGTTGACGGCATTGAGCATCAGTTCGAGGGACATCAGGACCACCAGGATGTTGCGCCTCGCCAGCACTCCATAGGTGCCCACAGAAAAGAGCAACGCACTGAGGTAGAGCAGCGCAGGGAGGCTAAACATCTGGGTTCACCATCCCTTCCCTGGCTTCCGAGGAGGCTGTGGTCCGATCTTTTCGGCCACGAGAGGCCAGGTGGACGGCTCCGATGATTCCTACCAGGACCAGTACGGAAGTCAGTTCGAAGACCAGTAGGTGCTTCTGAAACAACTCCAGTCCAAAAGCCCGAATGGTGCCGTGGGAAGCACTGACTTCTGGAATCAGTGGGATCGGTCCCAGCGAGGAGAGTCGTTCCACCTCATTGGAGTGAGAAATGGCGAAACTCAACAGCGAGAAGATCAGCAATGCGACTCCCGCAGCAAACGACTTCTCGGTGACCCCACTTTCTTCGGGGAGGTCTCCTTCTCTTGGATTGATCAACATGATGACGAAGAGGTAGAGGACCATGATGGCCCCCGCATAGACCAGCAGTTGCATGAACCCCAGAAAGGTCGCGTCCAGCAACATGAAAATCACTGAAACTGCTGCGAACATGACGATGAGAAACATCGCCGAGTAAATCGGATTGCGCCGGGTGACCACGAGCAAGGAGCTCACCGTCGCCACTACGGCTGCGATTCCGAAAAACAGCTGTTCAATACCAGGGCTCATCCGATGGTCCCCTCACTCGATCCCATAGATTCCGAAAAATCACAGGGAAAGGAGTTTGTCCTTGTCGTAGATCTTTTCTGCACGAGTTCGAGCAGGAATGTTGAAAACAGGAGTCAATTCGATGGCGTCACAGGGGCAGGCTTCCTCGCACATGCCGCAGTAGATGCACCGCATCATGTCGATGTTGAAGAGTCTGGGTCGCTTCTCTCGGTCATCCCAGGGTGCTTCTTCGGCAACGATTTCAATGCAGTGGGCCGGACATGCCGTCGAGCACATGAAGCAAGCCACGCACTTCTCACGACCCAACTCGTCTCTCTTGAGTCGATGCTCTCCACGGTATCCAGGATATGGAGTTCTCTTCTCATCGGGGTAGTGAATCGTGTTCGGTTCATTTCGAAGGATGTGCTTGAGCGTATTGATCAACCCCTTGGCCACAGGCACGGCGTAGGTCGCCTTCTCCCGTGGATCGGAGGTCGCAGTCTTACGTTTCTGGTTTTCCTCGCTGGCATCCGAGTGGTTTGCCATGAGAACTCCGTTCTAGTACCCCTCGTTAAGGCAGAGGGATCAGCCATTTCCAACCGAGCACGCCGGCGATGGCGGTGAGGCCAAGGTTTGCAAGAGACACCGGTATGAAGACCTTCCAGCCGATTCTCATCAACTGATCGTAGCGGAATCGCGGAAGCGTCCAGCGGGTCCAGATGTAGAAGAACAAGAGCGCGAATAATTTGACCGTGAAGAAACCGACGCTGAGTGCCATGTCGATGATCGAGGGATCGGTGGGGATTTCGACCCACGGCACACTCCAGCCCCCGAGGAACAACGTGATCATCAGTCCGGACATGGTGATCATCGCCACGTACTCACCCATGAAGAAGGTGGCGAACTTGAGCCCGGTGTATTCGGTGTGGAAACCACCGATCAGTTCCGCTTCGCATTCGGCCAGGTCGAAGGGCAATCGATTGGTCTCGGCAAAGGCTGCGATCATGAACACGACTGCAGCAATTGGTTGCTGGAATAGGTTCCACTCCAGTAATCCAAGCGTGCCAGCTGCCCATTGCTGGCGGACGATCTCATTGAGGTCGACCGTCTCGGCGGTCATCAAGATGGCGATGATGGAGAGTCCCATCGCGACCTCGTAACTGATCATCTGGGCGGAGGCACGAAGGCCTCCCAGCAGCGAGTACTTGTTGTTCGATGCCCAACCTCCGAAAGCGAGGCCATAGACAGAGAAGCCGCTGATGGTGAAGAGGAAGATCACTCCAATATCGAAGGTGGCCACTTGCAGGTCGATGCCTACCGGAATCACCGTGAAGGCGAGCACTGCGGGTGCGTAGACCAGTACCGGCGCCAACCGATAGATCCACTTGTCTGCTCCCTGTGGAGTGAGGTCTTCCTTGAATGCGAGTTTGATGACATCAGCCAGAGGCTGAAGAATTCCTACCGGTCCGACCCTGTTGGGGCCGATCCGGTCCTGGATCCATGCACAGATTCTTCGCTCGAAGTACACCAGCAGAGGAACGATCTGCAGGAGCACACCGAAGATGATCACAGCCTTGAGCATTGCGATCAGGATCGCATAGGTCGGGTCGGTCACTCCGAACCTCCATCCATGGCGATTCCTGCAGGACGTTGCGACAGGAGCAAGCCCGGGGAGCCGAGGTCGCTATGGTTGTGGCCGGCAAAGGAATCATGAGTCGCGGCGAGTTCTCGGAAGATACCCGCGGCAGACAAACTTCTTCCTCGGATGCCCAGTGCGTTCTGCAGCGTTTGCAGTCGGACCAGTTCTACCGAGAAGGGCTCAGTTCCTGGACTCCAGCATGACCGAGTTCGTTGCAGGCGACCGTCTTCATTGATCCAGGTGCCATCCTTCTCGATCGGCGCGGTGGCGGGGAGCACCAGTGAGGCTCCCTCGAGCCACGGCCCATTCTTTACCGAGAAAATGATGCTGGTGGGGGTGCTGGAAAGAGACTTGGCCCACGACTCGCCTGGTCCACTCGATAGATGGCCACCACAGAAGGCAACGACCGTGGTGAAGTCACTGCTGACCAGCGACTTTTGTAATTCCTTGGCATCGTCGCCGAACACCTGATCACCGAAGATGAGTTCGGCACCGGCGCGATTGGGGTACTTGGCAGCGCTGATCGTGAAACCTGAGGGGAAGTTGGCGGCGTTCCCGTCCTCTGGCAGCCAGCCTCCGACGCTGGAGCCTGGACGGGATGCGGCGAGCCCTTGTACCAGGTGCATCTCTTCACAGGTGAGGTAGGGGTCGATCAGGAATGCCACCGGCCCCGACTCGCAAAGGAGTTGCTCGAGAGCAGCGGTGGCCGAGACATCTGCCAGTGCCGCTCCATCTCGGGTCGCCTGAGAGAGGCGGTCATCGGCGTAGAGATGTCTCCAGCCGTATCGTCCCTCATCACACATCCACCAGTCGTTGACCTCGAGGTTTTCACGAGGCATCAAGCGTTTGACGAATCCATCGAGAGTTTCCACCTCGACGTTGCAGCCTCGCGAGCAGCCGCCACAAACAGAATCCTTGCGATCCATGTTCCAGACCCTGGCCTCGTACTTGAAGTCGTGGGAAATCAAAGCACCGACCGGACAGATATCCACCGTGTTTCCGGCCAACTGGTTGTCGATCGGGATCTCGGGGAAGACATCCACGACCGAGCGATCACCTCTTTCGACGATGCATAATTCGCTGGTGCCGCTGATCTCATCGCAGAAGCGAATGCAGCGGGTGCAGACGATGCACCGATTCCCCCAGATCGAGATGCTCGGTCCCAGTTCCTTGGTGTGTCGGATGTTCTTGTCCTCGACGAAACGACTGCGGTCGGGACCATGTTTGTAGGAGTGATCTTGTAGGGTGCACTCGCCCGCCTTGTCGCAGACGGGGCAATCGAGCGGATGATTGATCAACTGGAATTCCATCACGGAATTGCGAGAGCTTACAGCCAACTCGCTTTCCGTTTCGATCTCCAGACCCTCGGCGATCTTCTCCGAGCAAGAGATCACCGGTTTCCGTGACCGGTTGCTCTCGACCATACAGATCCGGCAGTTGCCGGCGATGGAGAGTCCTGGGTGGTAGCAGAAGCAGGGGATCTCGATGCCGTGTTCCTTGGCCGCTTCCATGATGGTCATTCCGGTGGGGCTCTCCACCTCCTGGCCATTGAGCTGCCACCGGGTCATCGCTACCGTGTCGTCATTGGTCTGCTGATCAGCCATGAGTTGCCGCTCCTCCCACTGCAGATGGGTGCCGCTTCTTCCAGGCCGGGCTTCCCCCGTTCTGGATCGCAGCTACAAAGTCGTCCTGGAACTTGGTCACGAACGATTGGGCGGGGAATGCTGCTGCATCCGCCAGGGCGCAGATGGTCTTTCCGACCATCCGGTCGCAGACATCCAGGACCAGCTCCAGATCTTCCATCCGGCCATCACCGTGTGCGATCCGATGGACGATTTTTTCCAGCCAGCCGGTGCCTTCTCTGCAAGGGGTACACTGACCGCATGATTCATGATGGTAGAAGCGCATGAGGTTGACCAGGGCGTCGACCATGCAGGTGGAATCATCCATCACGATGACTCCGGCAGATCCGAGCATCGTTCCTGCGGCAGTGAGGGACTCGATATCCATCGCCACATCACACTCCTCTGCCGTGAGGACATGTGCTGAAGATCCCCCTGGGATCACGGCCTTCAATTTTCGACCCTTCCAGACACCTCCGGCGTGTTCATCGATGAGTGTCCTCAAGGGGATGCCCATCGGCAATTCGAAGGTACCTGGATTTTCGACGTGCCCACTGACACAGAACAGTTTCGGGCCCGGCGACTTCTCGGGTCCGATGGCGCAATACGCCTCGGCTCCAATCTCCAGGATGTAGGGAAGATTGGCGAGAGTCTCGACATTGTTGACCACGGTGGGGCAACCAAAGACTCCCTCGATGGCGGGGAAGGGTGGTTTCAACTTGGGCTGTCCTCGATCACCTTCGAGAGATGTCAGCATCCCTGTTTCTTCACCACAGATATAAGCACCTGCTCCGCGGTGAACG
This sequence comes from Planctomycetota bacterium, assembly GCA_012960845.1. Taxonomy (GTDB): domain Bacteria; phylum Planctomycetota; class UBA8108; order UBA1146; family UBA1146; genus QNYK01. Next base: position 7,219 of record DUAN01000112.1, on the reverse strand, counting down.
GTGACATCGACGCTGAGGCCCGATCCAAGGCAATCATTGCCGAGGATCCCGGCATCGTAGGCCTCATCGATCGCTTGCTGTAATCGCTGGGCAGCGAATACGAATTCACCACGTATGTAGATGTAAGCGGTTTGGATGTTGACTGCCTTGCAGCAGATCAAGATCCCTTCCAGTAACAGGTGAGGATTCTTCTCCATGATCACCCGGTCCTTGAAGGTGCCCGGTTCGGACTCGTCCGCATTGACCACCAAGTATTTCGGCTTGTCGGAGGATTTTGGAACAAAACTCCACTTCACTCCGGTTGGGAATCCTGCGCCGCCACGACCACGTAGATTGGCCGCCTTGACCAGTTCGATCAGGTCATCCGGCTGCTGTTCTTTGAGCGATATTTTCGCCTGGCTGTAGCCGCCATTGCTCTGGTAGAAGTTGAGGGTATGGCAATCATCCTCGGCGATGTGCGGGGTCAAGATCTTGCGGAAAGTCATCCGTTTTGACCCCCTTCTGCTTCCGTACGAAGTTGTTCGATCAACTGATCCACATCTTCGAGCGAGAGGTCCTCGTGATAATCGTCATTACACTGAAGCATCGGTGCAGTGTCGCAGGATCCGAGGCATTCGACCTTGGACAGGGTGAAGTGGCCACAGGGAGTGGTCTCTCCCGGCTTGATTCCGAGTCGTTCGGTGATCCGCGAGACCACATCTTCAGAGCCTCTGAGGGCACACGAGAGGGTGCTGCACACCTGGATGTGGAACTTGCCAGTGCCCGCTCGTCGGTAGTGGGTGTAGAAGGTCACGACTCCAAAGACGAACGCTGGAGGGATTTCCATCAGATCCGCCACATAGCGCATCTCTGGAACACCCAGTTCTCCAAAATCGGACTCTGCAAGGCGCAGAGTGGGGAGCAACGCAGCCCGTCGAGTGGGATAACGTGTCAGTAACCACTCGTACTGCTTCATCGTCTCGGAGCAGAATGAAATTGTATTGGCCAAGATGATCCTACCTGTCCAGTTCGCCGGCGATGATGTGAAAACTGGAAAGAACTGCCACGGCATCGGAAATCATTCCGCCCTCGACGAGGCGCGGGAAGAATCCATAGTTGTAGAGAGATGGTGGACGAATCCTCAGTCTGTAGGCGGTGTCGGATCCGTCGGACGCGATGAAGAATCCAAGTTCGCCACAGGGAGCTTCGGTGGCACTGTAGATCGAAGCTCCAGCGGTGGGCTGGATGCCATGCCCGAGCATCACCAGTTTGAAGTGGTGAATCAGCGATTCCATGTCGTTGTGAACTGCATCCTTGGTCGGCAAGCTGGTCTTGAAGTCGTCATGAACCACTGGACCTGAAGGCAGGGTCGCCATCGCCTGGCGAATGATCTCAAGAGATTGCTCGATCTCTTCCATTCGCTGCATGTAGCGGGCGAAGGAATCGCCTTCGGTCTGAACCGGAACCTTGAAATCGTACTTGTCGTAACCGAGATAAGGTTGGTCGCGGCGCACGTCTACGTCGAACCCACTGGCTCGTCCAATCGGTCCGGTGATTCCCCACGACCGGGCCTGGTCTTCCGTGAGAACACCGATCTGCTTGACCCGATCGACGAAGATTCGGTTGTTGAGAAGCATCAGGTGAATTTCATCGAGCAGCGGTGGGAACTCATCGAGGAAGGAGTAGACCAGGTCGGGGAAGAATTCTGGTACGTCCCGGATGATCCCGCCGACGCGGGTCCACGAAGTGGTCAGTCTGGCACCGCAAACCGCTTCGATGATGTCGTAGACCAGTTCACGTTTCTCGAAGGCCCAGAGCATCACGCTGAAGGCTCCAAGGTCCATGCCCTGGAGTCCGACGCACAGGATGTGGTCAGCAATTCGCGACAATTCGCTCATGATGACGCGAAGAGCGGCACAGCGGGGCGGGACTTCGATTCCAAGCAACTGTTCCACCGCTACCGAGTATCCGACATTGTTATTGATGGCGGAGAGGTAGTTCATTCGATCGGAAACTGTGACCCATTGCTGATAGGTCATGTTCTCGCCCAGTTTCTCGAATCCGGTGTGAAGGTAGCCGATCTCAACATCGGCCTTGACGATGGTTTCCCCTTCGAGTGTGAAGATGCTTCTCAGGGTTCCATGAGTCGCAGGATGCTGGGGACCAAAGTTCATCACCAAGCGACCACTGCCGTCATCTTCGACGACCTCGGTGACCTGGGAAGGACGAACTCCAGCCCGGTGCGACTTCCAGCCCTTCTCCAGTTCCTTCTCGAGTGTCTCGGCGGTCGGGACCGGGGTGTCCCGGGTGCCTCTATTTGGGCTTGGAGTCACGGCGGACCTCCTCGGTGTATTCCGGTGTGTGCATCCCTCTGCCGATACTGGTCGGGTAATCTTCGGGTTCCTCTTCGACCATCTGGTCGCCACGGGGAACCACCCTGGGGAATTGTCGGCGTTCACCCACTCCACGTAGGGGGTAATCCTTGAGCAGGGGGAAGCCGGGATAATCCTCGGGCATCAAGAAGCGCCTCAGGTCTGGATTGCCCTCAAAAGTGATTCCAAACATGTCATGGGTTTCTCGTTCACCCCAGCGCGCCGAGTCCCACAGGTCGAACACCGTGGGAAGGTCTGGAGAATCCTCGCTGAGCCAGACATGAAGTCTGAATTGCTGGGAGTTCTCTCCCAGTCTACGAAGCACATAAACCACCTCGAAGCGTTCGGTTTGATCCATTCCCAGATGGTCGATGGCTGTCATGTCGACCAGGAAGTCGTAGCCTTGCTGAGTCCTGAAGTGCTCGAGCATCGACCTTTGATCGACGCTGAGGCAATGGAGCGCCAGTTGCCCTTGATGCTCGACCTGGTCGGTTACCAGCACTCGTAGGTGCTCAGGAAGCGAGTCGTAGGGGGAAAGGGTATCGGCCATATCAGCTGCCATGCTTTCCACTGTCGAATCGTTCTTCGCCGACGAGGTTCTGAATTTCCAGTAATGCGTCGAGCAGTGATTCTGGACGTGGGGGGCAGCCGGGTACATAGACATCGACCGGGATGAACTGGTCGACTCCCTGGATCAGGGTGTACGTGTCAAAAACACCTCCGCAGGAAGCGCAGGCTCCCATCGAGATGACCCATTTTGGTTCTGGCATCTGTCGGTAGATCTTTTGCAGTACCGGCATCATTTTTAATGAGATTCTGCCGCTGACGATCAGCAGGTCAGCCTGGCGTGGGCTGAATCGGACCACCTCTGCACCGAAGCGAGAGATGTCATAACGGCCGGAGAAGGTGGCCATCATCTCGATGGCACAGCACGCGGTTCCGAATGGCATCGGCCACAGTGCGTTTTTGCGTCCCCAGTTGACGATACTATTGACCGTGGTGGTGAGAAATCCCTCGCCACCAATCAAACTTTCTAGTCCCATTCGAGAGCTCCTCTCCGCCAGAGATAGATCAAACCTCCAGTGAGCACGAAAAGAAATGCACCCATCTCGATCAGCCCAACGATCCCCAGTTGCTTGTAAACCACTGCATAGGGCAGCAGGAATACCGTCTCGATGTCGAACAAGATAAACAAGATGGCGACCAGATAAAATTTAACGGTGAACGGCTCGCGTGCGTCATCGAGGAGCGGTACTCCGCACTCATAAACACTATCCTTCTGCGGGTCCCTTCTTCTGGGACCAAGCACTTCAGAGAGAAACAGTAGAACCACTCCGACGATGACAGTGACCGCTGCAAAGGTGAGCAAGGAGATCAGGTCGGTATCGACCGTGTTCGCGATGGTCCAGGGCCAGGTAGATTCCTTGGCCAGGAAGGCAGAGAGTTGCAACAAACGACCTCCGAGCGGCTACGACCAACGAAGTGAGTCCGATCCATCTCGGAGGCAGCCAACCCCGAGAGCGCTCCGAGATTTTAGGCTAATAGAACCGATTGGAAAGGGAACTCGGGCGAATTCCGCAGAGGAACTGTGCCGCGGACCCATCCAGGGCTGGACTTGTCGGGTCAGGACTGGACCGAGCCGGGCAGGAGTTGCATCAGAGCCTCGATGTCGGGCACCGGGATCGGCCCCACCGGGGCGATGTTCCAGCCGAGAGGCGGACAATTTTTCGGTTGCTGGTCGATCAGGCGGGTCTGGATATCGCCCAGGATCTCCAGCGACAGGTCCAGGCATTGAGCCTCGGGTACGGTGGAGAGCAATGCTTCGAGGCTGTCTGGAACCCGCACTCCGAGAAACCGCAGAAAATCGAGTTGGCGAATCTTCTTCACCGGGCACAGGCTGACCAGCAGGGGAGCCTCGCGGGCGCAGGGTGCTTCTCTGTCGAGATCGATCTGCAAAGATGAGATCTCCCGCGCCTCGAAAATGATCTGAGTGGAGAAGAAATTAGCGCCCATTCGGGCCTTTTCTTCCATCCGGACCGCCTCCGAAATGGGACTGTCCGCCCGCTCGGGGATACAGATGTTGCCGATCTGGAGATCTGCTCCGGCGAACTGCTTCTGCAGTGCTTGATTGGCAACTGCCACCGGGGGGCCGGGCCAACTGCGGCGATCATGGGGCGCACCTACCAGTATGAGATTGCTGATTCCGTGGCCGTGAATCGTCTCCTGCGCCCACTCCAGCAGTTGTTCGATCGGTTCAAAGGCCACCACGTGATTGACGATGACGGGAAGTCCCAACTCGTCCTGGATGCGTCGCCCCAGTTCCCTCGGCTGCATCCGGGGCGAGCATTCGCGGATTCTCGATCCCCGATCGTTGCGGCTCTCCTCTTCATGGATTTCTGGAATATTGATGGCATCGAAGTCGCCACCCTCGATCAATCTGCGAACCTTTGCAAGTCGCTTGTGGAGACCCTCCAGACCACTCTTGAGGGTCGGAGGGACGATTTCGAGAATCGTCGATCCTTCAGGATTCCATTCCATCATGCTCCCCCTTGTCGGTCCTCATCTAGCAGTGCTGCGCCAGAGATCAGGAGTCGGACGCGTCGAATCTAGCTTCCACCGCCGCCCAGTCGACCACGTTCCAGAATGCGGCCACGTAATCGGGGCGTCGATTCTGGTAGTTGAGATAGTAGGCGTGCTCCCACACATCGAGACCCAGCAACGGGGTTCCGGTGCAGTCGACCACACCCGCCATCAGCGGGTTGTCCTGGTTGCTCGTGGAGCAAACGTTGACGCCGCCGTCGGCACTGCGGCAGAGCCAGGCCCAGCCGCTGCCGAAGCGTGTCTTGGCGGCAGTCGAGAAGTTCTCGCAGAACCCCTCGAAGTTGCCGAACTTGGTATCGATGGCCGCAGCGAGGTTGCCGCTCGGCGCACCTCCGCCATCAGCACTCATCGAAGTCCAGAAGAGGGAGTGGTTGAAATGTCCGCCACCATTGTTACGAACGACACCGCGGATCGATTCAGGCAGTTCGGAGATGTTACGGCAAAGTTCTTCGATGGATGCGTTGTCGAACTGGGGATGACCTTCGAGCGCTGCATTGAGATTCCCGACATAGGCAGCGTGATGCTTGCCGTGGTGAATCTCCATCGTTTTGGCATCGATGTGAGGTTCGAGTGCAGCCAGTGGAAAATTCAACTCTGGAAGTTGAAAAGCCATGGGGGACTCCTTTTCAATTTATGAGGCTTCGATTTATGAGGCACAATGGTGGATGCCCTGCCCGTGCAAGAAATCGTAGGATAGATCTCTAAACAGCTGGGATCAACCGAACAGCACAAGAGTCGGACTAAAGACAGTCGAGGAAATCGACGGTGGTGTCTTCACCCGGATCGGGGAATGGCAACGGAGGAGGTGGGGATCCTGAGAACAGGAATTGGAGAATGGTGACCACATCCGAGACATCGAGGACTCCATCGTCATTGACATCTGCAGCATCTCTACAGGACAGTGGAGCACCCAGCACAGAAGCGTTGAGGATCGTCTCCGCATCGGCGAGGTCGATCACCGCATCCAGATTGGCGTCTCCTCGCAAGAAGTGGTTGATCCAGCTGCTCATTCCACTGACGAGATTGCCGACCGGATTGTTGTCGACGAAGGACTGCCCTGCGATCAGATCCAGTGCCCAGGAGCCCGGGGCAGTTGGAGGCCTGGCGATCACCAGGTAGCCCAGGGTCTCGCCGGTAAGCCCTGGAACCGGTCCCGCTGTGGAAGACAGGACAAAGTTGGCGCTGCTGGTAGCGATCTGCTCGACGAAATCCCACTGTCCCTGAGTCATATCGTCGAAATCGCTGCCCTGGATGGTCAACTCACAGACGATCAATTCATCATATTCTAGTCCCATTGCGAAGTTGGATGCTGGGCCGTCGGTCCAGGCACGGATCGGTAGTGTTAATGTCTCATCGATGGCCGTTCCGACATGGCTCTCGATCAGGAAGAGTGGGAAGTCAAATACGGTGATGGTTCCCGGTACCGTCGAAGGAATGACGTTGCTTCCATTCTGGCCAGTGAGAAGCAGTGGATGGAGTTCTGTGGAGACTGCTGCAACGGAACTGGAGAGCGATCCTCGATCGGGAACCAGGTCAGGATTGACGATAGACATCCGCAGGAAAGCAGCCAGTACACCGGTTCCTGCAGGGAGCGCATCGTTGCCGCCATAAAGCACTTGCAAGCCGTTGAAAGGCGGTGTGGATGGACTGGTGATGGCGGTGGTCTGGAGGTTTTCACTCTCGGTGCCGGCGAAGATGACGGCATCGAAAGAGAGCAGTAACTCGTCGTATTCGAGCCCCATCTGCCAGGCGACGATCTGCTGGTCGCTGCTGATCCGGATGGGAAGAAGAGCGAAATCATCGCCGGGGAAGATGATGGCATCTCCCAGTTCGATCAGTGCTCCGCCAAAACTCTTGTTGGTGCTCTGTGCCTCGAGTGGACCCGCCGTCGATGAGAAGATGAAAAGGGTCATCAGCACGGAGAGTAATCCGTGGGTCCATCCCCTGGGGGACTTCGAATACCCGACTTCTCGGAGAGACACACAGCGCTGCATGAACAATCCCGGTTTCTGGGGCCAGTGGCGATCTGACCTGGGCCATGGAGTGGCTGCCATCGATTCACCTGCATCGGAAAGGATGACATCCGTAGGTACGATTCTAACTCACCCCGGAAGGGTGTAAAGCAGCACATCGAACCTGTTTCAGCCTGTGGGTCATGCTTGACAGGACACCGAGCGAGACCTAGGTTCAGCCGGGAGGTTTGGATCTCCTGAAAGGGCCCGCACAGTCAAATCAGGTCATCCTCGGGACGCCACTGAGGAGGGGTT
>DUAN01000111.1 GCA_012960845.1 Planctomycetota bacterium | reverse complement strand
GATTATTCCCTGCTCTGGTGCCATCGAAGAAGTGGATCCTGGCCTGTTCCTTGGCCTTCTCCCTGACCGGCTGCGGAGGAAGCCCTGAAGATCCCCTTCCTCCCATCAGCGATATTTTCGATCTGCTTCCAGGGGAAGAGATCACCGTCGATGGATTCGTGACGGTGCTTCCCGGCACCTTCGAGAGCAGCACAGGAGAGGTCGGGTTTGCCATCCAGGACAGCGCCACTGCGGGAGTGGCAGGGACGATCTATGTCCAGGTAGATCCGCTCCTGGGACTCGATTTCAGTACCATGAAGATCGGCAACTCGGTCCGTGTTCAAGGGATCGTCTCCGATCTGAACCTGATGATCACCTTGACCGTCGACCAGGCCGAAGATGTCACCATCCAGGGTGGCGGGGGCTTCATCTACTTCCCGCAGCAGCTGCAAACCAGCGAAATCGACGCCACCGCCTCGGCTCCGGAGCAGGAGGCAAAAATTGTCCGGTTGAATGGACAGTTGCAACTCGATCCGCTCGGCAGCGGTTCTCCGGTGGTCGAGATCAGTGATATGGTCGGCCCCATCGGCTGGAACCTGTGGCTCGATGACGGAAGCGGTCTGGCTCAGACTTTCTGGCATACCACTGCCAACCTGGATCCAGCACCTCTTGGATTCCTCACTGCAGGAACCGAACTGGAAGTGGTTGGATTCCTCAACCGAGATGGCACCAGCTACGAGGTGTTCCCGCGCGGTAATTTCGACATCTCTCTGTCGATTCCCGACACTCGTAATCTGGCCGCAGGATCCCATTCACTGATTCGTGGAGTCACCGCACTGCCGGCGGCGGCTCTGGCTCCCAGCGGCCAGTACGGTTTCTCTCTCCACGAGGAAAACGGTCAGGGCATCTTCGTCAGCATCACGTCGCCCACCTTCGAGGTGAAAGATTACGAAGGCAATCCGATGACCACTGCAGATCTGGGCTACATCGGCTTCCTCAATTCGATTGGCCTCTACCCTCCCGTTATTGTTCATGTAGAGGGAGACCTGGTCGATACCACAGGTGGAGACCGTGTGATCGTTCCCGATCCAGGGGGCGTCAGGCTGGTCTCTGCACCCCTGAGTTTTCCTCCCTCGGTTTCTTATCAGACCGGTAGCATCGCTGCGGCGGATCTGGGACGAATCGTCAGCACAGCAGGATTCTTGCAAGTTCCCCCGGTGGGTGGAAATGTCGGCTCCAACGGCTGGACATCGGTGACCGGTGGATACCGCTGCCGAATCGATGACGGCACCGGTTCGATCAATGTCTTCTTGCCGGTCAATGTGATCGACCCGCTCTTTTCAGGAGCCAACTTCTTGACCGATCTGGTGACCTGGCCGATCGGAGTCAATATCGGCCAGCCGCTGGCGGTCACCGGCTTCTTGCGCCACTTCGATGGAGAGTTCGAGATCGTGGTTCTGCGCAATCAAAGCGGCTACATCGACTGATCCGATCTGCCATTCAACTTTGTGCTCCGGTCATGTGGTTGGGTCCTCTCGGAAGAATTCTTGCGTATGATCGGGCTGCGTCGATACCGATCCAGAATCCTGTTCCCCTACCGGAGGTGATGCCATGCCAGCAGCACTGCTACTCCCGATGCTACTGCCGATGCTGACCCTTTCCTGGTTTGCTCAGTTCGATCCACCCGATCCCGTGGCGGGCCAGCAGGTCCCTCAATGGGAAGTGCTGCACTTCGAGAGAGATGGCGAGAAACAACAGGAGACGGTGCGATATCAGCTGTTCCTCCCTTCCTTCTTCGAGAAGGGCGAGCCGCTGCCGTTGATGCTGTTTCTTCACGGTGCCGGGGAACGCGGGGAAAATCTCGACAAGGTCAAGCAGTGGGGCCCACCTCGCTTGGTGCCAGAGCGCCCCGATTTCCCCTTCATCGTCGTTTCTCCGCAGTGCCCCAAGGGTCAGTGGTGGGACCTCGTGGTGCTCACGGCATTGATCGATCAGATCGAGCGAACCTATCCCATCGATACCGATCGCATCGTGGTGACCGGTCTCAGCATGGGTGGGTATGGATCCTGGGGACTGGCAGCAGCCACTCCTGAACGCTTCGCAGCGATTGCCCCGGTGTGCGGTGGCGGTGATCCCGAAACCGCTGACAGCCTCGTCGGAATTCCCGTCTGGAACTTTCACGGCTCCGCAGACAGGGTGGTTCCAGAGCAGAAATCGCTGGAGATGGTGGCTGCGATCGTTGCCGCCGGTGGCGAACGGGTCAAACACACCTCCTATGCCGGGGTCGGCCACGACTCGTGGAAGCGGGCCTATTCCGGCGATCAACTGTGGAACTGGTTGCTCGCCCAGCGACGGGGAGCCGTTGCAGATCCGTTGATTTCAGAAGAGCGGCTGTCGCAGGCGGGCGAGAATCGCCCACAGATCGAACGCGCTCTCGCGAGCGGCTGCGCCGCCCAGCGGCAGGCGATGCACTGGCTGGTACAACAGATGCCGCGGACAGACCTCACATCTCTCGATAGCGAGTACCTGCTGGAAAATGCCCGATTGGCAGTGGAGGCGCGGCGATACACCCGCTGGAAGCAAACCATCCCGGATGAGATCTTCTTCGACGCGGTGTTGCCGTATGCCACCATCAACGAGCGCCGAGATCGCTGGAGAGCGGACTTCCGTGAACGATTCCTGCCGCTGGTGGCAGAATCGACGTCGCCTTCCGAGGCGGCCGCCACATTGAACCAGAAGATCTTCGAGATGGTGGGCGTGAAGTACTCGACGAAGCGTACCAAGGCGGATCAAAGTCCCTACGAATCGATGGAATCGGGACTCGCATCTTGCACCGGCCTTTCCGTGTTGTTGATCGATGCCTGTCGCTCGGTAGGTGTCCCGGCTCGCTTTGTCGGCACCCCGCTCTGGTCCGATGGATCGGGCAATCACTCCTGGGTAGAGATCTGGGATGACGGCTGGCACTTCACCGGTGCGGCCGAACCGACAGGAGATGACCTCAATCGTGCCTGGTTCACCGGCAGAACATCCAAGGCATCGCGCAAAGATCCTCGAAATGGCATCTACGCCGTGACCTGGCGCTCTTCTCCCCTCTCCTTCCCGCTGGTCTGGGCTCCCGAAAACACCTCGGTCCGTGCCAGCGATGTCACCGACCGATACACGCGCACCTCCGAGGCTACCTCTGATGGCAAGAGTCTGGTTCGCTTTCGTCTCATCGATGGCACTTCGGGGGACCGATGCCAGGCCCCGATCCAGGTGCTGGGATCTGACGCAGAGGTACTGTTCGAGGGAGAGAGCCGAGACGAGCGCTTCGACGCCAACGATCATGTTTCCACGCAACTGATTGCCGGCGAAAAGGTGATTGTCGTCGCCGGTGAAGGTTCGCTCTGCCGAGTCGTCTCGATCCGGGTCGAGGAAACGGAGCAACTGGTCTCCATCGAGTTGAAACCGAGAAGCGCTGCTGCGGCGTCTGCGGAAGCCATCGAATCGCTGGCGGCTGTACTCGCCATCTGCGGTGCCCAAACAGATCTCGATTCACTCCCCATCGGCTCCGTCCCCCTCACCCGTGCTGATGCCGATGCCGCAGCCAGTCTCATCTGGCAGGCCCATGCCACTCTCATCGCCTCACAGAGAGCAAGCGAGATGGAGAAGCGGGAGCTGACCATCGGTGACCTCAAGATGCCGTTCTGGTATCAGAGTCTCGGTACGCCTCCTGCAACCGGTCGTAGCCTGTGGATCTCGTTGCACGGAGGTGGCGGCGCGCCTGCAGAGGTCAATGATGGCCAGTGGGAGAACCAGAAGAAATTGTACAGACCTGAAGAGGGGATCTACCTCGCTCCTCGAGCCCCGACCAACAGCTGGAATCTGTGGCACCAACCTCATGTCGATCAGTTCTTCGATCGACTGATCGAGAACCTGATCGTCTTCGAGCAGGTCGATCCCAATCGTGTCTACATCCTCGGGTACTCCGCCGGAGGAGACGGGGTCTACCAGATTGGCCCGAGAATGGCGGACCGCTGGGCTGCAGTCGCCATGATGGCCGGACATCCCAATGACGCACGCCCCGACAGCCTCCGGAACACCGCATTCACCTTGCACATGGGGGGCCAGGATGAGCCGTACAACCGCAACGGGCAGGCGGTGATCTGGCAGAAAAAACTGGCAGACCTGGCCAGCGCCGATCCGGGAGGATACCCGCACTGGGTCGAGA
>DUAN01000110.1 GCA_012960845.1 Planctomycetota bacterium | reverse complement strand
TTGGTTGCGGCGGCGAATCCAGCACTCCTCGCCGAGGCGATCGATCAGATGCTGGATGATCCCACCACCGCAGCGCGCCTTGCCGAAGCGGGCAAGCAACGAGCCTCGAGTCAATTCAGCGCCGAAGCGATGGTCGAGGGCAACCTCAGGGTCCACCGGGAACTACTCGAAGAAATGCTCTCCGGAGAATCGAGTGGTGAGGAGATCACCCGATGATTCCCATCCGTGACAGCGAACCGAGTGGCATCACCCCCTACGTGACGATCGGGCTGATGGTGCTGAACATCCTCTGCTTCCTCCTTCAACTGGCCAGCGAAGATGCTCTCGTCGATGGATTCGGCCTTCGTCCCGCCATCCTCGCCGGTTGGATCGAAGGGGAGGAAACGGTGACCGAGCCGGTGATTCGGAATAACAATCCCTTCGGAATCGAGCTCGGATTCGAGCCTATCACCCGCGAGTACGACATCTCCTTCTCCAGTGCGCTGCTTCCTCTGTTCACGTCGATGTTTCTCCATGGCGGGATTCTTCACCTGCTCGGCAACATGTTATTCCTGTGGATCTTTGGCGACAATGTCGAGGGGCGGCTGGGGCACCTGCGTTATCTGCTCTTCTACATCATCTGTGGAGTCGCCGCCTCGGCGTTTCATGCCCTGATGAATCCTGAATCGCTGATCCCGACCATCGGTGCCAGTGGAGCGATATACGGAGTACTGGGTGCCTACTGGCTCTGTTTTCCCCACTCGTTGGTGACGATCTTCTACTGGTTCTACATCCTGTTCGGCACCTTTCAGATGCGAGCCAGCTGGGTGCTGGGCATCTATGTCGGTCTCGATATCTTCAAGGGTCTCAACGATACCGGTGGCAACGTGGCGGTGTGGGCTCATATTGGCGGCTTCTTCGCCGGCCTCGGCCTGGTGATCCTGATGACCCCCAAATCTGCCCGAGGAAAACGCCCGACACGCTGGTCCGTCATTCGATAGGAGAACTCTGTTGCAGCCATGGCTCCCCTGGATCGTGTTCCCGCTGGTCGGCGCTCTGATCGGCTGGGCCACCAACTGGCTGGCGGTGAAGATGCTGTTTCGCCCCCACCAGCCACTGGGGATCGGCCCCTTGAAAATTCAGGGTGTGGTGCCACGTCGCCATGAAGCGCTCGCAGAGAGCATCGCAGATACGGTTCAGGAGGAGTTGATCTCTGCCGAAGACATCGCCCAGCTGGTTCAAAAACTCGCCACCAGTGATGCTGTCCGAACTCGACTCAAGGGCCGCATCGATCAGTTGATCGAGGATCAAATACAGAGTTTCGGGCCGATGGTCGCAGCGTTCTTGCCCAACGATCTGGTCGACAAGATCCGAAACCGCATCGAGAAGGAGGTGTTCTTCTTTGTCGAGGAACTCGGAACCGACCTGCAGGGCACCCTCGGCGAGCAACTCGATCTGAAGCAGAAGGTGCGCGATCGCATCCTCGCCTTCGAACTCGATCAGATGGAACGGCTGGTACTGCGGGTCGCTCGCAAGGAACTGCGTCACATCGAGTTCCTCGGTGGCGTGCTCGGTTTCATCATCGGTCTGGTCGAGGCGGGATTGCTTTCCGTGTGGAGTGGATGATCAGAAACTCTTGAACACCTTGGCGATGTAGGGTTGCTGGCTGGCAAATGCAGCTTCGATGAAGCCGCTGCAGACGCCGATAGTCCCCTACAACCCCCTTCATCCAGACATTTCCGGATCTATGATAGCGGAAGCCCCCTTGAAACGGAGAACTGGACATGAACCGAGGCGTTCTACTGGCCTGCTGTGCCATCCTGTTCCTGTTGAGCGCCGCGATCACCTCCAGACTCGCCAACGACGACGGCCCCTTCGAACCTCGTCAGGTACCGCAGCCGATCATCGCCGACGCCCCGACCATCGTCGTTCCTCCGCCGCCTCCAGAGACCGATTCACGCAGGGAACAGTTGGAACGGATCATCTCCAGCATCGAAGCGCCAGATCTCGAGCCGGCGCTGCCCATCGTCGGAATGGTCAGGATGGAAGACGGGACGCCGATTGCCGGGGCCACCATCGTTGCGAGATCTCAACTCGAACGACTCGCCACTTCTGCAGTGGACCGTGAAGAACGCCTGATCCAGTGGGTCGAACATGAAGTTCAAGAGGATCGGGTAGACTCCGACCAGTGGCAAACGACCAGCGATGAAAACGGCCGCTTCGAATTGACCCGGCTCCCTCTGACACGCTTCCTGGTTTCAGCCAAGCACCCGCAGTGGAGTTTCAATCGGGCGCGCCTCAGCACTTCTCCAGGATCACTGGTCGTTTTTGTGGCGCAGGAGCCGAAACTCGAGGTCGACCTTCAAGTCAGGCTCGCCGACGGCTCGATTCCTGCCAAGGCCGAGGTTGTATTCGCTCCGGGGCGCTTCGCTTCCCTTTCGGCGGCAAATCGCGACCCCGTTCATGGTCATTTCTACAGTCAAGGAAGCACGCACATCAACCAGATGGCCTCCGCCCTGGGGAGGAGGTTCAAGCCCTGGACTCCCGGGGAATCGACGAGAGAAGTCGAGTCTGGATACCACATGGCCATCGCCAGGAGCGCCGACGGTCGGGTGAGCGATCCGCTTGAGGTCTTCATCGAGAAATCTGTCGAGACACAGACCATCCTGCTGGAGATCTCCGAGTCCGGGGCGGTTCGCGTCGATGTGGTCCAGTCCGACGGTAGTGCTTCGCGTCTCCACTATTTCCTGCTGCAGATCGACCGACTGCACCCGCCCCCCCCCTCCTCCCTGCTCGGCGGAATGGCCTCGGGGTGGGACGCGGGTGAGTGGCCCCGAACGATCCCCAGGGTCCCCCCCGGGACGTACCTGGTCGGAATCGGCTCGGGTGAGGTGATCTGGGGGCACCAGATCATCGGGGTCAGCGACCAGCGGGTCGATGTCCTGTTCGATCTAGCCGAGCCGGGCGAAGGAAATTTTCTCCTCGCCCGGGTCGTCGATGGCCAGGGCAAGGCTTTGAGCGCCACCTTTCAGCGCCGCGCCATCACTAACAATGGCCGCTCGAGCGGCTCTGTCGATTCCATCATCAGGGGAGACGATGGCATCTACCGCATCGCTCTGACCGAAAAGGATGCCAGCGCCGACCAGTTCTTCCTCAGCGCCAGAACCGACGCCGGCACCATCGAAGTGGAGGTCGGCGAGGATCGTGACCAGGTCATCGAGTTTCGCTTCGGCAGCAGCGCCAGGGTCACACTCAACATCTCTGGATTCGACGATCTGTGGAGAGATCGTCGCTCCTCGCGGCTCGAGGGTTATTCGATACAGACCGCCCTGGTCCCCCCCGGGGAGCAGGTCGGCTCGGGGAAATGGCACAGCGCCTCGAGAACCCAGAGGAATCTGTCAGGGCCTGGCTCTGGTGCTCCACCGACTCCCGGAATCATCCGCAAGGACATGGGAACCATTCAGGCGGGGGATTACGAACTCGTGATCGGTACCAACGCCCGCCACCATCAAACCCTCGAGGTGTTGCGTGTGCCCCTCACCGTCGGCGCCGTCGACCTCGAGATCCCCATCGCCTTGCCCCCTCTGCATCAGATCGAGGTGCTTCGATCCGCGCCCTGGCCCATCACCATCGCAACGCCAGAAGGGACGTTCCTTCACGTCTTCCTCGACGACGATGAAACTACGGTGACCCTACCGACAGGTACTTACGAGATCTCCGTCGGTCCCATCCAGAAAACCATCGAGGTTCCGCGCCACAAGCAGGTCGACCTGAGGGGAGAAGATTGATGACTCTTTCCTTCCGGGCCGTGGCCCTTCTCCAACTGGCAGTGGTTCTCGGAATCGCCGCCGGAATGGGCGTCGCATTGTGGCAAAAGAGTGAGCCGGTCGCATTCGACCGCCAGGCGACGGGGATTGCCCCTTCGATGGAATCACTCCCTCAGACTCCTTCACCCTCGGTGTCCCCCGCCTTCGGCGCCAACTCCGATGACAGCCCCCAGACCCTCGCCGACTGGCTCGAGGGCGAAGTGGTTCCGACCTCGACAGGCAGTGAGCAGATCGGCGGCATCGTCCTTCTCGATGGCGAGCCCCTCGCCGAACTCGAGATGACCGCAAGTGTCGTGATCCCCACCGACAGTGATGAAGACGATGACCCGCTCGATCGGTTGCTGGCTGGGGTGAAAATTTTGCGCCTGCGGAATTCTCTCGAGC
>DUAN01000109.1:17569-25602 GCA_012960845.1 Planctomycetota bacterium | reverse complement strand
GGCCCAGTTTGGTGTGGACATTTGGCGTACCCAGATCGGCATCGATCAGGACAACTTTTTTGCCCATTCTCGCCAGTTCTCGGCAAAACAGAATCGAGAACACGGTCTTCCCCGCACCCCCTTTTCCCCCGGTACTCGCAATAATTTGTGGTCGAGACATCGATCTCGCTCTCTTTCATCGATAGGGCGCGGGACTCATCATGCACCGGTCAAGGGCGCACTTCTACCCACCATTCAAGTTGCTGTTGGAGAAGACCTTGGTCATCCCGAAGTACCCAGCGGGTTGGGTCCTTCACATGGCAACGCACCCGGTGCCATCCCGGTTCCAGATCTTTCGATCGAATCTGTGCGGCCTGCACCAATTTCCCGGTGGGATCCAAGCCACTCTGAGCTCGCCTCCATCGCTCCCCTGGCCTCTTGTCGACCACGGCGGTGTCTCCCCTCGAGGCTTCCCCCGCTGCTGCCGGTCTCTGCAATCCGTAGGAGAGAACCAGCCACTCGACCTCCAGATCATGAGTCCTCGGCTGAAGCGTCCAGACCTTGAGGATCACCTCCTCATCTTCAGACTTCTGTAGCACCAGGTCCCCGGGCTCTGGCTCTGCTCGATCGATCGGTCGAACCCTGCGGTAGATCACCTTGACCATGTGTTCCATGCAGACGACACAGAATCCGCTATTGTCTCGCATCATGCAGGAAACCTGAGGCCGCCACACATGAAATGGCTTGCGGTCTCCGCCCTCGAAGAGCCCGACCTTGCTGCCATTCCACCAACGATCCTCCGCTTCGATCCACTCACGCCAGATCACTCGGGATTCCACCTCGGATTTGTCACTTCCATGCATCAAGTTGGGAGGGGCTTCCCGGGTCGCCACCACATCATCTCTGCCAGGAGGAGGCGGCTTGTCTGGATTCGACCCCGGTTCGGAGTCGTACTCGTCATGGAGACCACCCAGTGAATGCCCCACTTCATGGTTGACCAGGCCCAGGGCTCCCTTGGGAAGACTGGTCACTCCTCCCCCGCCGGTCGCGACCCCTGCCGTGTCATTGGCGATCACCACCGACTGCCGATCCTTGCCGGCATCCCCGAGGCGAGACAAGATCTCGAATACCTTGCTGCCATTGGATGTAAGAACGTCGTAGCGAACCATGCATCCGAGAGCGGTGTCCTTGACGATTTCACCAGGTTCGCGAGACACACCCTGATCCTTCGACTGGAGGTGAACCGCAGTGACATTGAAGTACTGCTCGTACTCTCGGTAAGGGTCGACTGAAAAGAGCAGCTTTTCACAGGTGCGGGCGTGATTCAGGAACGACTCCTGATGTGAATCCTCGACCAGGTATCCATCGCCAAGGATGAAGAGATCGATGCGGTTGGCGGTCTCCCCACTTTCTCTCAGCGGAACCTCGGCAAGGTACGGATTTTCGAGCAATTCCCGGGCTACTGACGATTGCTCCGCATCATCCGCTTCTGCAACCACTTCCCTCAACATGCGATCCGCCAGGGAGAAGGATCCTTCCTCCCTGAGAAGCTGCACGTACTCGATGATCACCTCGATCTTGTTCGACTTCTTGAGCCTCTTGGCCTGGGCGATCGCCTCCCGCTCACGCTCCTTGCGAAGGCGACGCCTCTCGATGATCTGTTCCTTTTCCATCGTCGTGACCAGACGACCCTCATATTCTTCGTAGCCACCGATGACTGGTACACCCCCGCGGCTTCGCTGAAGGATCGCTTCAGCCAGTTCAGTCCCCCTGCTACGACGATGAAGATTGACCAGAGCTCTGTGAAAACCATCGATATCTCCGGATGCCTCCGCCAGGTAGACCATCCCCATCACCCCTTCCAGGGAATGAGGTACCGCCCTGAACAGGATCGCTCGCTGCGAGGAATTGACCTGCAGCCACTGCCGCTGGTCGACCATCTTTCCCCCGGCGATCTCTCTTTCCAGGGTCAATCGATCTCGAGTGGCCTGATAAACACGGGTGGATCCGCTGGCCAGTTCCACCTGTAACTCCCCGCCTGAGGCGCCTTCGAGAAACTCGTCGAACATCGTCGCCAGGGCTGCCGCCTTGACCAGCATCTCCAGCGCCTCGATGTGATCATCCGGAGGTAGATCCAGTGCGATGGCTCGATGCAAGACTGGCGGCAATTCGAGATAGCGGCACTCCTCTTGAAGTCGCCTCGCCATCGAGAGTAGATATGCCCACTCCTGTGGCGGCTGATCTCGTTTCGCTCTCTGCCGCCAGCGAACATCTGCGACCCCCTCGACCAGTTCTCCCAGAGCCAACTCGTACTCCGGAACCCCACCGAGGCGGGAGCGGGCCATCGCGATGATCCTCAACGCCTCTCCAGGTTGGTTATGATCGAGCAAGACGGTGATCTGCTGCTGAATCACTGTCAGTTTGCTTCGAGCCAGGGCTGAAACGCCATCGGCACGCGCCCTCCAGTAGCCACGATCGGCTTCGGAGCCATCGACCACTGCCAGGAACCGAGTGATCGAACGGGCTTCACCAAGGCGATCATCGAGAATGATGCTACCCAGGACCTGATCGAGAGACTGTCTCCTCTCCAGATCACTGGCCAAGCGCAATCCTTCGAGCGCCGCTGCGAGATCCGCCGAACTCCTTACCGCCTTGCTCGAGGGGAATCTCCTGCCGATGGCACGAAGCGCTTCGATGGAATCCCATGTGATCTCTGCCGCCGCAAGTTCCTGCTCGATCAGTGCCCGTTCCACCTCACCATCGTCTGGCGGAGTGGCGATCCCCAGCGGATCGAGAAGCGTGAGTTCTGAACCACCCCCGGTTCGCTGGTTCTGAACCGCTTCCTTGCGAATGGTCCCCGGCCCGTTGACATACTCTCGGCTGACCAATCCCAGCAGCAGCAGCAGCAGGACCACCAGCGCTCCATCGGTGATACGGGCAATGACCGGGCGCCCTCTTCTGGGGAGGGCTGGTCGAGGATCTGCAGAAGAACTCGGATCCCCGCTTCCGCCCGACGAACTTGCCGGGTTCCTCGGTCGTGCCCCGCCTCTGGAACCCTTGCCTGGAGCCTGCACCTTTGGTCGGTGCTCTTCAGTCCGAATCTCGATGACAGCGGCTCCGATCTGGATCCGATCACCAGCACGAAGCAGTGCCGAATCGATCGACTCTCCATTGAGCTGGGTGCCATTCGATGAGCGCTTGTCGATGATCCGGAGCTGGCCGTTCTCGAGAAGAATTTCTGCGTGAATCCTGCTCGCCTTGGGAACATCGATCACCACATCGCACTCATCTGATCTTCCGAAATTGATGAGTTTCTTTCCCTCTGTGGAGATCTCTTTTTCGACCCCGTCGAGGATCAAAAAGATTTGCAGTTTCGGATTGGGAGTACTCGCCATCGATCAACTCCGTGCCATGGATTACTCAGTAGAGGGGACAGAGAGGTAATCTCCCGTTGAGGTACCCCCCCTTGGGTTATTCGAGTCCTAGATCTGCTCGAAGGCGAGCGACAACTTGCTGATCTTCCAGATCGATGACCGGATCGGAGTCATATTGCTCGAAGAACAGCGAAGCCGGTCGAGTTTCGGGAATATCGAGCGCCTTCCGTATCTTCTTTTCAGCGGGAACGAATCCTCTCCCCGCCAATCTCAAGATCGATTGACCAATGGTGCCTTGCAGGCCGCAAACCAGAACCACTGCCTGATCCGGTCCGAGAGTTCCGGGGGACAGCGACAAACTGGATTCCAACAACTCCAATCCATCGGGCTTGAAACAATCCTCAGCTCTGCCCGCCCGACCGCTCCAGTCGGGACACTCTGCGGGTCGACTGACGGTCGGGATGTAAACCAGCCCGTGCTCCTGCGACCACTGCTCCAACTCTTCTCGATATCCGAGATCTCCCGAGCGAGAAACACCATGAATGATGCAGGTCTTGGCGACCGATCTGCCATGACGAAGATCATCTCGAACGATGGAGACAAAGGGAGCCAGACCAGTCCCAGCGCTGACGTAAATCCGACACCGATCGTCCTCCAGCCCGACCGTCCCCGGGATGGTGAAATGCCCCTTGGGCTTGGGTCTGAGGAAGACTCTATCCCCTTCCGAGAGCCGGAACAGACTGTGAGTGAGGGGGTTCTTCGATTCTGGCCGGGCCACTCTACGGATGTAGAACTCGACGTGTCCTCGCTCAGCAGGCTCCGAGGCGATCGACATCGGCCGCTGAACTCCAGCCAGATCGGGCTCCACGAGATTATTGACCCCGATCACCATGTACTGCCCGGGGACGAACCAATCTCCCTCAGGTAACTCCTCATCGAGGGCCACCTTGAAGATCGACAACTCCTCCGAAAGGTCAATTTTGCCTACTATGGTGGCATTCGGTTCCAGGACCTTGGCCAATTCAATCCTCCTGCTCGGGAATTCGATGAGTAATCCAGACCCGGAGAGTCTCCTCGCGCGGCTTCGCCGGGTCAAGGTCTCGGAGTCCAAGTGGACTCGCCCTACTGTAGTGATCAGAATGCTCCCTCAGAAGATCCTGGAGGACCGAGATGGAAATGACGGGAAAAGTCGCCCTGGTGACCGGCTCGGCTCACAGGATCGGCCGTGCCATGGCGTGCCGACTCGCCGATGAAGGGATGCATGTAGCCATCCACTGGAATCGCTCTCGGGAGCAGGCGTTGGCGACGATGGCTGCTTGCCGGGCACGAGGAGTCGAGGCGCTGACGGTCCAGGGAGATCTGTCTGACCCCTCGATCGCCCCCGAGATCATCGCCGAGGCCTCTACCCTCGGTCCGGTTCAGGTCCTGGTGAACAACGCTTCTCGATTCGTGCCGAACCGACTCCTCGAAATCGATGCAACCCAGTTGGAGATCGACCATCGCATCCATGTCGTCTCGCCGACGATTCTGGCTCGCGAATTGGTGAAGCGATTACCCGGAGGCTTGCCGGGTCGAATCATCCATATGCTAGACTGGCGTGCTTCCGCTGCGGATCCCCGCTACCTCAGTTATGGCCTGGCCAAGGCTGGATTACTACACCTGATGAAGATGCTCGCCGCTGAACTCGCTCCCGAAATCACGGTCAATGGAATCTCTCCCGGATCCATCCTGCCACCCAGTAACGAACTGGCGTCAGGGCCGACGATGAAGCCAAAGGCGGAATCGGGAGAGAACCCATCCTTGGACCTCTTGACCGATGTATTGATCCAACTGGTCCGTCAAGATGATGGTTCCACTGGTCAAGTCGTAGCTGTAGAAGGATGGAGAACCATGTCATGAGTACATCACCACAACACCTCTCCAGTCTTGACACCATCCACATCGAGGATCTGGTGGTCAGGACCGTCATCGGTATCTTCGATCACGAGCGGGATCGATGTCAGGATGTCCTGATCAACATCACCATCTGGACAGATATTGCCCGGGCAGCCGCCAGTGATTCCATCGAGGACGCCGTGAACTACCGCGAGTTGACCAAGAAGATCATCCACCATGTTTCAAAATCCCAATGCCTGCTGCTGGAAAGACTGGTTCAAGAAGTATCCGACCTGATCCTTGAGGAGAGCCAGATCAATGCGACCAGGGTCAAGATAGAAAAGCCGGGAGCATTACGTCATTCACGTTCGGTCGGAATCGAGATCTTGAGAGAACGCCCGTGAGCGATGTCCGACCTGCATATGCACTATTGCTGCTGGGGTCCAACATCGATCCGGAGCGAAACATCGAAGCAGCCAGAGTACAGTTGCGAGCCTGTAGCGACTTGATGTCCCTCTCCCCGATCTACCAGACTCCGGCAGTCTTTGCTCCGGGGACAGCGGATTACCATAATCAGGCAGTGATCCTTCGAGATCCGCTCACCTTCGAGCAACTCAGATCTCAATTGAAACGGATCGAAACCACTCTGGGCCGGATCAGAAGCACCGATTCCAGTGCTCCCCGAACGATCGATATCGACATCCTGGCCGGCGCAGACGACTCACTCGAGATGATCCTGGAGTGGCCCATCGACCCGGCGCTATCCACGCTTCATCACGCAGCGATACCTTCCTCCACCATCGCATCGAAGTGGAGATTTCCTTCTTCACTGGTGAGCGTTTCAGAGGTCTCTCAGCAACTGGGATCGGTGCCAGAAGGGTTCAAAAAACTCGACGGAGATCGGGCTGCTAGGGGCAAATGAGACCACAGGTGATGGCATCATCGGTCGGATCCTCACCACAGACATCCGAAGGAGCAGGAAGCGGAGTGTTGGAAACGAAAAGGTAGTCAAGAATCTTGATCGCATCGGTGATGTTGACCGATCCATCATCGTTGGCATCCGCCGCATCCATGCACTCGATCTGCGCACTCCCCGGAATGAAGAGCAGCGCCAGCACCTGAATCGCATCCGCCAGATTCGCAGTCGAACTGGCATCGACATCGCCTCTACGAAAACTACCCACTCCTTCGGGCCCAAGGGCTCCCATGTCCGGCTCGGAACCATCTGGGTCGTCGGGAAGAGCTGGATTTCCTCCGTCGATACATGCAGAGCCAAGCTCAAGCGCCAGGTTCCCTGCACTCACATCGACGAAAAGCGGATCTTCATCGATGCAATCAAAGGAGAAGAGGGAGGAGGTGGCGAGACCTTCGATGCAACTGAAAAAGGCGTTGGTGGATCCCGGCAAGACCTGAATCGGCTGAGGACCCCCTCCAACGATGATGCAGGAATCGATGGTCAAGATGTTGGGAATGCTGTTATTGACCGTGATATTTGCGACCGCTCCAGCGGCAGGAGGGCCAAAGGTGCACCGCTCGAGAAGGATCGATGCGATGTTGAGACTGACACCCAAATTGGCTCCACTGACCGTGGAGGAATTGCCATAGAAGACGCAGAACCTCAGTTCTTGAGTTTCGGTTCCGTCTCCAGAATCGATCAACACTCCGCCGCCATTGGCCCCCCCCACATTGTCATGGATGCGGCAATGATCGAGAGTGACTCGAGAATAATCGGACACCACCAATCCACCACCTGTGACAGCGGTGACATTCTGGGCGATTTCACAATCGAGGAAGGTGGCATCGGACTCCTGATACAACCAGACTCCTCCGGCAAGAAGGTCAGTGTTGTTCTCGATCAATTGACACGATTGAAGCTGCAAGTTGCTACTCTCGCAGTAGATCGCTCCGGCAACGATGTCCGCGTGGTTTTGCAGAATCAAGCAATCGACCAGGGAGATTCCTGAGGTGGACCCGGTGATTGCAATTCCACCGCCAGCATCGAGAGCTTGATTCTGAGACACCTCGACCTGATCCAGTTCGATCGGAGTGACATTTCCCCCATCGATGGCGATTCCTGCTCCGACGGTTGCCTGGTTCTCCATCACGATACAATTGGAGATCCGCGGTGACGAATCGATGATATAGATCCCTCCACCCTTCCTCACTCCGTTGATCAGCACTCCGCCACCACCGCGAATCGTGAACCCATCGAGATGTGCCAGTGCGCTCTCCCCTGAAGTAAATCGAACCACTGGATTATCGAGACTGCCCGAGATGATGGTGACCTCGGGGCCCGCTCCTGACCGGATCACGATCTGCTTCCCGGCAAAATCGATCGCCTCGTTCCAGCTGCCGGGAGAGACCACGATCTCATCTCCATCGACCGCCAGGGCGATGGCCGCATTGATGGTGGGCGCATCGAGGGGCACCTGAATCTCCGCCCCCTGTAACATCGAGCCACCCTGCGTCTGGCAGTGGAGACCCAGTGAATCGCTCCACACTGGAAGGATCCAAACGATGAAGATCAGCCACAATTTTGGGAAGATGGTTCGCCTCTCCGAATCGATGCAGATCACTCCAGACTGCCTTCCACGGGTATTGGTCGAATAATTGGGCTCGATCAATGGTTCTGATAATCTCGATAGACTCATTATACAGGTAGGAGATGCTCGGATAAAGAGGCAGGTGGTGCTCCGGCAGATTGTATTTAGCGTAGGCTAAATATTATTTTGCACACTGTAAAATTTTGGATGGCGCAGCGAGCGGGGCCGCTCCAGAATTGATGTATGAAGTCATTGTTGCTCT
>DUAN01000109.1:0-17559 GCA_012960845.1 Planctomycetota bacterium | reverse complement strand
CATGGTTGCCGCTGCTGGTCGCGGGGTGCACCGACTCCCCGTCGGCACCCAGCCGCTCCACCCTTCAAATTCTATGCACCACGGAGATGATCGCGGGGCCGATGCGCACCCTGGTCGGGTCCCATGCTGAGGTCTCCTCACTGATGGGTGCGGGTGTCGATCCTCATCTCTACAAGCCTTCCCCCACCGATGTTCAGCGTCTCCTCGATGCCGATCTGGTTCTCTTCCATGGTCATCATCTGGAGGGACGGATGGGCGACATTCTCCACAGCAGGAATTCGTCAGGAGTCGACCCAAACCTCCACCGTTTCATCGCCATCTCGGAAAGGGTTGCGCGAGAACGACTGATCCACTCGTCTGCGGATACGATCGACCCTCACCTGTGGATGGATATCTCGCTGTGGATCGAAGTGATCCGGCAAATGAAAGAGGTGCTCGCCTCCATCGATTCCGATCATCAGGTCGACTATGAGCAATCTCTCGAGCAACTGGTCGAAGAACTGACCCTGCTGGATGCTCAGGTCTTTGATCTGATTGCAGAAATTCCAGAGGGGCTGAGGATCCTGGTGACCGCCCATGACGCATTTGGTTACTTCGGAAGGCGGTACCAGATGGAAGTGATGGGCATCCAGGGCATCAGTACCGAATCGGAAGCTTCCATCGACCGGGTCAACCGACTGGTCGAAACTCTCAGCAGTCGCAAGATCCCGGCGATCTTCGTCGAATCGACGGTATCTGAAAGAAATGTTCGGGCGCTGATCGAGGGCTGCGCTTCTCTGGGTCATCGCCTGCGCATCGGTGGAGTTCTATTCAGCGATGCTCCGGGGCCGTCCGGTTCAGGTGCCGAACGGTGGAGAGACATGGTTCTGCAGAATGCTCGGGTGATCTCGGAGGCCCTCCGTTGAAATCCCCCGCCATCGAAATTCACGACTTGACCGTCTCATACCGCGACAAGCCGGTGCTCTGGGATATCGACGCGACCATCCCCGAAGGATCGCTCTGTGCCATCGTGGGCCCCAATGGAGCCGGGAAGAGCACCCTTCTCTCCGCCATCCTCGGCACCATTCACCCCGCCAGCGGTTGGCTGAAAATCTTCGCTCAAGAAGTGGGGAAGTCACAGGAACTGATCGGATTCGTTCCACAACGCGAGAGTGTCGACTGGGATTTCCCTGTCGACGTGCTCGATGTGGTGCTGATGGGCACTTATTCCAGGTTGGGTTGGTTTCGAAGACCTGGAAAAGCACAACGAGACTGGGCGATGGAATGCCTGGAACAGGTGGGAATGGCCGACCTCAATAAGCGCCAGGTGGGCGAACTGTCTGGAGGCCAACAGCAACGCGTGTTCATTGCAAGATCACTGGCTCAGGATGCTCGGTTGATCCTCATGGATGAGCCCTTTGCAGGAGTCGATGCTGCCACGGAAGAGGCGATTCGACTGGTCTTGTTGGATCTCAAGAAAAAGGGCCGAACCGTAGTTCTCGTACATCATGATCTGCAGACGATTGAAAACTTCTTCGACCATGTGTTGCTGCTCAACCTACGGCTGGTCGCAGCCGGACCCACAGCAGAGACTTTTACCCGAGAGAACCTGCTGCGAACCTATGGTGGTCGCCTCACTCTTCTCGATGAGGCAGCGGAAGCGGTCCGACGCATCCGAACCGGAAGGTCTCGAACCGGCAGGGATCGATGATGATCTCTCCCAACACCCTGGTCATCTTGCTCGGAACCACTGCTCTGGGAACCTGTTGCGGGCTTGTCGGGGCACTGATGCTACTCAAACGACGGGCCCTACTCGCCGATGCGATCGCCCACTCGACGTTGCCTGGAATCTGCATCGCTTTCCTCCTCGGAGGTAGCCGCTCTCTTGCTGTACTCGGAGTCGGAGCTCTTCTCAGCGCCCTTCTCTCGGCAACACTGGTGTCGTGGCTTCCGAGGGTCACCCGTATTCGTAAGGATGCGGCGACCGCCTGTGTTCTGGGGATCATGTTCGGTGCCGGAATCGCTCTGATCGGAATCATCCAGCGATCGGGGCTGGGTGGTTCGGCGGCAGGTCTCGACGGACTATTGCTCGGTCGAACCGCAGGCATGCTCAGGTCAGAGGCGCTACTCTTCGGTATCTCAGCAATGATGATGAGCCTGATCATCCTCGCACTACGCAAGGAATTGCTGGTCAGTTGCTTTGATCCACGATTCGGCCTCTCCGCAAAGATACCAGCAAGATCCATCGATTTTCTCCAGACTTCGCTGTTAGCAGCAACCATCGTGATCGCACTGCCGGCAGTAGGAGTGGTATTGACCGCTGCACTGGTGGTCATCCCGGCAGCCGCTGGCCGATTCTGGACTGACCGCTTCGATATGCTCCTCGCGATCTCGGCGCTGATCGGCGCGGCTTCTGGTCTGGTCGGCACTCTCATCTCTTCCCTCCACGCGGATCTCCCCGCCGGCCCGGTCATCGTGCTGTCCGCCACCACCTTGTTCATCATCTCCTTGCTGCTGGCCCCGAGACGCGGCTGGATCTCTCGCCATCTGCAGCAACGATCCCGTCTTCAAGACCGCCAGATCCGTCAATTCCTCGATGGAATCCTGAATTCTGAACTGGAGGGATCGTCCGGGGTCGCTCGGAAACGACAGCCGGGGATCACCGCCGCCATCGATCGCAGGAATCGGCTCGTCTCGAGCCGCAACGGTTGGATCAAGACCGATTCACAACAGATCCGACTGACCCAGGAAGGGCGCAAAAGAGCAGTTCGAGCACGGAAGGCTCTGCAGATCTGGCGCGAATGGCTCACTTCTGAAGCCTCCATCGATCGCGACCTGATCGATCTCGATGAACAAGATATCGAGAAGATCTTGCCGCCAGACCTGATCGATACCTTGCAAAGGTCGATCGATCATCGGGGGACTTCATGATCGATCCACTACTCACACCGGTGGCCTGGCAGATCATGATGGTGGCTGCTTGCGCTTCTGCCGCTTGCGGATTGCTCGGAGTCCAGCTGGTACTACGAAGAAGAGCCATGCTCGGCGATGCGATCGCTCACGGCGTCCTTCCAGGACTGGTGATCGGATTCGTCGTGAGTGGATCGAGGGATCTATTTCCAATGCTGGTCGGAGCACTCATCGCTGCGATCTTCGTCTCGATCCTTGCGGAATGGCTGCGCGAACATGCTGGTGTCGACGGAGGAGCGGCTCTGGGTGTTGTCTTTACCAGCTTATTTGCCCTGGGAATCATCCTGGTCGAAATATTTGCTCGTGATGTGGACCTGGATCCGGGATGTGTGTTGTACGGAATGGTCGAGTATGCACCGGTCCAACAAGTCGAGTGGTTCGGATACTCCGTGCCGCGATCTTTGACTCCGGTTCTCGGCGCACTTCTACTCAACCTCGCTGCGACAGTGTTGTTCTGGAAGGAATGGAAGTTGTGCGCCTTTGATCCCCAGCTGGCACGCGCCTCACGATTACCTTTCCGAACCCTGGAACAGGGACTACTGATCCTCGTTGCGATCACCTCGGTAGCATGCTTCGAAGCGGTCGGGTCGGTGCTGGTGATTGCGATGATCGCAGTTCCAGCCACCATCGGTCACGTCCTCTGCGATCGGATGAGCTCGATGGTCATCGTCTCGACATTGGCGGGAGTCGTCTCTGCAGTCCTTGGAACCGTGGGAGCGATTCAACTTGAAACCGGAGTACCTGGAATGATGGCAGTATCTGCTGGCGGATTGCTGGTAGGAGCGGTGCTGCTTGCCCCTGGTAGAGGTTTGATTCCCGCAGCGACCCGTAACTTCTCCTGGACCATGAGGGTCGAGATGGAAGACATCCTCGCTGAAGCCCACCTGCAATCGATGGATTCTCCACCAGACCACAACGATTCCGCTGGCGCACCTTCCTCGAGGTTCTTCCGCATCCTCGCCACATGGCTACTGTGGACGCTGGGCTACATCCGAAACGGAATCCCGGTCGGCCGTGGAGAACGGATGGCTCGCACACTGCTGAAGAAACGAAGTCTGTGGAAACGGTTCGCTGCAGAACGTATGGGGTTGGCCTCGGATCATCTCGATGAACCCGCACACAGAATAGAACATCACCTCGATGAAGACCTGACAAGGCGGCTCGAATCGGGTTTCGACTCCGAAGAGGACTAGTGGTCGATCGATCGCACCAGGATGCTGCTGGCCAGTGCACCGCCGAGGGCGATCGGTCGATCGATCTCTTTCGAGTTCAATAACAGCGGCCCTCCCCCTGGTTCCCTCGCCTCGATGCTGATGATGGAGCCTGGTGTGACTCCCCGCTCACCCAGCCACTGAAGTACCTCGGGGCCCGAGTCGATGACCCTCACGACCTCCAGTTCTTCTGTGATGGGTGCTTCGGTGAGAATGATCTCTTCCGCAGTGGTCGGCAAACAGCCGTCACGATCGGGGATCGGCGACCCATGAGGATCGCGCGCCGGAAAACCCAGCGCTTCCTCCATCCTGCAGATCAGGTCATCACTGACTGCATGCTCAAGACGCTCCACTTCAGCATCCACCTGATCCCAGGGAACGCCGAGGATCTTCGAGATATAGGTTTCGAGGATGCGATGGCGGCGCACCATCTGCAGTGCCAGTTCCCTACCACCAGCTGTCAAGCGCACCCCTCGATACGGTTCGTGCTCTACCCAGCCTTGCTCACCGAGGCGACCAGCCATGCGGGTCGCGGAAGGGTGCGAGACCCCGACCCGATCCGCCAGTTTGCCGGTGGGAACCCAATCCTCCGGTTCTCCTGAGAGCTTCCAGAGTGCTCTCAGGTAGTTCTCCTCCGATTCACTCGGCAAGACACCTCCCATGGTCAGTATTGGTCCTGCTACGATCCTACACCATCGACAGCGGTCGGGGTTGACGGCTGGCAAAGAAGCGGCGACAACCGACCTGGACAACGATTCTTCCGGTTCCTCGATCCCGAACAGCCACCGGCGGGAACCACTTCCTGTCTCGACCCTGGAGGACAATTGAACTCATCTGACCACGAAGACACCTTTCACTTCACCACCGAGGTCAAGGTACGCCTCCCCGAAACGGATGCGATGGGAATCGTTTTTCATGGGAATTACTTCACTTTTCTGGAAGTCGGCAGAGTCGATTATCTGCACAACCTGGACCTTGCAGAGGGGCACAGACCGATTCGAGATTTTGAAAATGTAGTGGTCTCCGCTCAGTTGGACTTCAAATCGCCCGCTCGACTCCACGACCTGTTACGCATCGATGTCTGCACCAGAGAAATCGGTCGCAGTTCATTTACATTTGGTTTCAAAATTCGCCACAAGCAGGAAAACCGAGTGGTTGCTCTGGGTTCCACCACTCACTGTGCCATCGATGGTGAGTTCCAATCGATCGGCGTCCCGGAGAGTTTCCGAGAAACGATCTCCCGTTACGAAGGTTGGAAGGACATCTCAGGATGAGTAGCATCTTCAGTTCGATCATCGCCGGAGAAATTCCCTGCCACCGGGTTTGGGAAGATGACGATCACCTTGCGTTCCTCGACATCCGACCGGTTCAGCCAGGCCATTGCCTGGTCATTCCCAAGCGAGAAGTCAGTTACATCTTCGACATGGCTCCGCATGAATATGCTGCGCTATGGGCAGCAGTTCGAGTGGTAGAGGCTAAGATCCGCAACGCCACAAAGTGTTCACGAGTCGTGGTGTCGGTGATTGGCTGGGAGGTTCCCCATGTCCATGTCCATCTGATCCCCACTTCTGACATCTCCGACTTTCAGTTTCCTGGCCCCTGCGACGTCGAAGCGCCCCCACTCGAGGAACTGGCCTCAAGAATCCAACAGGCACAGGAGTGAAGACCGCCAGCAGTTCCGAGATCGACATCGCCATCGTCGGCGCCGGCGCTGCCGGTCTCGCTGCGGCTATTTTTGCAGCGGAATCCGCTCTCGAAACTGGTCTGAAAATCGTCTTGCTGGAGGGTGCCCGAAAACCAGGAGCAAAGATCCTCATCTCTGGAGGTGGTCGCTGTAATGTCACCCACCATCGCGTCGAACCTGCGGACTTTCACGGCAAGAAAAATGTGGTCCGTAACATCTTGAGGGCTTTTGATGAGAAACAAACCATCGAGTGGTTTCGATCGATCGGGGTAGAACTCAAGCGAGAAGAAACAGGCAAGATGTTTCCCGTCACTGATAAGGCCAGAACGGTTCTGGATGCGCTGCTTCGACGCTGCGAACAGATGGGAGTCGAGTTACTTTCTCAATGGAGAGTGGAGTCGATCACCCCTTCAGAGTCGGGTTGGACCCTGGTCGGACCGAGTGGTGAGATTCAGGCTCGAAGACTGATCGTATCAACCGGAGGGAAATCCCTTCCGAAGAGTGGCAGCGATGGTCACGGCTGGAAGATGATGAAAACGCTCGGCCACTCGGTGACCGACACCTGGCCAGCCCTGGTTCCCTTGCTACTTCAAGATGGTCATGGACACGAAAACTTATCGGGGATCTCTCATCCTGCCCAGCTCACCGTCAACAGCGATGGAAAGAAGATCGAATCCACCACTGGAGAGATGCTGTGGACCCATCTTGGGATCAGTGGCCCGGCTCCGATGGATATCAGTCGAACCTGGATCCGTCAGGCCCAACTGGGGCATTCCCCGCAACTGCTACTCTCCTTCCTTCCCGATGAAGACTCCGCTTCGGTCGATCGCTGGTTGATCGATCAGGGCCAACGATCTCCACAGCGCTCGGTTCTTCACGCCGTCAGTTCCCGTGTACCACGACGGGTCGCAGAGTTCATCGGCTCGCACGCTGCAGTGGACCTCTCCGCTCCACTGGCGCAATTCCCGCGTGAATCCAGGCGACGCCTCGCACGAGAGTTGACTTGCCATTCGCTGGTGGTGACTGGAGATCGAGGCTGGAAGCTGGCAGAGGTCACCGCTGGCGGAATCCCCCTCGATGAAATCGCCTATCAGACGATGCAATCGAGGAGATGCGAAGGCCTCTACCTCGCCGGAGAAATCCTCGACTGCGAGGGTCGAATTGGAGGATTCAACTTCCAGTGGGCCTGGGCCACCGGTTCCATTGCCGGTTCTTGCAGTGTCCGATCTCTGCTCGAGAACCGCTCACAGCCCGGTTCAAGGGCGTAGCGAAACCGATTCGAGATCCCCATCAGGGACAGTTCCCACCGTCGAGGCAATCGCCTAACAGATCCGCAGAAGTATCCCATCCACAGGAGGGGAAGGGGTCGGCAGGCGGATTGCCATTTCCAAACAGGTACATGACCAGCGCCATCGTGTCTGCGATGTTCACCTCTCCTGTGTCATAAATATCCGCCGTATCGAGACACTGAAGAGTGCTTCCATCAAACAGGTACTGAAGGATTGCCACGGCATCGGAAACATCGGTGGCTCCATCACCATTGGGATCTCCACGGCGAAACGATGGGCCCGTCTGACAGAAGCGAGTGACGACACGGAAATCATCGATCCCTGCCTCGACGATGGAACCCTCATTCTGATCCGCTGCAATGAATCGCAGTTGCACCGTGCTGGTCAGAGGGATCAGTGATGCTGGATCGAAGGAGTGCAAGATCCATCCACCGTTGGTGTCGGGACCATTCTGTGGCCCCACCTGTTCGACAGTGACCCAGTTCACCAGGTCACCCGAGATCTCGATCAGCCAGGGATCGGTGTAGGGAGTCGCTCCGGTACCATTGACATACCAGCGCCAGTACTCGAAGAGGACCGTGTCGCTTCCAAGAGCGCCCAGATCCATCACCGGAGAGAAGAGAGTGGTAGCCCCGCCATCGACATCATTTTCACCCTGGTTGCCGCCATTACTACCCTGCCCCGTCACCCAGCACTGCGAGCCGACTTCACTGTGGTCAGCCGCGGGAGCGGCCACCGTTCCAATGGGCGCCACTCGCGTCCAGATTCCGGTAGTGGCGGTATCCGAGGGGGCACCCACCGTCCAACCCCGATCCTGTTCCATCGAATCCTCGAAGGTCGTCTCCTGAATAAGATACACCGGAGCAAGGAAGGGATCAGACGCTCCGGCGGAAGGAGAGGTGTGGGTTCCACCGGTGAGGTCCTCGAAACTGATGTAGTACTCGACCGGATCGCCACACGAATGGCCGGGAATTGTCGCCAGGTACTCTCCGGTAACCATCTGCTCGACCGGGAATGTGCTGAAAGTAGCCGTCCCTTGCCGCAGGTGGATCAACCCGGAAGCGGGGTCGGGGGTAGCAGCCCCCGCTGTGACCTCCATGCGAATCTGACGCTCTTCCAGCGGCACAAGAAACTCTGGCAACCCAAGTGGGTAAGAGATCAAGATCTCCTCCACCACGGGACAATCGATCGATTGCTGGGCGAAAGCATCGCAGATCTCTGAGTAATTGGGAGTTCCGTTATCCAGCGAAGAATCGTCATCATCGAGGATGAGTAGTTCGATGGCGGTCTGCGGATGGGCACTGGAAGATCCAGCGCCACCGGTGGTGATCAGACTCCAGTCAACAAACAACTGTTGCACCTGGGAAAGCCCCTCGGCGGATCCGTACACCGCTCCAAAATTCTCCCGCACTCTCCAGAATGCCGCCCCCAGGATCTGGCCGCAGTTGTGGACTGAACTGGACTGACAAGGGTACTGGATGTTCGCCGCCAGAGGATTTCTGACCTGTGTTCCTGGCCCTTGAAAATCATGTCCGATGATGGGGTCGTCGTAGATCAGCATACTCATCAGATCCCCATACCCTTCGCCAAAACCACCCTGAGAGAGACCCAGTCGGTTGACCACGAAGTGCCCATACTCGTGAGAGATCACACTTGCGTAGGCGGTGTTCACACAGCCTCCGCCCGCCTGGTAGAAGTTGATGCTCTGCTCCCCCGGGCTAAAAAATGCATTACAGGTATCGAGGATGTTGACATTGCAGAGGATCGAGATATCGATGCCGGGATTACCCGCGACGGTCCGATCTCTGAAAAAGTCGTGGGTGATGTTGGTGTAGTGGAATGCATTGACCTCTGATTGCACCAGAGCATCGGCCACAGGGTTCAATGAAACCGTGGCAGGTCCCGGTGGAGTCGCAGGAGTGCTGACCAGGAGATTCGCAGCGACATTGTTTTCGACCCTGACCCAGTCTCCGGTCAACTGTGAAACCAGGCTCACCGGGGCCGTGCCTCCATGGGGACAGGTGAAGGATCCATCGAGCGCAGAGGTGGTCGACCCGCTGCCAGAAATAGATACGGGAACGGCTCCAACCCCCTGCTCCACTGCCGGATTCGCGGCATTGTCGGGGCGATTATTCTGATTGACCCGACCCCGGACTTCTCCAACCACATCTTCATGAACCAGATCGTTGCGCACCCCAAGAACTTCGCCGGTTTCCGGATCGATGAGAATGCTCCAGTCCTCGATTCCATGTGAACTGGGGGTGGTCGCCTTGACCCGGTAAATGAGACGGGATTCACTGCGCAATGATGCGCTGGCCTGAATCAGCAGATCTCCCTCGGACCAGCGCTCGATTTCGAGCCCAGGAAGTTCCCGGGTCGCGATTCGAGTCGCCTGTTGCGGGGTCAACAAGATGGGCGAATAGCCTGACAGAGGTTGTTGAGCGAGGTGGCCCGCTGCATAGACCACTGCAGGGTCTCCTGTTTGCAGATCTGGTCGAACCAGGATTCGCAATGCGGAAGATTCCACCGGCACGCCATCGATGACTTGCCGGTAGGCGTACACTGAGGCATCTCTGGTCGGCAAATCGGTCTGGTAGATCATCTCAAGGTCTTCCTTGAAGACTCCAAAGATCGCTACATATTGCTCAAGAAAATTCAGAACGGCGTCGTCCTCACTGGTTCCCCGTCGGATGACACCACCGTAGATATGAGTTCTTCCCAGACCATCGCGATCCACCCGGATCGAGGGATCACCAGTGATCAAGGCTTCGATGGAAACCTCGATCTCCTCCTCAAATGGACGTTCTGTCCACTCCTGGCCAAGTGAGATACTGGTGGCCAGCCAGAGCAGCCACCACATCACCAATACTACCTGAACTGGAAATCGCTGCATGGAAGACTCCTCGATGGGCTTCTGAATGATATTTCATCGGTTCAGAAGCGGGGACTCACAGTTCTGGGTGCTGGACTCACCAGGGTCAGAACCGCAGTCATTCTAATCCAAGCCACCACACACAGCGAGTGGCAGGGGCCGAAGAGGCTGAGGATTGGGCGGAGAGAGAAGATATGCCACCAGGCCTGTCGATCGGAAAGGCCCCGCTCTCGACTCAGGGGCAGATCAGACCATTCAGGCAACCGATAGAATCGGACGTGACATCGGCACCGCAGTTGATGGGAGCACCAGGAATTCCGAGAAAGAGCTCATTGAGCATCTGGATCACATCGCCCAGATTTACCTGCCCTCCGTCATCCACATCGCAGGCGTCCTCACACTGAAACGAACCGGCGTTGCCAAACAGGACCTCGAGCATCTGAATCGCGTCGCTCAAATCCCTGTTTCCATCGATATTGCAATCACCCCGGATGAAGTCGTTCTCGACTGGCGGGGGTGGAGTTGTACTGCAGGAGAGATTATGAATCTCGATCAGATCTACTCCCGCCTCGACCACGTTGCCGAATCCGGTATCCCCGACGTGGAACCGCAACATCACTGTCCCGGATGGAGAGGCGCCTTCGGCAATCCAGAAGGAGTTCTTGTACCAGCCTCCCAACGCTTCCGGATCCCCTCTACCCACTTCCTCGACCTCCACCCAGGTGAGTCCCTCATCCAGGCTCTTGTAGACGAACAGGGAGTCATCGGGAGTGGTGATGGATGTCGCATTGGAAAACCACCGCCAGTAGGAAACTCGGTGAAGGCCCGTATCGGAGAGTGGATAAACCACGCTGGTCAAGGTGGTATCCCCACCATCGACATCGTGGGCTCCTTGAGTTTGTCCGATACCGCCGAGACCCGTGACATAACAGGTCAAATCCCCACCGGTGAAGGGAACACCTCCGCTGGCTTGCGCTGCCGAAGCATACGGATCTCCCCACTCCCATCTTCCCGCAGTAGCCGTATCGGTCGGCTCAGCGATACTCCAACCAGGATCTACACTGAAAGGCTCCTCCACTACCGTGATCAGGTCAGTGGCCACGACCGTCGAGTAGTAGACTCCAAGATCCGCATCGGGTGGAAGTGTAGTCGTTCGATTGGCGTCATCCTGAACGCTGACAAACCATTCGAGGGAATCGAGACAGTTCAACGCAGGAAAGTTACCTTCATAGACTCCCGGAGAAGTTTCGGTGAGCAAGAAGGCCTGGAATGGAGCCCCCTCGAATCGATAGATGACCATCGAGCCATTTGGAAGTGGAGTCGCAAGGATCTCCTCGACCAGCACCCGGATCGGGGTCGAAGCCGCAGGGGGCACCGTCGCTCCCGGGCCCAGATCCAGCCCAAGGAGGAGAGTCAACAATTCTGGACTCACGACACCGTGGGCCGCTGCAGCCGCACAAATCTCGTCAAATTGAGGTGTTCCGTTGGCCACATCGATGTCGTCATCGTTGATCGTGAGGACCTCGATCAGCATGTCATAGTGAAAAGGTTGAGATGCGCTAGCCCCGATGGTCAGGCTACTCCAGTCGACAAATAGCTCCCGGATGAAGTCAGAACCTGCGGCTTCCCCCAGTTGCGTGACCATCGTCTGCCGCAGGTCAAACCAGAATCCAGCCAACGCTTGACCACAGAAATGAATCCCTGATGAACAGGGAATCTGTACATTTGCACCGACGATGTCTCGGACAAAGGTCCCCGGGCCGGAAAAATCCCTGCCGATGATCCCCTCACCCAGATAGACCACCGCCAGTGAATCACCATAGCCTTCCCCGAATGCCTGCTGTGCCAGCCCAAGGGAATTGACGATGTGATGGCCGAACTCGTGAAGTACGACCGAGGAATAGGCACTATCTACGCATCCGGCTCCGGATTGGAGGAAGCGTAGCATCGTCAATGCGGGATCATAATAAGCGTTGCAGCTCCCTGCCATTCCAGTGGTCGCTGTCACCGGGGTCACCATCGCTGGGAATCCCCCCGGAGCATCCACATAGAATCGGAACGCCTCTTCCATGTAATGGAAGGCGTTGCCCTGTGCCGTATCGGCAATGACTTGCCCACTGTTGATGACCAGATCCACTCCTGCTGGATCTGCAGCAGCAGAGGCGGTCGCAGCGGCAGAACTGTCACTGGAGATTGAACCCCACTGGCCCTGTAGGCCTGCCAATACCGTGAAATTGGAGCCCGTGGCATTCGCCAGCGAGAAGGATCCGTCAGCAGCGGTGAAGGTGCTGACACCTCCGCCAGAGACCTGCGCTCCTGCCAGAGGAAAGCTGATGGTGGTTCCCGGTGATTGTGGAGCGGTACCTTCAGTTCTGAAGATGCTGGCGGTTCCTGGTACATCGATCTGACAGATCTGTTCCTCGACTGCGAGGACTTGACCCGACTGAGCATCGACATCGACGCGAAGATTACTGTGATGCCCCGGTTTGGTGGAAACTCCCGAGTTGACCCAGCAGAGGGTCGGCTCTCCGTCTTTACCCGGTGCCAGTTGCAGCGTCGGCTGCAACCAGTCACGAGAAGGGTGCCCCAGTCTGGCGACTTGCAACGCTGAGTCTTTGTTGAGAACTGGTGCTGGAATCTCCTCAGGAGCCGAGTAGCGAAATGCTCGATAGGTAACGGTCCAGAGTCCAGTGACCCGATCGCGTATCGCAAGGCTCCGTCCCATCGCCCCTCGAACTGAATACCCGTTCATCTGCTGAGCCCAGCCGGCAAACACCTGGTCCTCAGATTTTTGCCGAATCCAGGACAGGGTCATGGTGGAGGAGGTGTCGGGTCCCAGTGTTCTCTCTAGATCCAGCGTCAGGGCAGCATGCACATCGGTGGAGGCAGGGCCCAGACGGGTACCGTCTCTCAATTCTTCCCCGAGCATCGATTCGGGGTTGAGAAGTACCGCCGACAACACGATCCACGCCATGGTGAAGTTCCAGGTCCCCCACACATGGATGAATCGATGGGATCCAGTTGAACTAGATCCTCGACTAAAATTCAATCGAAGACAGATATTCACTGAAGTCATCCAGACCAACAAAAAAGATAGATCCTTACCAATTGGTAAAGCAATCAAGGTCCTATAACGAGCAAGTCCGCACTCTTACCGATAATAATAAAATCTTGTGTCCTGCAATCGCAAAGCCGCAAATAGTCAGGCTTCCTTATCTATGTGCAGTACCACTCAACTACTAAAGGTAACTTTCTTGTAATGATCATAGTAAGGGGATAGGCTGAATATGTCAAACCATTCATTAGGCTAATTTAATCGACTATTTTCGGCAGTACAACTCCCTTGTTAATCGACGCCATCGCCCCCCGATCCAACCCGAGCCAGCCCCAGGAGAGCAATAGCCCCGATCCACCCAGCGGTGTCAGCCACCGCAACAGGGAAGGGCCTCCTCCTGCGAGGAGCAGCAGGGAACCACAAAAAAGCACGGTAGCTAATAGCATCAATCGTCCCTGCCCGACTCTTCCGCTGGCACCACAGATCCAGATTCCAATGGCGTGCCAGAACAGGAATCTGCAACCGATCTCCCACTGTCCCAGCGAAGCAGGATCCGCAGTCTCCTGCAGGCGATGAGTTCCCCAAGCACTACACCCAACAGCAATCGCCGCCAGAAAATATGCAACTCTGATCAATCCAGATGAACTCAGCACAGCCCCCCCTGCTCCCGTTCGATGGCAAAGAGCCATTCATGCACTTCATCTTCTGTGCGCCCTTCGGCTGGCCGAAACTGCCTGCTGGCTCCTCCTCGGTCACTCCTGAATCTCCGATATGGGATTTCGTGCAACATCTGATCGCTGTCACCTGCGGGAGACCAGGACTGGAGCATCTGAAGAATCTCCGTTCTCGAGAGGATCCCTTCTTCACTGTATGAAAGAACGATTCCCCTCGCCTGGGCTCGTTGAATGATGCTTTGCATCGCATCTCTACAGTCCGTTCCTCGACGGCTACAAAGTGGAGAAGACACATCTTTCCACGGTAACAATCCAGTTTTTCCATACAGTTGGAGCTCAAGGGAATCATCAGATTCCTCCATCGGCAACCGTGAAATCACTTCTGGAAGATGGTAGTTGGCTCCATATTGTCGGTGATTATAAGGCGGATCGAGATACAGGAGATCGCAATCCACCTGCTCGATCCACTCCCCGGCCTCACAACGATTGGCCTGTCCGATGGGCCCCTCGACGGTAGCAGGAATTCGAAGTTTCAGATCATTCAGTGAGTTCTGTTGCCAGCTCTTGAGATAAGCACCGTAGGTTCCAGAGATGTTGGCCACTCGATCTGCGGCATCGATGACACTGACAATCAACAGCCACATCTCATTCTCCTGCAAACGATCATCGATTCGCCACTGTCGGATCTGGTCGATGATGGCATCTAGACGAGCGGCGTTGACCGGAGTCAGATAACCCCTCTCGGCCGACCCTGCTGGAGAAAACTGCCGCACCAGGATTCCCTCTCTGGCAGGTAATTCTTGCTCCAGATACCGAATCAATTTCAGAAATGGCAACCATGCATCGGGATCAGTGGGACTCGCATCGTGGACCCTCTTGGCTTCCATCGGTTCCATCGATTCCCAATGATCCTGAACTCCACTGAATGACGGCGGGCCAGGGCATTCCAGATAGACCTTCTGGAATGCCAAAGAACAGTGCATCAGATCGGTGGAAACCACACGGTAGCCGCGAGCCCGGAAAAAACGGCCGACAGACCCGCTACCTGCAAACAGATCGCAGACGGTGCCACCTCGAAAACCGGCCCGCTTGGCTGCGAGCAGGATTTCTTCGAGCAATGGGGTCTTGTTTCCAAGCCAGCGCAATCTACTCCTCGCAAAGCAGAAGCAATTCTCGAACCGATCGGTTGGAATCCCCCTGCCCCGAGTGCATCAATACCTTCTCGCGAATCTCAACCCGCCCGAAGTAGTCGAGTAATAGGTCTCGAAATCTTCGAGCAGGGTTCTGTTCGCCCTGCTTTGCCCACCGTCGTGTCAAAAGCCCGGTATCGGTCGAGTACGAGATCAGCAACCTCGAATTTCGCTCCCTGCATGCTTGAGCCACTCGTCGAAACGCATCCTCGACACGCACGATGCTGCAAAAGTCAGAGCGGAATCTGATCTCCTGCTTCGGATACCGACCCTTGGTCAGAGATCCTCCCCGACTCTCCAGTTCCGGGTAGTCGTAAGCGACCAGGGTTTCTAGCACATGGTAAAAGCGCGAGTAGTTGTCTGCGGTATAGGGCGGATCGAGATAGACCAGATTCACTTCCTCGTTATCGAGTGGACTTCCTGGAGCGAGCAATTGCTGAACATCGCTACAGAAGACCCGGTTTCCGTCGAGTCTTGGATGGTGGGACCACTCTCTCAGGATCGCTTCGAGCGCCAGTTCGAATTGCTGATCGATGTCAATTTTCCGGCGCTTGGCCACCGCTACAAGTTCAGGATCTCGGGCGATCGATCGAGGCTGAGCAAAGTGACTGGTCCCTGACGTACTCACCGATACCGCGTGCAGCAGAGCTGCGAGGTATATTGCCCGCTTCCTCTCCCGATAAGGATCCGAGGAGGGGATCGCATCGATGGCATGGCGGATCGAATCGATCCGAATCGACTGCCTCAGTCCAAAGTAGACATGAGACCAGTACGCCGTGCAGAGCATCGACGGAGAGCCCCCTGAGGATTTCCGTCTCTGGTCGAGCAAGTCTTCCAGACGACTCGCAAGAGGTTGGTGCACTCCTGCATCATCTTCATCGGATGAGATTCCGCCAGCGCCATGAGGAATCGGAGCCTGGGCCACGAAGGAGCGATAGCGCTCCATGGCACCACTATCGCTCGCATTTCCCGAACCCTCTTTCAGCACCTGGTCGAGCAATGAATCTTCCAGATCCAGGGCTCTCGGCGCCAGGTTGGTGAGCCACTGAGCATTCTCCTCTGTCGCACTACCCAGATCCTGGAGATGGTCCAACTGGTCGAGGTAATTTCGCCACGACTCATCCCCCTCGAGGTGAGCGCTCGCCACGATGGAGGAGAATTGTTGAACATCATTGCTCAGGATCCGATAGGTCGGGGCGAACCAGCGAGATACGGCAGCGGTTCCAGCACATGCGTCGAGAAGAGTTTGACCTGGATCCAACAGATCACGTACTGCACCGTCGAGGAATTCTTCGCACAGCCTGGTCTTGGCTCCCATGTACCAGAGGGTTCGTAATTCTGCCAGATCTCTGCTCATCCGTGACTACCCACCCGTTCGAGAATTTCGCGAAGACTGGCGAGCCAATCCCTCTGCAGATCGGCACAGCGCACAGCACGCCGTCCGATGATGAGAGAAGCCCAACCCTTCCATGATGACACGAATTCGACCAGAGAGCCGCCGCCGTCCGCCATGATCATCAGGCGCACCTGACTTCTGAAAGGCCCTCTCCCGGCATCCCAGGAGATGCCCCTCAGCGGGGGTGCGCTCGAGTCCTGAGAACCTGGAATGGAGACAACCTCGTCTTGCATGATCACACCGCCTGAGAGGGGTGCCCCCCCCCAGGGTTGCCAGATCAGTTCAAATCGTGATCCCGGCTTCCACGCCTCTCCCTGGGTCCACCGAGCAGATTCCAGGCCCTGGCACCACCGAGGCCACTCCTCCAGCTTGGAAATCGACTCCCAAGTCTCCTTGGGCTCGATGTTGAACCAGGTGGTTTCACGAACCGAGAGTATACGCAAGGTTTCCGGAACCCCTCCCTGGGCCAGTCGGACCAACTCCATGCTCGGAGAGCCAGCGGTGAGGCCCCAGCGTCCGGCATTCTGTGTCTCCTGCTGGATGGGGTCAAGTCCAGCGCCTCAGATCAGATGACAAGTTGCATTTACCCTGTAATAATATCGATAGACTCAGGAATTGATGGGCAGGCCCTCACGATCCCCATCGAGCCCTGATCTCTGAAGAGTAAATTACTTTGGATCCGTTTGAAGGGCGTAATTCTTTCATGGCTCGACCTCTTCTGCCATTGGTGCAGGCCATCATCCTATGCGACAGAGTTTACAAGGATGACGAGACACGCAAATGCGTGCTGGCTGGCACTTTCAACCAGATCCCCCTGGCAGAGTTCCCTTGTGAATATCAGCCGGCATCACTGTACCTGAATCTGAGTGATTTCTCGGGTCAACACACCGTTTCATTCCGTTTCAAGCGTCTCGCAGATGACTCCATTCTCGAAGAGAGTCCCGAGTTTCCCATCGAGCATTCAGATCGCAGAGAACACCATGAGTGCATCTTTGAACTGCCCCCGATGGAATTCCCAGAACCGGGACGCTACACCTGGGAAGTGGTCTTCAACGGAACCGAGGTGATCGGTACTGCCGATGTGGAAGCGGTGTTGCTGGAACTCAGCAGTCATGAAGAAGAGTTGAACGAGGGTCCGCAGGAGGAACAGAACTGATCGGCATCACTGCAGCACCTCTCCTCAGACCACTACCAACGAGGGATCATGCCCGGACCATCTACCTCGTCACCCCGTCACCA
>DUAN01000108.1:9320-25690 GCA_012960845.1 Planctomycetota bacterium | reverse complement strand
GGCAAGGGGGCCGGTTCGACACCCCTCCTGTGCTGCCATGGCCAGTG
Source organism: Planctomycetota bacterium (assembly GCA_012960845.1). Taxonomy (GTDB): domain Bacteria; phylum Planctomycetota; class UBA8108; order UBA1146; family UBA1146; genus QNYK01. The sequence goes on along the minus strand of DUAN01000108.1, from coordinate 25,643 downwards.
GGATCCGGTGGTTCCGCTGGCGCTGGGAGAAACTTCTGCCAGACAGGTAGAACAAGCCGGCTGGCCACTGGAGTGGAAGACCTACCCCACCGCTCATTCTCTCCATCCGGACGAAGTGAACGACATTGGACAGTGGCTGAGGGACCGACTGAGTTGATCGGGCGAACCCCGATCCGGTACCCGCAATGAATCAGGAAATGAGGTTGAGGTGGTCACGCACTCCAGTGAGTTGAAGGGGAATACCTTTCAGCCAGACATCTATGAGAAGCTATTGCCGTTGCTGCCCGCTGACAAGAGCGCCAGCATCCTGGATGTCGGAGCAGGATCAGGGTTTTCTGTGCCAAGATGCGGGAGTACAGCTGCCAGAATTTGACCGCCTGCGATCTTCCTCAGTTCGACTTCCAGGTGGAAGACGTACCCTATCACGGCTGCAATCTCAACGAATCGATCCCACTTCCCGATCAAAGCATCGATTGCCACCATTTCCATCGAGGTCGCCGAGCATATCGAGCACCATCAGAATTACTTCTCCGAGATTTTCAGGGTCCTGAAACCGGGCGGCCGTGCCATCTTCAGCACACCGAACATCCAGGGGCTGGGATCGAGGATGCACTATCTCCTGCATGGAACCACTGACGGAGCACGACGACCCTTCGATCCAAAAAAGGTCAGCGGGCTCCAGCATGTCAATCGCCTCGGAGTTCAGCATTTCCAGTACTACATCCACCACAATGGTGGACAAATACGATCGCTGGCAACCAATCACCTCCGAGCCTCTTCCCTCATCTTTGCACCTCTGGTGCCTCTACTGGCAGCAACGATGTGGATGCGTGGACTGGGCAAAAAGGCCCGAAGTCAGCGGGATCGATACCAGGAGCACTGCCGCTGGCACCTCTCCACACCGGCTCTATTCGGTCGAATCCTCTTCGTGATCGCCGAGAAAAATCCAGCGTAGGGTGCCCACGGACTGCGCCCGCCTTACAATCCCGGTTCGACTGATCCCACATTGAAGGAGAACCATGACCACTGACAATTTGAGTCCCCAGATTCAGGGCCGTCCTGTGACCCGCATCGGTGTCATCGGTTCGGGCCAGATCGGTCCCGACATCGCGCTCCACTTCTCCAAGGTTTTCACACCTTTCGGAGCCCCCATCGTCGTCGTCGACATCGATGATGTCGCACTTGAAAAGGGCCGAAAGAAACTGGACCGAAAGATCGACAAGGGCATCGAAGCGAGAGCCTTTGGTGCCGAGCAGGGCCAGGCGATGAAGGAGAATGTCCTCTTCACCAGTGATTACGACCAGCTCAAGGGCTGCGATCTGGTGGTCGAAGCGGCGACCGAGGACAAGGATCTGAAAGGGCGAATCTTCTCTCAGGTGGTCGGCCTGGTACCAGACCATGCGGTGCTCTGTTCCAACTCATCACACCTGGAGCCCGAGGTCATCTTCGCGGGCATCGAAAGTCGCAACCGTACGATGGTGGTCCATTACTTCTTCCCGGCGGAACGGAATCCGATCGTCGAAATTGTACCGGGTGCCGACACCTCGAGCGCGCTCGCTCACGACATGATGGGATTCTACGAAGCCATCGGAAAGATCCCGATTTGCGTGGGAAGTCGCTACGGCTACGCGCTCGATCCGGTCTTCGAGGGGATGTTCCTCGCCTCCGCTCTACTGGCAGAACAGGGTGTCGCCAGCAGCAAGGAGATCGACCAGGTGGCCTGTGACGTGCTGGGATACACGGTAGGGCCCTTCACTGCGATGAACCTCACAGGGGGCAACCCGATCACCGCGGTGGGCCTCGATCACTACAACGAGAAGATCCATCGCTGGTACCACACTCCTGAGATCTTGCGCCGAGCAGTGGCCGACGAGACCTCCTGGGATGTCCCGGACCGGGGGGAGAAGATCGAGGTTCCAGAGGATACTTTTCAGCAGGTGCGAGATGCTCTGCTCGGATCCTTCTTTGGGATTGTCGGCGAAATCGTAGACAGTGGCATCTCCTCGATCGAAGACATGGATATGGCGGTCGAGTTGGCACTCGACATGAAAGCTCCCTTTCGTCTGATGAACTCGATCGGGGTCGAGTCTGCACTGGAACTGGTCCAGCAGTACTCTGCCGTTCATGCCGAGTTTCCGGTGCCCGCTTGCATCTCTAAACAGGCCAAGTCGGGGCACCCTTTCCAGATCTCAACGGTTCTACGCCAGGATGTCGATGGTATCGCCCACGTCTTGATTCGCCGCCCAAAGCAGCTCAATGCCCTGAACAACTCTGCTTTTGATCAGATCGAGAAGCACTTTGTCGACATCGCTGCTGACGATGATGTCGTGGGTGTGGTGCTTTCTGGATTCGGGATCAAGGCCTTCGTTTCGGGCGCAGATGTTCCCTTTCTTGCAAAGATCGAATCTCCGGCGATGGGGGAAGCCACATCTCGAGGCTCCCAGAAGTCGATCCAGGCGATCGAGGACTGCCCCAAGCCGGTGGTCTGTGCACTCAATGGCCTGGCCTTTGGCGGTGGTAATGAGATCGCCATGGCCTGCAATGCTCGGATCGCGCGGGCGAATCAACGCATCCTGGTGGGACAACCCGAGGTCAATCTCGGCATCATTCCCGGGGCCGGGGGGACTCAAAGGTTGCCGCGCTGGGTCGGTGTCGAGAAGGCTGCCGAACTGATGCGCACCGGCCGCCCGGTCTCCTCTGCAGAAGCTCTGGCGATCGGTTTGATCCAGCAGGAGGTGGTAGGAGATCCGCGAGCCCTACGCGACCGTGCGGTCGCGCTGATCCGTGCTCATCTTGCGGGAGAAGCCACCTTACCTTCGATCCAACGCGGTCCGATCGAGACCCCCGATTCCTTGCCTGAAGTGGACCTCGGACACCTGAGTCGTAGCGTCGATGCGGTGCTTCAGAAGGCGATCGTCGAGGGATGTCGCTTGCCACTGAGGGATGGAATCGCCCTGGAGGCCCGATATTTTGGGGAAGTTTGTGGTACCCAGGACATGAGGATTGGCGTCTCTAACTTCCTCGAAAATGGTCCCAGGACCCCAGCGAAATTCGTCCACGCTTAACCTAAGCAACTGTGAGAAAATGGGTTACAACTCCGCCTCGGGCTCCCGCTTGGGAGATCGAGGCGGTCCTCATTTCCTAGGAGAGAGCGACAAATGGCGGATACCCGTAGAATTCGGGGCTCCCAGGGGAAATTACTCCTTTCACACCCCGCCCATCCGTGGCTATCCTCCGATAGTTGAGTTCTGCACTCCTTGCCCGCACCGCAGCGGGCTTCATGCCAAAGGAGGGCAGATATGCGAGGTGCTGGCAGGATCATGCGGATATCCGTAGAGCCAGCAAAGTACCAGGTTCTACCGGAATCACACGCCAGGCCGATTCTTCGGAATTCGAGTCGGGTTCAGAAAGGGGATTCAATGTCCAAGGAAATGCTGCTCGTCGGAAGTAAAGCGAAGGCTGCACTCAAGGAGCACGATGTGAATGTCGGTGGCGATGCCCTCGACGGACTCAACGAGATCCTGCACCACGCCATCGAACAGGCGGCGAAACGTGCCAGCCAAAACGGACGCAAGACCGTTCGCTCCCACGACTTCATCTGCTAATTGACGAGATCTCGATCTTGTCAGAACAGTGGGCCTCGACGCAGCCGGCGTCGAGGCCCACTTTCTTTGGCAGCCGATCCCCACAGAACTCAGGAGGAACTGGTTTTCTTTGCAGAATCCCCTTCAAAATCTTCCTTGCGGATTTCATGGCGCTTGAGCAGGTTCGACAGCTGAGGACGATGAATCCCCAGTGCCTCAGCAGCCCGGGTGATATTCCCGCCGGAGCGAAACAACTCTGCAATGATATATCGACGCTCAAGGGCGGCCTTGGCCTCCCGCAGGGTCAACTCTCCTGAAGTCAGCCTGGCAATCTCCTGATCGAGATCTGGTTTTTGCGCGGATCGAAACAGGTCCGCTCTACCACTGCTGAGTTCGGCCACCTCTTTCGATCCGACCGGATACCATCTCGGCAAGACGTGGATGGCTACCTCCATCGGCAACCCAAACTCCTGACGAAGATCATGGAATACGTGTTGAAGGTCACGACTGCGCTGGCGCAGGTCATCTTCTCCCGGCCCGATCAGTGCACAGACCAGATGATCTCCACCGGTGTGGTAGACCCCGGAGTTTGGTTCCAGCATCTGGAGTAGCCGTTCGACAAAGGTCTCGTCCTGACGCTCTTTCAAGAGGATGTCGAGACCAGGAAAACTCATCTCGAGAAATCCCAGTGGCTGCTTGTCACGATGATGGCGATCGAGGAACTGCTCGAGATCCGCATCGAGCGCGGCCAACGAACCGATCTCACTCTCCTGGTACTCGAGTAACTGCGCATTCTCGGCCAACGCCCTCATCTGACCCTTGACCATCGAGAGCAATCGAATCACCTCGGCGACATCCTGTTCCTGGAACGGATTACCAGCGGTCGGGCGCTCCAGCACCAGAGCAGCAGATAGGACCCCTTCCGCACAGAAGGGGATCGCCAGCAGGCTTCGGCCTCGCACCGAGGACTCCTGTGGGTGGTTGTGGATCCACGCCTCCCATCCTGCGGTTCCACTGCGGATCGCCACGCCCCGATCGAGACACTCCTGCGCAAGGGCTCCGAGAACTTGTTGCTGCGGAAGCCAATCCTCTGTCGGTCCCATGTCGATATCTGCCAGGCTCTGCCAGCGGCGTTTTCTGAGCGCTGCGATGAAGCCTCGAGGACTCGGTGCAATCTTTCTCGATTCATCGAGTACCCCTTCGAGGAAGGAGCGGAGTTCGGTTCTCTTCCCCAGTCTGGTCGCGGCATTCACCGCGGCCACTAGCAGATCGGGGACTTTGTTTGCCCCGAGACCGCTGCCCCCGTCCTGATCGAGGTCGGAGGAAACCACCGGTCCCGGACCGATCGCTGGAGGGAGAGAATCCGATTCCCTCCTGAAGCGCTGGAGGTCGGCGAAGAAGTTCTTGCGCCTGCGGTCATTGAGATAGACGACCCTCATATCCTCGGGCAGTCTCTGTGAAATCCGTTCGATGATGGCGGCTGCTCGGTCGTAGAAAACACATGCGCCTTCGAAGTCATGTGAACCCTGCTGAACCCTGGCCAGGGCGTAGTGGACCTGCCACTGAAGAGGCAACAGAGAATCTCCGCTGATCATTTGAAGCGCTTTCTCGTAACTCTCGAGTGCCTTCTCTTGCCCCTCCTCATTTCGCTGCAAACTGATCGATCCCTTGAGTAGGAGTCCGCGGATAATCAGTGGTACCGATTGAAGCGATTCGGCGGTGAGCAATCCTCGACTGACAAGTTTGAGAGATTCCTCGTACTCTTCTCTCTCGATCCCCAACTGGGCGCGATCAAAGAGGCTGGCTGCCACCACTCGATCGAGTCCTTGCTTCTGGCCCAGGTCGAACGCCTTCTTCAGTTCGCGATCGGCGACCTTCCAGTCCCTGCGCAGAAGTGCCAGGTTCCCCAGCAAGCGATGGCCTTCCGGCTGGTGCTTCGGCAGTTCAAATTCCTGGGTGAGAATGAGAATCTGACGAGCGAGATTCTCGACCTGCTTTCGTTCCCCCAGCGCAAACCAGGCCCAGCCCAGGTGCAGGAAAGAACGAACGATTCCCTCGGTACTGCCAAACTTCTCGCTATTGGAGATACTACGCTTGAAGAAACGAATCGCCCGATCGTAATCGCCCGAATGAGCGTGGAGGCTTCCGATGGAGTTGAGAGTCGGAGAAATCTGATGGCTGTCACCGATCCGCTCCCGCAAGGTCAGGGAACGACGGAAATGCTCGAGGCTTCGTGAGAAATCGCCGCTGTTCCTGTATACCTTTCCGAGTAATTCGAAGGTCGCCGCGAGAGCTCTGACATCCTCAGATCGGTCGACCACTTCCAGTGCCCGAAACAGGTACCTGGCGGCGCGGAAGTGGTTTCCTCGCTCGTAATAGACTCTCCCGATGATTCGAAGGACCGATCCAAGTGCTACCGGATCCTCGTCTCTTTCGACCTGATCGAGTAGCCGCTGATAACTGTTGAGCGCCGCAGCAGAGTCACCTCTGGCGAGATGGGTTTCCGCCAAGACTTCCAACACCTGGCATTGCAGCTTCTCCACTCCCTCTCGTTGATCGATCCCCGAGACCTGCTTTTGTGCCTGCAAGCAATGGCTCATCGCCCTCTTGATATCTCGACGTTGCAGTCGTAGACGAGCTCGCAAGATCGTCAGCCTCGGCAGCGCAAATGGTCCTGCACTGTCCAGATCGGAAGAACTGATCCGGTTGAGGCCGCGGATTCCCTTCAACGGCTCTCCCAGTCGGTGATAGATCTCGGCAAGGTAGAATCGTGACTCCACTCGTTCCGCTGGAGCCAGGTCCGGATCTTCCAGCAGCAGTTTGAGGTGCAACTTACCCGACTCCAGTTGACCGACCTCGACCTCAAGACGAGCCAGTCGACCGAGAATCTCACCGCGTAACTTGGGATCGGCATCGCCATCGAGCAGTTCGAGCATCTTTTTTCCGATGCGAATCGCCAGAGGCTCGGCGTAGGCATCGGCAAAGTAACTCATGGCGATGAAACCGTACGGGATGGCCAGTTTCGGTTCATTTCCAGCGGCCAGTAACTCGTGCACCTCGTAGGCCCGAACCGGATCCTGGCTTCGTGCATCCTTGCTGAGAGTCATCCCCAGTTCTTTTTGCAGATTCCTTGCCGCTTCGGGTCGAATCGCTGAACGGATTCCTCGCATGTGAATCTCATGGCTGATGTGGAACCGAACCTTGCCTCTCGACGCATGGCGATCGACGAATCCTCGCTCGACCAGTGGCTCCAGCGCTCCTTCGAGGCGCTCCTGGGAGACTCCACAACAACGAACCAAAAATGAAGATTGAACCGGTCTTCGTAACATGGCCAGTTGTTCCAGCACTCGTCGCTCCAGCGGCGGAAGAGCTGCCACTCTGCGCTCGACCAGGAGTTGTGCCAGATCACCCCCTCGAGCACTCTCGAGTAGGGCTTCGACACTCTCCGCCTCGAGCGGCGAAGCCACGCCGCCTTCCTCGAGCAACCGGCACATCTCCAGCACCAGCAGCGGATTGCCATCGCAACCTTCTGCGATGGTCTTGGCCAGACCCTCAGGGGGCTCACTCCCGAGCTGTTGATTCACCAGTTCCGAGACTTCTGCCTCGCCCCAGGAGGGTAGATCGATGGTTCTACAGAAGGGCTGGCTCGCCAGCCGCTGCAGTTCGGGAGCGCTGGCTGCGAGGCTCTCGGAACAGTGATCTCCAACGATGAGAAGACGTCCCTGAACCTGTTCCGGTGCAATAGTGGTGTCCTGATCCGGCTCGACGATGGAACTGGCGAACTCGCCGGAACGCCCCTCCCTCGCACGGATCTGCTTCCAGTCCCGGTCACCCTCGCCTCCAGCCGGGTTCCCTGCCCCCTGGGCAGGCTCCCTCGAGAGGGCCGAGTTTCTGGCCAGGTATTCGACAAACTCGATGGTCCCTGGATCACTCCGATGCAGGTCATGGAGGACCAGCACGAGGGTCCGGTCCTTCGCCAGTTCCCAGAGGATTCCGGTCAGAGCCTGATGAAACTGGATCCGCCCGCGAGTTCCCGCCAGCGGCTCCTGGTCGACGACACCTTTGACCTCCTGTTGCAGCTCGGGAAAAACCCGCACCAGGACATGGGCGTAGCGCCGCCACAGCCCTCTCGTCTCGCCATGTTCGATGATGAGATCCTTGACCAGACGTAGCACCGGAAGGAATGGAATTCCCTGGCGCTCGTGGCAATGAACCCGACAGCTGAGGATCGGTCCTGTTGCTGCGGAAGACTCCGAGAGCGCCTGTGCGATCAGGTGAGTCTTGCCGATCCCGCTGGCACCGCCGATCAGCGACAGAGAACAGCTGGTGGCGCCCTTGCGAGGAGTTTCGGGGTCGGGATCGAGTCCGATCTGGATCCACTCACGAAGCCGAGTCAACGCTTGCTGGCGAGGGGTGGCTTCCAGCGCATCTTCACTCGATTGGACCACTTGGCTCTCTCCATCCATCGAACCCACCTCCTCGAATCGGCGCTTTCTCAGCACCCCCATACGACCGTAACAAATCCTGACGGATAGGATATCGGGCGGGGGCTCTCCCGTAAAGAAAAGTAACGGTGGAAATCAGCCTCGGCTGGCGCAAAAGCTCCTCGCCGTCCCTACTCGGCGAGGAGAAGCTTGGGTCTGAAATGTCGCTAGGACTTTGGGAAACCTGCCCAGGAAGTGCGTAGGGACGAGCAGGCCGATATGTGCGTGTTGGGCTGAGAGCGGTCAGGGAAACGGGGCTGAGACCAGACCGGGAGTGGCCAGGGCTTTCTTCGATCCAGCAGGCGGTGGCAGATGGAGATCGATCCAGCAGGAACTGATCCTGCGATCCGCGGTGTGAGACCGCTCTTTCTCTTTCCCCACGCTCCCGTCTTCGAGTCGCCGTGCCTGGCACGGCTCCTCGATCGGATCCCCTGACCCCACTTGGGGGCGTCCCCGTCCAGGCTCCCCAGCCTGGTCATCTCATCTTCGGGCGAAAAGCGTATCCCGCCTCCACCACGATCTGTCGCCGATCCGTACCCGATCTACGACCCACATCCGCCGATTCCCCCATTCCCTGCTTCAGTGCACAGGCGGATTCTGGGGCCGAACTCCCGAATCGATTCCCCTCCTGGGAAACCGCATATTGAAGTCACTGATCTGAATCCTGACCGATCGCCGCCGACTCCAGTGTTGGACTCCAGTAGCGGGACTCGAACCGGCCGAGACTTCTCAATTTTTTCGGAGGGGAGTGTTGGGACTCAGGGCGGGTGGAGATGCAGGCGGAGAAACACACTCCCACGATTCTCGAATCAACTTCATCAGCCAGAGGGATGGGTCCAGATCTTCGGCTGGCAGGAATATGGGGGGTGGTCAGGGACAGGTCAAGGTGTGGAAAGAAAAGAACCGGGGCCGACGGTGGGTTCCGTCGGCCCCGGGGGCAAGGGGAGGTACTCTAGTGAAAGGGACCGACACCAGGAAGGCCACAACCGGGCTTCTGGAAAACCCAGGCTCCGGGAACATGGACCCGGTGGGAGACTCTGCGGGCCCTTCCCGGGATCCGGATCCGTTGCTGGTATGACCTTCGAGAAGGGACTCCACAGCGAAAGACGGTGCGAAAGCGGGTCACCGTACGAAATCGATCGGGACTACAGATCTTCCGGAATTCGAAGTGCGAGGTCGCCGGTCTCCAGACCTGCGTCATTCCGTTGGAAAAGGTCCGAACACAGCCTCCACCCCGCCTGGAGTAAACGATGCCAGGCAAGATGTTGTGCGAATGGGCATGAAGGGAACAAGCCCTGACCGAATGACGCGCGGTAGCCGAGACACATCGCAGCTTGCGGGGCGAGACAGCCTCGACTTTTGTGGCTGCCAGGATCATCGGTGACACCAACAGGGCCATCACCAGTAGAGAGCGATTCGACATTTCCGACTCCTTTCTCGAGTGTTTCCCGCGGCTAAATCGCCACGATCATTCACTCGAGAGGGATGACGGAGTAAGTGGGCTGTTATTCAATCCATTATCTATTGCGGTGGCGCGGGAGGTCCCAGCATCAGGTGATCTCGCCCCTGCTCGACAAATCGACCCCCGGCTCGCCACTCTCTCCTGGGAGCGGGCATTCGCTGAGCATCTGCCCGACGGATCCAGTCCCGACCACGCACCGGATCTCCCAGGCGATCCCACAAGGCCCCGATGCGCAACGCTAATCCCGCAGATGATGAGAAGCGGGCAGTGGCTTCCTCCAGCACCTGGAGTGCCTCTTCATCCATACCCCTGGCATGATAGATCTCTGCGGCGAGCCAATCGATCCAACCATCGAAGGGGCGAATGCGACGTGACGTCGCCAGCGCATCGGCAGCCCCGTGGATGTCTCCACTGCGCAATCGCGCAAGGGCCAGATGAAACCAGGCATCCGCATCTCCGGGATCCTGCTCAGCGATCTCTGAGAAGGTTCTCGCAGCAGTTGAATAGCGCAGCAGGTACATCTGAGCAGCACCTCGACTCCAGCGATCAAATCGATCGAGAGGTTCCAATTCGATGCTCCGTTGAAGTTCCACAAGGCCCGCCAGATCGCCCATTTCAAGGGCGGCGATCCCCAGTGCTGTCCATGGACCCGGACGGGACGGATCGCTCTGGAAGGCATATTTTGCGGCAAGCCGCGCCGCTCGCGGCTTTCCTGCACGGATGGCTACCCATGCCAACTGACGCTGAACATCTGGATCGCTGCGCAAGGAAGACGCCTCTTCTCCGTACAGATCGAGCAGCGTTTGCCCCAACGAATGGACCGGAACATCCTCCGCATGGCTCGGAAGCGGTCGTGCCAGCATCGCCGAAGAGAGACTGCGAATCAGATCTGCGGTGGCTGGACCTTCTACGCTCGACCGTCCCAGCCAGACAGCCAGAAACAACAGAGCGATCACCCCGAAGTATCGGCCCCATCGTCTACTGGGCCGATCCTCCTCGACAGAACTGTTGGCGCGAGAGCGGGGTCGCGCTCCATCTCGAACCGCCTCGAGCATGCTGGCAAAACCTCGGAGGGTGGCGGGACGAACCTGTGGGTCTCGAGAATGTGCGTCTCTCAGTAATCCGCTCAAACCCGGAGGATCGCTGACCCGATCGGAAATGAAGTAACCCGGGTCTCTCGACAGAAGCCGATCGGCGACTTCCGCGGCGGTCCTGCCAGACCACGGTGGAGAGCCATGGGCACACTCGTGGACCAAGACCGCCAGTGCATAGACGATCTGGTTCTCCTCGAAGGGGATGGGATCTCTTGAGAGAAGGATCTCAGGGGCGATTCTACAGGCCATCTCATCGATACTGGCATCCAGATCGACTACGATTCGATCATTCCTCACACGTAGTCGTCCATCGCTACCCAGTACCAGCGCCGATGGTGGAATCACGTATAGCACCACCCCCTGTTCCCTGAGAAAAACCAGCAACCGGGCAAGATGGGCAAACTGCTCCACCAGAGATCTCAATCCTCCCGGAAGAATCGTCGTCCAGTGGTCGCCCGCTGGAGCGCGTGCTCGATCGATGAGTCCCTCGAGTGAGGTGGTCGAGATGTCAAAAACCTTGCCTTGCTGATCGGAGTGAATCAGTAATCGACCGAGATAATGTGGATCACCACTGTCCTGCTGGGCCAGCAGGTCCAGTTGATCGAGACGATCATCGCCCCCGACTCCTGCCAGGAACTCCGAGTGCTGTTCCTGTGGCTGGAAATTTTGGTAGAGCCGTTCGCTCATTTGGCCATTCCCCCGCACAGATGCTGCCCCTGCTCGATGGCAGGTGCAACCAACAGGGATGGCGATCGACGAATTGGCGATTTCTCGATCGAGCAGCCTCAGAGAAGGCTCAGTGAAGGCTCAGTGGAGGCTCAGGATCCCTCGAGGCCCAACATTCCAGGATCCACATTCTTGGGCAATTTCGGATCCTCTGCCTCATCCGCCTTTTTTTCTGTCGCTGTGCTCGAGGCTGGATGCTCTTCCGAATCCTGGATCATCTCGGCCAGTTCAGGTGGGACCTCGATCCCCATCAGATCGTAGATCTCTCGATCATTGAGAACTTCCTTCTCCAGTAACTCTCTCGTCAACACCTCGAGTTTCTCTCGTGACTCTCCGAGGATCCTCATCGCGCGCTGATAACCGTCGTCGAGCATCGATCGGATCTCTTCGTCGATGAGCATCGCAGTGTGCTCACTGATACCATTCGATTCCCCCAGCTCACGACCGAGGAAGACATGCTCCTCGCTCCGCTTGAAGGAAACGGGACCTATCTTCTCACTCATTCCCCACTGACAGATCATTCGTTCTGCCAGGTTGGTGGCCTGCTCCAGATCATTCTGTGCGCCGGTGGTGAACTCCTGGAAAACAAGATCCTCTGCTGCTCGACCTCCCAGCAAGATGGCGATTCTGTTGAGCAGATATGTGCGAGAGTAATTGTGAATCTCTTCTCTGGGCAGTTGCTGGGTGACCCCGAGTGCTCTTCCGCGAGGGACGATGGTCACCGAGTGAACCGGATCAGTCTCCGGTTGCAACAGTGCCACCAAAGCATGTCCCGCTTCGTGATAGGCCGTCAGTTCCTTCTCACGTTCACTCATCGCTTCATCACGTAGGGTTCCGAGCTGGATCTTATCCTTGGCCCGATCGAAGTCTCCCTGGGTGATCGTCTTGTGATCCCGACGCGCGGCCATCAATGCCGCTTCGTTGGCGAGATTTTCAAGATCTGCTCCGGAGAATCCAATCGTTGCTCGTGCCAGCAGCTCCAGGTCGACGTTTTTGTCGAGGGGCATGTTCTTGCTGTGCACCTTGAGGATCGCACGGCGGCCTTCTTTCTGCGGTCTTTCGACCACTACCTGCCGATCGAATCGTCCCGGTCGGACCAGAGCAGCATCGAGGACATCCGGTCGATTGGTCGCCGCGAGCACGATTACGGCCTGGTTTGGCTCGAAACCGTCCATCTCCGACAGGATCTGATTGAGGGTTTGCTCTCTCTCGTCATGGCCCCCGCCCAGGCCTGCTCCTCTCGACCTTCCAACCGCATCGATCTCATCGATGAAGATGATGCAGGGTGCACTCCGCTTGGCCTCTTCGAACAATTCTCGAACCCTGGAAGCTCCGACACCGACAAACAACTCGATGAATTCTGAGCCGGAAATGGAGAAGAAGGGCACCTCTGCTTCGCCGGCCACGGCTCGCGCCAGAAGCGTCTTACCTGTGCCCGGAGGTCCGACCAGCAGAACACCCTTGGGGATCTTTGCGCCCAGTTTGGTGAACCGCTCCGGTTCCCGGAGGAACTCGACGATCTCTGACAGTTCTTTTTTGACATTCTTCAGGCCAGCGACGTCCTCGAAGGAAACGGAATGCTCATCTTTCTCGAATCGCTTCGCCTGATTGCTGGAAAACTTCCCGAAAATTCCGGGGCTGCCCATCTGGCGGCGAACGCGGTTACTCATCCACCAGAAGAATCCGACCAGGATAATGATGGGGAGTAACCCTCCTACGATCACTTGCCATGCAGGAGCAGAGGTGGACTGAAAGATCACCTCTCCCTGGGCTGCGGTGGTGACCAGGAACATTTTTTCCTTGAGGGCAGGGGGGATATTGGATCGCAAACTGGTCGTCTCGACCAGGCTTTTCCCGGTGAACTCTATCACTTCAACTTCGATGGGAGTCTTCAGCGTGGCGACAAATACATCCAGTTCAACCTCTTCGAGTTTGAGGATGTTGCTCCGGCTCGCCTGGGTGAGCAGTTCCGACGCGGGGACCTCATGAGAATTTCCGATCGCTCCTGAACCGGTCATCTGGACCATCACTACCACGATCATCAACATGATGAGGAACCAGACCCAGGGTCGTTGACTCCAGGCACTCTTTTCCGACGGGTCGACTTCCCCATCTTCGGGGGACGGATCATTGGGATTCTGAGATCTCAAAAATACTCCTCGGCTCTGGTTTCCGACCTTCTGGATTCGACGCAGCGATTCTCCACCGATTACAACGGAGATCTGCTGCGCAGGGTTCCTACAGACTCCCCATCAATACAATGCCAGATTTCTCGCTGCGTGGGCCACCTTCTCTGGCTGAGGGAGGATTTTTTCCTCCAATTGCGGTGCATAGGCGACAAAACAGTCCATCGCAGCCACTCTTCGGACGGGAGCGTCCAGGTGATCAAACAACTCGTCCTGAATCCTGGCGGCGATTTCGGCGCCATATCCCCAGGAAAGGGACTCCTCATGGGCGATCAGCACCCGATTGGTCCTCATCACCGACTCCCGAATCGCTTCCCAGTCGTAGGGAGCGAGGCTTCTCAGATCGAGGATTTCCGCCTCGATCCCCTCCTGGGCCAGCGTCTTCGCTGCCGTCAAGCATCGATGGACCAGCGCTCCATAGGTGAGGATCGTCAGGTCTTTCCCCTCCCTCACCCGCGCCGCTTTTCCGAACGGGATCATGTAATCGGGCCCAGGATCGACACCCTTGTTGTGGGTCTGACGGTAAAGGTGTTTGTGCTCGAGGAAGATCACCGGATCGTCGCAACGGATCGCAGTTCGCAGCAAGCCATTGGCATCTTGAGCATTACTGGGCATCACGACGCGTAATCCAGGAATATGAGTAAACATCGTCTCGGCCGATTGGCTGTGGTAGATCGCACCTCCTCGAAGGTAGCCGCCGCTGGCGACCCGGATGACGACCGGGCACCGATCCACGCCGGCGGATCGCCAGCGCAACAGGGCAAGCTCCGAGCGGATCTGATGGAATGCCGGCCAGATATAATCGAGGAACTGGATCTCGACCACCGGCTTCAATCCACGAACTGCCATGCCGATGGCACGTCCCACGATATTGGCTTCTGCCAGTGGCGAGTTGTAGACACGATCATCACCGAACTCTCTTTGCAGTCCGGCGGTCGCCTTGAACACGCCACCCTTGCCCTTCACATCGGTAAGCACCGCCGAACGACTGGCATCGGCAACGTCTTCACCGAAGACATGAATCCTCGGGTCTCTGCGCATCTCATCGCGTATCGCCGAATTGATCAGATCGACCATCGTTGTGGGCTTCGCCTGAGCCAGAGGTGCCGGCTCGGTGTCGAAGTCGGCTCCGGTTGGATCCACATCCTCCGAATATACATGTTCCAGAATGGTGTCGGGATGTGCCTGGGGTGAACTCACAGCAAGATCAGAAGCGATTCGGACCTCTTGCTTCACCTGGTTCCGGATCTCCTCGAGCTGCTCTTCCGTGGCGATTCCTCGCTCCTTCAGGAACAGTGGAAAAGAGGTCAATGGATCCTTCAGAGCGTCCGCCTCGATCTCTTCCGAGGAACGGTAGGCGCGCTCGTCATCGGAGAGACTGTGGCTATACGGCCGCACGACATGAGCGTGGACCAACGCCGGGCCATTGCCATTGCGCATGTCGGAAACAACATCTTTGAGCAGGGTGTGGCAAGCCACCGGATCACAACCATCGACCTCGTGGACATCGAGCCCAGGGAATCCCAGCACCAGTTTGGAGATGGACCCTCCCGGTGTATTGACTTCCACCGGAACGCTGATGGCGTAGCCATTGTCCTCGACCACGAACAAGACCGGCAAATCGAGAGTACACGCCGTGCTCAGCGATTCCCAGAATTCACCCTCGCTGGTGGTGCCATCCCCGACCGAAACAAAGGCGACCTCTCCGTCGCTCCAGTTTCGAATTCGATCGCGGAGCTCCTCCTTGCGATGACCTTTCATCCAGGCTTCGGCACAACCGACCGCATGAAGACACTGGCTTCCTGTGCAGGAGGATTGATTGACCACTTGCAGTCGCTCGCTGCCCCAGTGGGAAGGCATCTGACGTCCGGCACCCGCGGGCTCGTCCCGCGCCGCTGTGGCCGTCTTCATCATCTCCACTGGAGTCAGCCCCAGCTGAAGCATCAAGGCTCGATCACGGTAGTAAGGGAAAAACCAATCCTTGCCCGCTTCCAGTACCATGCCAAGGGCGGTGTTGATCGCCTCATGACCACAGCCATTGATCTGAAAGAAGATCTGCCCTTTTCCCTTGAGCCGGATCTCTTCATCATCCATCTCTCGGCTGAGGAACATGTTCCGGTACATCGCCAGCAACTGCCGAGCCTCGAGACCCTCGATCCTGGGCTGCTCATCGCGGTTCTTACGCGGACGGCCTCGGGGATTCGCAGACTGGGGGCTCTGAGTGGACATGTTGATCCTGACCTGGTGGAACCCATCTGCGAGGACGAGTTCCGGGGGCTGCGGGAACCAGTAATGGTGCCTATTGCGCTCATTCTAGGGGGCAGAGGCACTTCATTCAACGAGACCGCAGGTTTCCCGCTTCGCTGGATGGCCGAGGGGTTCTCCGGGTATCGTCTTCCTCTGTACTCTCGAATCCAAAGGCGCTGAGTGAAGCCCGTTGGAGGACTCCCCGTCTCCTCGGAAGAGGATGACGGCCTGACAAGATACTCGAGAAGGGAAATCGAAAGATGGTCGAAAAGATCGGCAGTTTCGATGTAGCCATCATCGGGGGCGGCCCCGGTGGATATGTGGCCGCCATCCGGGCTGGCCAGCTCGGGCTCAACACGGTACTGGTCGAGAAGGATCCACTTCCAGGCGGCACCTGCTTGCACCGTGGTTGCATTCCGACCAAGGCACTCCTTCAGAGTGCGCATGTCCTCGACACCGCCAGGGAGAGTTCCTACTTCGGAATCAAGATTCCCCAGGCAGAGGTCGATGTCCCGGCAGTTCTGTCATTCCAGAAAAGGG